>VAXZ01000135.1 GCA_005885035.1 Actinomycetota bacterium
CCTCCGCGAGACCGAGCATGCCTAAGCCGCCGCCCTGAGGACCGTGGTGAGCGTCGCCAGAGCGACGGCGGAGATGCCAGATGGCCTCCTCACTGTGCGCGCCTCGTGTCTACGATGAACACGCTGCATGGCGAGTGCCGGAGCACCAGGTTGGGGACGCTGTCCCTGACGCGCCACCACGACCCGTGCGTCCCCCGGTTCCCGACCACGATGGTGTCGGCGCTGAGCTCTTGAGCGACCGCCACGATCCGCTCGGCCGCCTCGCCGTGCTCGACGCGCGTGCTCGTCGGCACCCCGGGGAACCGTTCGGCGACGTGCGCAAGGTACCGGTCGGGATCGGCCGCCTTGCCAGGGTCCACGACCGACCGAAGATCGCCGTCCGGTCGTACCAGCAGGACCACCAGGTCGGACTCGCGATCCCGCGCGAGTCGTGCCGCATGATCGACGGCCAGGTCCGCCGCCGCCGAAGAATCCGTACCCACCAAGATCGTCGTCATCGGTGTCGCCTCCTCATCTGTTCTGCGAACAGAACGCTAGGCTGTCGTGACCGGGGATCCGAACCGGCGACCATGCGGAAACTGGCGTGGTGCCAGCACCCCAGCCAGAGTGAGGTTCCCGCCCGGGAACCAGCAGGTCTGACCCCTTTCGGGCCGTTCTTCGGGATGTAAGCATCCACCCATGGGGCGGGCGAGGCGAGCGGAAGCCGACGACGACAGGCGGCTGGTCTGGCTCCTGCTCGTCCTCGGGGCCGTGCTCTTCGTCGCCGCGATGGTCCTCGCGACGTTGAACCACACATTCACTCGTGAGCCGTTCACGTTCCTGAGCATCGCGTTCCTCGGCACCTATGCGGGCGTCGGGGCCCTTCTCGTCTGGCGGGTGCCGCGGAACCCGATCGGCTGGCTGTTCCTCGTCGCCGGACTCGGTGTGCTCTGGGGCGGGGCTTCCGAGGAATACGCCAGATACACGCTCGAAACGGCCCCGGGCTCGCTCCCCTTCGGTATCGCGGTCGCCTGGCTGAACAACTGGTCCTTCCTCGTTTTGGGCGCGGTTCCCCTCATCCTGCTGTTGTTCCCGACCGGCACCCTCCCGTCCCGCGCCTGGCGTTGGTTCCCTGGCGCGCTGATCGCGTGCTTGTCCCTTTTGGCGTTCGCGGTGATGTTCCGACCAGGGACCATCGAAGTGACCACGACGACCCAACCGAAGAACCCGCTCGGCGTCCCTTCGCTCCAGGGTGTGCTCGACGTCGTTGCCTGGGTCGCGGGGCTCGCGCTAGCCGGCCTGGCGATCGCCGCCGTGGTAGGACTCGTCCAACGGTTCCGTCGATCGGCAGGCGAGGAACGGCAACAGCTGCGATGGCTCGCCGCCATATCGGCGCTAACGGGCGTGTTCCTGGTGATGACGCTCGTGACGAGCATCGGTCTCAAAAGCGGTCAGTCGACCCCGGCGAACGACTTCTCGTTCCTGCTCTTCTTCGTGTGTCTCGGGATCGGGATCCCCGCCGCGTGCGCGGTCGCGATCCTGAAGTACCACCTCTACGACCTCGACATCGTCGTCAAGCGAACGGTCGTCTTCACCATCGTTGCGGCCTTCATCACGCTCCTGTACCTGGGGGCGCTCGCCCTCGCCGCGTTCACGAGCATCGGGGCCATCGCCGGAGCGGTGGTCTTCGTCCTCACGTTCAATCCCGTCCGACGGCGGGCCAAGGCGCTCGCCGACCGGATCGTGTACGGGAAGCGCGCGACCCCCTTCGAGGTCCTCTCCGAGTTCTCGGCCAGCCTCGGAGAGACGTACTCGGTCGACGACGTTCTTCCACGGATGACCCAGCTGCTCGCCGCGAGCACCGGAGCAGACACCATCCCTCCCTTCGGACCCGCGATCTCGGCCTTCCAAGTGGCGCACCAGGGCGAACTGCTGGGAGCGCTGACGCTCAGCATGCCTCCGGCCGATCCGATGGACGCCTCGAAGGAGCGGCTGATCGTCGGGCTCGCGTCGCAGGCTGGTCTAGCGCTCCAGAACGTCCGGCTGGTCGACGATCTCCGCGCGTCCCGGCGGCGGATCGTCGCGGCGCAGGACGAGCGGGCGAAGAAGCTCGAGCGCAACATCCATGACGGCGCCCAGCAGCAGCTCGTCGCGCTGGCCGTCAAGCTGCGGCTCCTCGAGCAACAGATCGAACGGGACCCGGCGAACGCTCGAGAGATCGCCGCGGAACTGCGCGGCACGGCGAACGAGACCATCGAGGACCTGAGGGACCTGGCCAGAGGGATCTACCCGCCGCTGTTGGCCGACAAGGGTCTCGGGGCGGCGCTCGAAGCGCAGGCGCGGAAGGCGGCGATGCCCGTCACGGTCAGCGCCGCCGGGGTCGCGCGGTTCGGGGCCGACATCGAGTCGGCCATGTACTTTTCCTGTCTGGAGGCGCTGCAGAACGCGGCCAAGTACGCGGACGCGCACGAGGTTCGCGTCCGGCTGACCAACGGCGCCGGCGTGCTGCGGTTCGAAGTGACCGATGACGGGCGCGGGTTCGACCCCTCGACGACGGCCTACGGGACCGGCCTGCAGGGGATCGCAGACCGGCTCGCCGCCGTCGGCGGCGAGCTGACCGTGACCTCTGCTCCTGGCGACGGCACGGCCGTCGCCGGGAGCATCCCCCTCGCGGAAGGAACCACACGATGAGCAAGCGCTCGTTGGCGTGGGCGATCTTCGTCGTCGATCTGCTCAGCCTCCTGGTGGCCGGGTGGTTGGCATGGCTCACGCGTGATGCGACCAGCTCGTCGGGCTGGAGCGGCAACGGGTTCCTATCGGGGGTGCTGTTCGCGCTCGCGTTGCTTCGGCGAGGTCCTGACCGGCTACGGGGTCTACGGGCTCGGGGTGTCGCACCTCCCGGCCGCCGACTGGGTCTTGTCGTTCACGGGATGGCAGTGGATCCCGCCGATCGGACTGATGGGCACGTTCGCACTGCTGCTGTTCCCCGACGGGCACCTCCCGTCGCCGCGATGGCGGTGGTTCGCGTGGGTGACCGCCGTCGTCCTCGTCCTGTCATCGGCCGGCATCCTGTTCGGTCAGGGGAACCTCGCCGACGCGGGATTCCCGAACGTCCCGAACCGGTTCGGCGTTCCCGGCCTTTCGTTCCTCGCGGTCGCGCTCGTGCTGTTCCCGTTCTGCATCTTGGTGAGCGCGACCAGCCTCGTCGTTCGATTCCGCCGGTCCCGCGGAGCCGAACGCGAGCAGCTGAAACTGCTCGCGTTCGCTGCAGCAGCGGTCGCGGTCGCATACCTGATCGTCATGTTGCTGTCGATCGTCCCGTCGTTCACTGGATCAAGCGGTGAGACCCCCGGATGGCTCGCGGCCGCGCAGACGCTCGTCGTGTTCTCGTTCACGCTGATCCCTCTCGCGATCGGCGTGGCGATCCTTCGCCACGGCCTCTACGAGATCGACCTCATCATCCGCAAGACGGTGCGCTACGCCGTTCTGGTTGCCCTGCTCCTCACGATCGTCGTCGGCACCTTGCTCCTTGCCGGAGCGCTCGCCGCGGGCCGCGGGGGCCTCCGAGAGGACCCGACAGCCCTCGTGATCGTCGGGGTTGCGATCGGCGTAGCGTTCTGGCCGCTCCGACGGTTGGCGGCGACGGTGGCCGATCGTCTCGTCTTCGGGAACCGGGCGAACCCATACGAGGTCTTGAGCGAGTTCTCCGACCGGGTCGGCGATGCCTACGCCGCCGAGGACGTCCTGCCCCGGATGGCGCAGGTGCTGGGGATGGGCATCGGTGCCGACGCGGCGGCCGTCTGGCTCCTATCTGGGGGCGAGCTCCATCCCGCCGCGGTCTGGCCCGCCGACGCTGACCCACCGACTGGCGCCCTCATCGACGTGGAGCATCGAGGTGAGCGCCTGGGTGCGCTCTCGGTCGCGATGCCTCCCGCCGAGCCACTGAGCGGCGCCCGCGAGCACCTGATGCACGACCTCGCCTCGCAGGCCGGCCTCGTGCTTCGGAACGTGCTCTTGATCGAGGAGCTCCGGTCGTCGCGACGTCGCCTCGTTGCGGCGCAGGACGACGAGCGCCGGAAGATCGAACGGAACCTGCACGATGGCGCGCAGCAACAGCTCGTCGCGCTCGCCGTTCAGCTCAAGCTGGCGCGGTCGATGGTCGAGCGCGATCCCGCCAAGGCCGGAGCATTGCTCGACAGGCTCCAGGGTGCCGCCTCGGACGCGTTGGATGACCTGCGGGACCTCGCTCGTGGGATCTACCCGCCCCTGCTCGCCGACAAGGGGCTGACGACGGCGCTCGAGGCGCAAGCGCGCAAGGCGATCGTGCCGGTCACCGTTGAGGCCGATGGCCTCGGGCGATTCCCCGCGGACGTCGAGTCGGCCGTCTACTTCTCCTGTTTGGAGGCGCTGCAGAACATCGGCAAGTACGCGGACGCGAACACGGCGACGATCCGGCTCTCCAACGGTTCGGGCGAGCTGCGCTTCGAGGTCCGCGACGACGGAAGGGGCTTCGACCCGTCCACAACGACCTACGGGACGGGCTTGCAGGGGATCGCGGATCGGCTCGCCGCCCTCGGCGGCGAGCTGGTCGTGACCTCGGCGCCCGGCGACGGCACCGCCGTCGCCGGGCGCCTCCCGCTAGATCGAGGGGCGGTCGGATGAAATCACGACGGGCCTGGTGGCTGTGGGCGCTGGGGATCTTGGGCGTCACCGTCGCCGCGGCATTCGGGATCGCCGACGGCAAGGGGGCGGAGTGGAATGGCTTCACCCAAGTCGTCGCGTTCTTCGCGGTGGGGACGATCGGGCTCGTGGTCGCACGGCACCAGCCGAAGAACCCGCTCGGCTGGATCTACCTCGCGGTGTGGACGGGGGCGGCTGTTGTCTTCGGAAGCTTGAGCGGATTCGCTCGGTGGGCAGCCATCAAGGACCCGTCCATGCCGGGTCCGACCCTGGCCGCATGGGTCGGGAACTGGATCTGGGTCCCGATCTTCGTGGCGCTGGTCACCTTCCCGTTCCTCCTCTTCCCCGACGGGCACCTCCCATCTCCGCGATGGCGCACCCTCGCCTGGGGAACCGTCGTGCTCACGGTGCTGTGGTCGATCAGTTTCGCGTTGGAGGGACACGACTACACCGACGCGCTGAACCGTCCAAGTCCGAACCCCTACGCCATCCCCGGCCTCGTTCCGTTCTTCGACGGAGCGAGGCTGATCTTCGGCCTTCTGTTCATCGTTGTGATGGGGGTTTGCGTTGCGTCGCTCGTGGTGCGTTTCCGAGGTGGCGATCGCGAAGAACGCGAACAGATCAAGTGGTTGATGTTTGCAGGAGCCGCAACGGTGATCTGGTTCGGCTTGCCCCTCAACCATGGGAGCGGCGGGTGGCCCGACTTCATCCAGGGCTTCGTCCTGGCCCTCATCCCGCTCTCGATCGGGGTCGCGATCCTGAAGTACCGGCTCTTCGATATCGACGTCGTCATCCGCAAGACGGTCGTGTTCGGCGTCCTCGCGGCGTTCATCACGGCCGTCTACGTCGCGATCGTCGTCGGGGTCGGAAGCATGGTCGGCTCACGAGGGAGCCCCGTGCTCTCCGGGATCGCCGCAGCCGCGGTGGCGCTCGCGTTCCAGCCGGTCCGTCGCTGGGGCCAACGCGTCGCCAACCGCCTGGTCTACGGGAAGCGCGCAACACCGTACGAGGTCCTGTCGGAGTTCTCGAGCCGACTGGGCGGCGCGTACGACCCCGAAGACGTCCTGCCTCGCATGGCTCGCATCCTCGCCGAAGGGACGGGCGCCAGACGCGCTGACGTCTGGCTGCATGTCGATCTGAAGCTTCGCGTCGCGGCAAGCTGGCCGATCACGGACGAACCCGCGAACGAGCTCGCAGCGGAGCCGTTCCCTCCGGACCTCGTCCCCGTGCGGCATCGCGATGAGCTCCTCGGAGCGCTCGGCGTCCAGATGTCGCCGGGAGAGTCGCTGACCCCGACGGAGTCGACGCTCGTGGACGACCTCGCGGCGCAGGCCGGCCTCGTTCTTCGGAACGTGGCACTGACGGGGCAGTTGCGCGCACGTCTTGAAGAGCTTGGCGCGTCACGACAACGTTTGGTCGGGGCGCAGGACGACGAGCGGCGGAGGATCGAGCGCAACATCCACGATGGCGCTCAGCAGCAGCTCGTCGCCCTGTCGGTGAAGCAGCGGCTGGCCGCGTCGCTGGTCGGCCGCGACGACGAGCGCGCCCGGACGATGCTCGAGGAGCTTCAGTCCGACACGAACACCGCGCTCGAGGATCTCCGAGACCTTGCGCGCGGGATCTACCCGCCGCTCCTGGCCGACCGAGGACTCGTCGCGGCGCTCGAGGCGCAGGCGCGCAAGGCCGCGTTGCCCGTGACGGTGGACGCCAACGGGGTCGGCAGGTTCCCGCAGGATGTCGAGGCGACCGTCTACTTCTGCGCGCTCGAAGCACTGAACAACGTCGCGAAGTACTCCGGTGCGACCAGAGCCACGGTTCGACTCTCCAACGGGAACGGAGAACTCCACTTCGAGGTCACCGATGACGGCCGCGGTTTCGACACGACGTCGACCGGCTACGGCACAGGCTTGCAGGGGATGGCTGATCGGGTCGCGGCCGTCGGGGGCGAACTGACGGTGCGGTCGGCGCCCGGCGCCGGCACGACGATCGCGGGGACGGTGCGTGCATGAGCGTCGTCGCGGCACGAAGAGACGCGCAGCGGGATCGATGGATCCCTCGGTTGGCTCGACTCGCGCTCGCGATCGTGCTCGCGGTCGGGACGTTCGGCCTTGCGTTCGCCGCGATGCGACGCGATACGGGAGTCATCCTCGGCGCGCTCGCCGTATCCGCGATCCTCATCGTCTTCTCGCTCTTGGGGATCCTCATCGCGGGGCGCAAGCACAACCCCGTGGGCTTGATCTTCTCTGCGCTCGCCGTCGCGGCCGCCATCCAGCTCACGGCCGACGACTACATCCTGCGCGCGAACGTGACCGACCCCGGTTCGCTGCCGCTCGTGGTGTATGCGGAATGGGTCGATCGGTGGATCGGCGCAGCAGCGCTTGCGCTCCTGCCTCTGCTCTTCCTGCTGTTCCCAACCGGTCGCATCCCATCGGTTCGTTGGCGGTGGGTGTTCCGCGCGTGGGCTGCCTCGGCGTGCTTCTGGGTTGCGGGGTTCATGCTGACGCCTGGCCCACTCAACGTGGGCAACTCCGACCACGCGATGAACCCCTTCGGGGTTAGTTTCGGGTCGGTCCTCGGGTTCGTGGGAGGGGTTGGACTGCTCCTGACCGCGCTCGCATCGATCGCATCGCTGTTCGTCCGATGGCGACACGGGACCGGTGAGGAACGCCAGCAGTTGCGGCTGCTCGTGTTCGTCGCCGGCGTTGGATTCGTCTGCTTCTGGCTGTCCGGGGTTCCGGGGCCTATCTCCGGTGTCGGATGGGCGGGCTTCCAGGTGTCCTTGCTTATCGGGATCCCGGCAGCGATCGCGATCGCGATCCTGAAGTACCGCCTCTACGACGTCGACCTCGTGATCCGGAAGACGGTGGTGTTCGGCGTCCTCGCCGCGTTCATCACCGCGGCCTACGTCGCGGTCGTGGTGGGTCTCGGGTCGATCTTCACCGACACGCTGGTCCTGCGGATCGCAGCCACGGCGCTGGTCGCGGTCGCGTTCCAGCCGGTACGCGACCGAGCGAACCGGCTCGCGAACCGACTGGTGTACGGCGACCGGGCGACGCCGTACGAGGTGCTCGCCCGCTTCGGCGAACGCGTGGGCGAGACCTACGCGAGCGAGGACGTCCTGCCACGGATCGCGCGCGTGATCGCCGAGGGAACCGCCGCGGCTCGCTCCGACGTCTGGCTCCGGCTGGGGGACAGGCTCACGCTCGCGGCCTCATGGCCGGTCGCCGAACCACGCGCGTCGTTCGCGAACCGCTCGCCGCAGGCGAAGCCGAGCTCCTGGACCGTCTCGCCGAGCAGGCGGGGCTGGTCCTCGCGAACGCGCGGCTCACGGCGGATCTGGAGGCTCGGCTCATGCAGATCGCGCAGCAGGCGGCTGATCTCCGTTCGTCCCGCCAACGGATCGTCGCCGCGCAAGACGAGGAGCGGAGGCGGCTGGAACGGAACATCCACGACGGCGCGCAGCAACACCTGGTCGCGCTCGCGGTCAAGCTCCGTCTCGCCAAGACCGCGCTCCAGAAGGATCCGGAGCTGGGACGACGGATGCTCGAAGAGATCCAAGGCGAGGTCGACGCGGCCCTGGACACGCTTCGTTCGCTCGCCCTCGGGATCTATCCGCCGCTGCTGGAAGACCAGGGGATCGCGGCGGCGCTCGCCGCGCAGTACCTGCGGAGCGGGTTGCCGGTGCGGATGGAGGCCGACGGGATCGGCAGGTACCCGATCGAGCTGGAGGCCGCCGTCTACTTCTGCACGCTCGAGGCGCTCCAGAACGCGGCGAAATACGCGCACGCGTCCACGATCACGATCGCGTTCCACGAGCGCGACGGTGCCCTCGAATTCAGCGTCGTCGATGACGGTGTCGGGTTCGATCCGGACTCGCAGGGAGCCGGAAGCGGTATCCAAGGGATCCGTGACCGGGTGGCGGTCTTCGGTGGGGATGCCGAGATCGCGTCGTCGCCGGGCGCCGGGACCACGGTCGTGGGTCGGGTACCCGTCCACGAAACGGTGCGGATATGAGGCGCGTCGCGGCGATCGCGTTCCTGTTTGTGCCGCCGCTCCTGCTCGCGGCGGCCTGCGGCGTGAACGCCTGGGCGGGGAGGAGTTGGATCGACCCCCTCGAGTGGACACCCCTCGCGCTCGCGTGCGCGGCCGTCGGCTCCCTCCTGTGGGTCCGGCGTGCTGGTGGCGCGATAGCAGGGTTGTTCATCTACATGGGGATCGGGTTGCCGATCGGCATGATCGTCGAGGCGTACGCTCGCGGGGCGGTCGAGCACGGCATCGCCGGGGCGCCATGGGCGGCCTGGCTCTTCCAAGCTTCCCTGGGCGTGTCACTCGGCTTCTATCTCATCCTGCAGCTCTTCCCGACCGGCGCACCCTTGTCACGCCGGTGGCGGACCCTCGTCTGGCTCACGATCGCGACCGGAGCGGTCGTGGTCCTGACGCCGGCGCTGGGAGTGACGGCCGAGTTCACGGCGAACTTCCCGGGCGTCGTGCACCCACTCCAGATCCTCCCCGTCGGAGTCGCGGACGTCCTCGACGGGGTCGGCGGCGTAGGAACGTTGATCCTGTTCGTCGCGTCGGCCGTCGAGATCGTCCTGCGGTACCGGCGATCGACGGGGGATCAGCGAGCTCAGATGAAGTGGTTCGCGGCGGCCTCCGCGTTGGCAGCGGGTGGGTTCATCCTTGGCTTCGCGACGCTGCCGGACAACCCGGCGATCGCCTTCGCGCTGCTCACGCCCCTGATCCCGATCGCCGCCGGGATCGCGATCCTGAGGTACCACCTGTACGACATCGACGTCGTGATCTCGAAGACGGTCGTCGTCGCGCTGCTCGCGGCGTTCATCGCGGTCGTCTACGTGGCGGTCGTGGTCGGGATCGGGACCATCGCCGGAAGCACGACGAGCCCCGCGTTGTCGATCGCCGCCACCGTCCTGGTGGCGGTGTTGTTCCAACCGGTGCGGGTGCGCGCGCAGCGGCTCGCGAACCGATTGGTCTATGGCGAGCGAGCAACGCCATACGAGGTGATCGCGGGCTTCTCCGAGCGAGTTGCGGATGCCGTTTCGACCGATCGGGTGCTCCCACAGATGGCGGAGGCGGCGGGACGCGGCGTCGGAGCCACCGAGGTGTCGATCCGCGTGCGACTCCCGGGTGGGCTCGAGCGGATCGAACGATGGTCGGCACCCCGCGTCGACAGGGACCGCGTCGCCGAGCCGTGGACGGTCACGATCGGCTATCAAGGAGAGCCCGTCGGGGACCTCATCGTGACGAAGCCCGCGAACGATCCCCTCACTCCCGGGGAGCAGAGCCTCCTCCGCGACCTGGCCGCGCAGGCAGGGTTGGCGCTGCACAACGTCCGGTTGACCGAAGAGCTCGAGATCCGTCTGCGGGAACTGGACGAGCAGGCCGCGGCGCTGCGGGTGTCGCGGGAGCGTCTGGTTACCGCACGCGACGCCCAGCGCCGCGGCCTGCAGCGCGATATCCACGAGGGGCCCGAGCGGCAGCTCCTCGACATCCGGCAACGGCTCCATCGGATGCTCGACCCCGACGATCTTGACGAGTTGATCGTGCACACGAACGAG
>VAXZ01000007.1 GCA_005885035.1 Actinomycetota bacterium
CCGCACACCGCAGCGCGATCGCCCATTCGCCGTCGCCGGTCGCGTCCATCCACCCCACAGGCCCTGCGTACGATCCCCGGTCGAACGGCTCGAGCTCCTCGATCACGTCCAGGGCAGCGTCACGCGGCTCGCCCGCGACGGCCGGCGTGGGATGCAGCGCACGGACCAGCTCCATCGCGCCGGCCGACGGCTCCCGCAGCAGGCCTCGGAACCTCGTCGACAGGTGCCAGACGTTGGGCGTCTCGAGGAGCGCCGGCGTCGGATCCCACGTCAGCTCGCGACAGAACGAACCGAGCACCTCGGCGATCGTCTCCACGACGATCGCGTGCTCCTCCCGATCCTTCGCCGAGGCCAGCAGCGCGTCGGCGTTCGCTCGATCCTCCTCAGGATCGCCCGAACGAGCCGCGGACCCCGCGAGCGGGTTGGAACGCACCTCACGCCCGAAGCGTGACACCAGCAGCTCGGGGGACGCACCGACCAGGACGCCAGCGGTCGTTGGGGAGGCGAACGTGAAGGCGTCGGGGTTCACCGCCCGGAGTCGGTGCGCGAGCCGCCGAGCGTCGAGCTCGCGGCCGGCATCCACCTCGATCGTGCGAGCGAGCACCACCTTGCGCAACTGCGGACCCAGCCGGCGCACCACGTCCGCGACCGCGACGGCGTACCCCTCGGGCGAGGGGACCGCGTCGAGCTGCCGGGCCGTGAACCGTTGACGCGGGATCGAGGCCGGGATGCGACCGAGCGGCGTCTCCGATCGAGCCACGACCTCGTCGCCGACGTCGATCAGCACGGTCTCCCCCGGCGCGGTGCGTCGCACCGTCCGTGATGCGACCGCGAGCGTCGATCCCGTCCCTCCGGTATCGCGGAACGGGATCGTTCCGACGGCGACGGTCCTACCGCCCCCGCCGGTCGCGCGATCGATGTCCGCGAGCATCCCCGCGGCGGCGTCGAGGGGTGCTGTCGCAACTACCGGCACGGACGCGGCGACGCCGCGTCCCGCCCGTTCGAAGAGGAAGCCACCGTCGGCGTACGCGGCGAGGAGGTCGAACGCATCACCGAGCCTCTCGATGCGCCCGGGCCGTCGCGACGCGCTCGCGGACGGGCTCACGCGCGCGTCCCGACGAACAGCTGCGCGATCCCACCGGAGAGTTGGAGCCGCCGGATCGACGGGAACCCGACGGCACGGAGCATGCCCACCATGTCGGCCGGCGAGGGCAAGTAGGCCATCGACCGGGGCAGGTAGCGGTACGCGGCACGATCGGAGAGTGCACCGCCGATCAGCGGCACGACCTTCTCGAAGTAGAGCGCATGGCCGGCGCGGAGCACGCGGTTGTCCGGACGGCTCGCGTCGAGCAGCGCGACGGAGCCGCCCGGTCGTACGACCCGCGCCAGCTCGGCGAACAGCTCCGGCAACGAAACCACGTTGCGCAGCGCGAACCCGCACGTGATGCCGTCGGCGCTCGCGTCACGGAACGGGAGCCGGAGCGCGTCTGCCTGCACCAGCGGGGCGTCGGTCCGGGCCTCGCGCAACATCCCGAGCGCGAAGTCGAGCCCGACCGCGCGGTACCCTGCCCGATCGAGCTCACGGCACAAGTCGCCGGTCCCGCACGCCAGATCGAAGACCATCGAGCCGCTCGGCAGATGGAGCTCACGGACCGTCCGACGACGCCACCCGACATCCATGCCCAAGGTCATCACCCGGTTCACGAGGTCGTACCGGGGAGCGATCGTGTCGAACAGGACGCGCACTGTGCGCGCCTTGTCCTCTCCCCGGGGCAATGGCCCGCTCACGTCTCGATCCGCGCCTCTGCCGCTTCGAGGACGACGCGGCGGAAGTGGTTCGACACGAGGGCCGTCACGGCGGGGAGCAGCTCGCGGAACGCCTCGACCATCTGCGCGGCCGCGACGGGATCGTCGCCCGAGGTGTCCTGGATAGGCTTGCGAACGTTCGCGTCGAACAGGTCGACGGCGCGCTCCGCGAGTCCGCGGAGCGCGCCGTCGGCATCGCGCGCGAGCCCGAGGAGGTCGCCGAGCGGCAACCCGAACTCGAGGAGGCGGAGCGCCGTTCGAACGAGCTCGGTGTCCGCCGCCGCGTACCGCATCTCGCCGTCGATCGCGCGGCCGATCCGTATCCCCTCGCGCTCCACCGCCTGGATCAACGACGCGGGGACGCCACTCATCGCCGCGAAGTCTTCGAGGTCCAACGATCGATCGTCCTCTCCGGTCTCACCGCGAGCCTCGGCGACGGCGGCCGCCAGGTCGGCGTCCGCGGCACCGAGCTCCCCTCGAACGACTCGCCCGATCGCCGCGAGCGTGAGGCCTTTCCGCTGAAGGTCGCGGATCCGACGGATCCGCTCCGCGTGGGCTTCGTCGTACCAGGCCACGCGTCCTTCGCGTACGGGCTGCGGCAAGAGGCTTCGCGACTGGTAGTAGCGGACCGTATCCACCGAGACCTCACACGCAGCGGCCAGCTGCTCGACCCGGTACTTCACGACCGCTCACTCTACGAGTGCGCACTCGAACCTTCACACCGACCGCTCGCATCGCCACCCGCCTCCGGTCTCGCGGCTACGATGCGCCGCGTGAAGCACGCCGCCCGGGCCGTCAGCCTCTCGGTGGTCCTCCTGTGCATCGCCGGGACGATGGCGGCGGGAACGGCACTGAAGTACCGCTGCGCCACAGGGAACTACGACGGGCGGCAGTACCGAGACCTCTGCTACTCCGACATCGTGCCCCTCCTCGGGACCGAACAGCTCACGGGCGGTCGCCTCCCCTTCTTCGATCGGTGCGCGCCGTCGTCGAACAACTGCGACGAGTACCCCGTGCTCACGATGTACGTGATGCGGACCACCGCGTGGATCTCCGGCCATCGAACCGCGAGCTTCTACTACACCAACGCGCTGGTACTCACCGCCTTCGCCGGGGCCACGGCCGTGGGCCTCTGGCTCCTCGCGGGGCGACGAGCGCTGTGGTTCGCCCTCGCTCCGACCCTGCTGATCTACGGCACGATCAACTGGGACCTCGTGGCCGTCGCGCTCGCGACCCTGGCGTTGGTGACGTTCGCCTCGCGACGCGACGGATGGACGGGGGTGCTCCTAGGGCTCGGGGCGGCTGCCAAGTTCTACCCCGTGCTCCTCGTTATCCCGCTGTTCCTCCAAGGCATCCAGGATCGCGAGCCGGATCGCTCGGTCCGCGTGCTGTGGTGGACGGTCGGCACGTGGGCCATCGTGAACCTCCCGTTCGCCGTTGCCGCGCCGGGCGCGTGGTTCGAGTTCTTCCGCTTCAACTCCGGTCGCGTGGCCGACTTCGACAGCCTCTGGTACATCGCGTGCCGGCACGTGGATGCCGCGTGCCTGTCCACGGGGACGATCAACGCGTGGTCCCTGATCCTGTTCATCGCGGCGGCCGGGTTCCTGCTCTTGCTCAAGAGCCGCCGCGACCCCGACTTCCCGCGGTGGACGCTCGGGTTCCCGCTGCTGGCTAGCTTCCTGCTCTTCAACAAGGTGTACTCGCCCCAGTACAGCCTCTGGCTGCTCCCCTGGTTCGCCCTCGTCGTTCCGCGCTGGACATGGTTCGCGGCGTTCGAGGCCGCTGACGTGGCGGTGTTCGTGACCCGCTTCCGATACTTCTTCCCGGTCTACGTGGCGGGCGGCTCCTTGACCCCCGAGGAACGATCGTTCGAGCTCGCGGTGCTCGTGCGTGCGGCGGTCCTGATCTGTTGCTTGGTGATCTGGGTCCGCAGCGACGCCCCCACGCTGGTCTTGGGAGCCCGCGGCTGGCGACCGCTCGGCGCGGCGGGGCGGGTGCCCGCGTGAACCCGGCGACACAGGCCGATCCTCGGATCCGGGATGGACTGCGTGAGTCGCTCTGGGCGTTCGGTGGGGCTCGACTGCTGCTGTTCGTGATCTCGGTCGCGGGCGGAGGAAGCCTGGTTCTGCCGCCCGGCCAGCCGCCGACCGATGCGGGGTTCCCGGCGCCGAACCTCCTCCCCGGGTGGCACATGTTGTTCACGGCGACCCAGCGGCAAGACGCGGCGTGGTTCCTGCGGATCGCGACCGCCGGGTACGCGCCGGGAGATGGAAGCGCTGCCTTCTTCCCGCTGTACCCGTTGACCGTGCGGCTCGTCGGAGCACTCCCGGGGATCGGACCGCTCGGCGCGGCACTGATCGTGTCCAACGGGGCGTTCCTCGGCGCCCTCATCATGGTCCACGCGCTGACGAGGTTGGAGCTCGGGCGGGAGGCAGCACGCAGAACCGTCCTGTTCGGCGCCTTCTTCCCGACGGCGTTCTTCCTACTCGCCCCGTACACCGAACCGCTGTTCCTCCTCATGTCGATCAGCGCCTTCTGGTTCGCCCGGCGCGATCGATGGCTGCTGGCGATGCTCGCGGGAGCCGGTGCTGCGGCGACACGCAACCTCGGTGCCCTGCTCATCGTGGCGCTCGCCGTCGAGGCGGTCAGCCAGTGGCGGCGCGGCCGGCCGCTGCTCCCGCGGGTGGGCGCCGCGTTCGGGGTGGCGCTCGGACCCCTTTGCTACCTCGTCTTCTGGCAGGTCCGGTTCGGGGAGTTCTGGGCACCGCTGGACGCGCAACGCAACTGGCATCGCGAGCCCACATCCCCGCTCACGGCCGTGTGGCACGCGCTCACGCTCACCTGGCGGTACCAGACCTGGTGGCTGATCGACGTGATCGTCGTCGGGATCGCGATCGCGGGGGTCCTGGTCGCCGCCTTCCGGGTTCCGCTCACGTACACGGTGTACGCGGGGATGAGCGTGCTGATCCCCCTCACCTTCACGTACGACCAGCGACCTTTGACCTCGATGCCGAGGTTCATGGCGGTCGTGTTCCCCGCGTGGTGGGGGTTCGCCATCGCGGCAGAGCGCCGCCGTCCGCCGGAGGCGGCCTTCCTGGTTGCCTTCGCGGGCGGCTTCGCGCTGCTCGCCTACCTGTTCATCAATTGGCAGCCCTTCTTCTAAGGTGGCGGGCTGCTCGTCGTCGCCGGAAACCGTTTAGGATTGCCGCGACCCGGGGGGGCTCGCGCTCCGCTCGGGCGTCCGACCGCCGATGGAGGAGCCAGTGACGATCAGGGTCGCGATCGCGGACGACCACTCGCTCGTACGCCAAGGACTTCGGCGCTACCTCGACATGGCCGACGGGATCGACGTCGTGGGCGAGGCTTCGAACGGCAAGGAGCTCTTGGAGCTCATCGGGAACGAAAACCCGGACATCGCGTTGATCGACATCCGGATGCCCGAGATGGATGGTCTGGAGGCCGCGAGGGTGATCCGCGACCAGCACCCGAAGGTCGGCGTCATCATGCTCACCGCCTACGACGACCGGCAGTTCGTCGTCGAGGCTGTTCGGAGCGGGGCGCGCGGCTACGTCTTGAAGGCGCGCGACGCCGAGCACCTGATCCAAACCGTGCGACTCGTCGCCGGCGGCAACATGGTCATCGACCCCCAGCTCGTCGTCGCCCTGGCAGAAGAGCTCTCCACCGCGAAGGAGCGCGACCGGAAGGCCGAGACCCTGACGGCTCGCGAGATCGAAGTGTTGCAACTGCTTGCGTTCGGTCACACGAACCGGGACATCGCGGAACGCCTGTACATCTCCCCCGATACCGTCAAGACCCACCTCGAGCACATCTTCGAGAAGCTCGGCGCGTCTGACCGCACCGCGGCGGTCGCCGAGGCACTTCGTCGGCGCCTGATCGAATAGCGTCCTGCCGCCGGTTGGGCTAGTTCGTCCGGCGGAGCACGAACGGCTGCCCGGGTGATGGAGCCGGGCATGGCATTCGGCCATCATGAAGGGTCATGGACGCGACGATCCCCCGTCGACGACCGCCCGGCATGGCGGCCCTTCTCCCAGCGGTCGCGGTCGTCGCGGTTGTTCCGACGTTGATAACGGGATCCGGCACCCACGCTCAAGCACTCGCCGGAGCGGCCGGGTCCGGGCTCGCCGCGGCCGTCGCGGGGACCCTCATCCGCAAAGCTTCGCGAGACGAGGACGCGTGGCCGAGCGGGGCGGGGATCGCGTGGGCGATGTTCCTGATCGCGGCGGTTTCGTTCGCATACCTGGCCGTCGGGAGCACGTCCGACACGGCCAACCACCCCCGGCCGGCTGATGCACTCCTCCTGCTGCTCCTGATCCCGCTCACGATCGCGATGCGCGATGAGCTCCGGGTCCATTTCGACGCGGGCGACCGGCGCGAGATCGCGATCGACGTGATGCTGATCGCGGCGTCTGTCGGCGCGATCCTGTACCTGTTGATCCGCCCGCCCGGTGCCGGAGCGACCGAGTCCGGAGTCGCAGGCGTGATCGCGATCCTGGCCGCATCCCAATTCACGAGCTTCGCGGCACTGACCTTGTGGGTGCCGACCGTCTCGCACCTGCTGCAGTTCCTGGCGTTCGCCGGCTACTCGATCGCGACGGTGCTGTTCGGATGGATGTGGACACGCGGCGGCGGTGGGTCGGGCGATCCGTGGTTGAACGCGATCTACGTCCTCAGTCCTCTGTTGCTGGCGGCCGTCCTCACCTTGGTCCCCCACGGCGTTCCCGTCCCGAGGACGAAGCTGCGACTCGCCCGCCCGATCCTCAGCAGCGTGTCGATCGTGACGGCCTGCGGCGCGCTCGCGAGCGTGGCCGTCCTCGGCGATTCGAAAGCGATCGGGTCGCTCCAGTCCACGCTGCTGATCGTTCTCCTCGGCGGGGGCATCGCCGCGCGCGTCGTGGCGAACCAGGTCGCCAGCACGCAGGCCCACCAGACCGTCGAAGAGGCGCTCACGAGGCGGGAGACGGCGCTCCGCGAAGCGGATCTCGCCCTCGAGCGGGTCCGGGAGACGAACGAGACGATCCGACGCTCCGAGGAGCACCTGCGGCTCGTGTTCGACGCGGCCGTCGACGGCTTCGTCGAACTGGACGAGGACGACGTCGTGGTTCGCGCGAACGAGGCGTTCGCCGGGATGGTGGGGATGGATCGCGCCGCGATCGAGGGGCAGCCGTGGTCGGCGGTGGCAGCGTCGGTCCAGGGCTCCGACGCTTCCTTCGCGCGGCTCCCGGAGACCGGACAGGCCAACATCCAACGGCCCGAGGGCCAGCCGCTGTTCATCGAATCGCGGATCTCCCAGGTCCCGACGGATCCCCCTCGTCGGCTGCTCCTGGCACGTGACGTCACATCGGCGAAGGTCGCCGACCAGACGATCCGGTCACTCTTCCAGTTCCTCCAGGACCGGGACGAGGACCGGACGAGGCTGCTGCGGCGCACGAACTCGGCGATCGAACAAGAGCGGAACCGGATCGCGCGCGACCTTCACGACGGGCCGGTCCAGGGCGTGTCCGCCGCCTCGCTCTCGCTCGAAGCGGCTCTGCTGATGATCAAGACCGGCGACGTCGATCGCGGGCTCGACGTGCTGACCAAGATCCGCCAGGAGCTGGCCGAAGAGGCCGATTCCCTCCGAAGACTGATGGCGGGGCTCCGGCCGCCCGTGCTCGAGGAGCGCGGGCTGATGCCCGCCCTGCGCGAGTCGTTGATGCGCTTCGGGACGGACCAGGGCGTCGCCACCGAATTCACCGGCTCCATCACGCGACCGATCCCCGACGATCTGGAAACGCTGGCGTTCCGGATCGTCCAGGAATCACTGACCAATGTCGGCAAGCACGCGTCCGCCACCCGGGTGATCGTCCACGTGGAATCGGATCAGTCGCAACTGCGGATCGAGGTCGAGGACGACGGCACGGGGTTCGAGACGACCGAAGTGCGGGACCACCTGCGCGCCGGCCGGGTCGGCCTCGCGTCGATGCGCGAGCGGGTGGAACTGGCGAGCGGAACGTTCGCGGTCCGTTCCACACCCGGGCGCGGCACCGCGGTGATGGCGTCGATCCCGCTCGACCTGGCGCTGGTCACGGCGGTTCCTCAAACGTGACAGGTACGGGACCCCCCCGCCGACCCTAGGGACCAGGCGAACCGGAACCCTTCGCTGACGGCGTGGGGGTAGGCTCCATGCTCGGCGACGGGCTGGGCGACGGTGATCGGCTGGGTCGAGGCGAGGGGGTCGGGGTCGGGCTCGCGGATGGGGACGCCGTGGGCGAGGGAGACGGGTACACGGTACGACTGGGTCCGACCGTCTTCCCGGCGAACGAAGGGACGGTGAACGCATCCGCGGGCTTGCCCTGCATCGCGACGGACATGAAGTCGTGCCAGATCGCGGCCGGGATCGTCCCGCCGTACACGGATGAGACCCCTTCGACGTCCTGCAGCGAGATCTCGCCGGCGGGCCACCCCATCCACACGCACGTCGCGATCTGCATCGTGTAGCCGCAGAACCACGCGTCCACGTTCTCGTTCGCCGTGCCCGTCTTGCCCGCGACAGGGTACGGCGGGATCGCGGCATCGACCCCCGTTCCCCCCGTGACGACGCCCTGGAGCGCCGACGACACGAGGTTGGCATCGTTGGGATCGATCACCTGCGTGCCCTGCGGCGTCACCGACGGATCGACCTTCCCGGCGCCGCTCTTCACCTGCAGGAGCGGGGTTGCCCAGAACCGCTCGCCGTGATCGGCGAGGGTCGCGTAGGCGTTCGTCATCTCGAGGGGGTTGACCGCAACCGATCCGAGCGTGATCGAGCACACCGGGGGGAGGGGCGAACGGATCCCCAACGCGTGTGCCATGTCGACGACGTTCGAGGGTCCGAGCTGCGCGACCACCTGCGCGAAGATCGTGTTCACCGAGTGGGCGGTCGCGCCGGCCAGCGTGAACGTCCCTGCCTCACCGTCGCCCGCGTTCACCGGATGCCACAAGCCGTCGGGCTGCGTGGGGTCGGTGCACCCGGGAACGGCGAGCGTCGACGGCCCGTACCAGTAGGCGTTCAGGTTGTATCCGGCCTGCATCGCCGCCGCGAGCGTGAACGCCTTGAACGCAGAGCCCGCCTCACGGCCCGATCCTCCGACCATCGTCGCGTAGTTGACCTTGTCGTGCTTCCAGTCGCGACCGCCCGCCATCGCCAGGATCTGACCGTTCGTCGGGTCGATCGCAACCAGGGCGGCAGCTGGGTCGTTGCGCTTGTCGGGCAGCTCCTGCGCGATCGCGGCCTCCGCGGCGTGCTGAAGACCGAGATCGAGCGTGGTGGTGACCCTGAGCCCTCCACCGAACACCTTGGCCTCGCCGTAGCGATCGATCAGGAGTCGGCGGGTGTAGTCGACGAAGTACTCGGATGCGCCGGGTGCCATGATCCGTTCTGTGGCGTTGGTCTTGACGGTCCCGCAGCACGGCTTCGCCTGAAGCTTCGTCTCGGTGACGGGATCAAGGTAGCCGTACTTGGCCATCTGCTGGAGCGCGTAGTCACGCCGGAACTTGTTGTCGTAGGGCCGGTCGATGGGGTCGTAGGAGTCCGGCGCGTGCAGGACTCCGGCGAGGGAGGCGGACTCCAGGACGGTGAGCCGGCTCGCGGGCTTGCCGAAGTAGGTCTCCGCGGCGGCCTGGATGCCATAGGCGCCATGGCCGAAGTACACGGTGTTGAGGTACTTCTCCAGGATCGTGTCCTTGCCCAGCTCCTTCTCGAGCTTGACCGCCAAGAGCGCCTCGCGAACCTTCTCGGCGATGGACCTCTCGGGCGGGACATAGGCTCGGAGCCCGGAGTCCGGGTCGACCTGATAGGAGCCCGCGTACACGTTCTTGACCAGCTGCTCCGTGATCGTGGACGCGCCCTGGGCCGCCTCCCGCTTGACGAGGTCCGTGTAGGCGGCCCGCAGGATCCCCGTGACGTCGACGCCCGGATGGCTGTAGAAGCCGTGGTCCTCGGTCGCGATCACCGCGTGGATGATGTTCGGCGACATCTGCGACAGCGGGATCACCGTTCGGTCCACGGCCCGCGCTGACCCCCAGCAGGATCACGACGAGCGGCGAGAGCAGCAGGAGCAGCCACCAGCGTCGCCGGATGAAGGACCTCTCCTTCGAGGTCTTCTCCGTCGTCTTGGCGGGAGCATGTCTTGGAACGTAGTCGTCCCTGCGCGTGCGGGATCTGGAGCCAGTTGCCACGGTCGAACGATGCTAGCAACGCGACGGCTTCGCCGAGGGAGCGGCTGTGCTGGTTGCGTGACGTTCGGAGGGTCTCCCCCGAGATCAGCCGGTGGCCGTGTGCCGGCCGGTGAAGGCCTCCCGCAGGTGGTTCCACTGGCACGAACGGCACACCTCGACCACGTAGCAGCAGGTGTCCGGATCTGCCGCCGCCATCCGCATCCCCGTGTCGATGGACCAGACTCGGCCGTTCTCCTGCTTCAGCCGATCGCCGTAGACGTAGGCGAGCAGCACCAGCTTGTCCTTCTTACAGACCGGGCAGTCGCTGCGGGTCGGCTCGCCGACGTACTTCGCGGCCCGCATGAGTTCGGGGTGGGCATCGCAGAGCTCGTTCACCGACTGGAGGCCCGCCTGCGCGTCGCGCAGGAGCGCGCGCTTGGCGAGGGTGTAGTCGATCACGTTCAGCTGGGAACGCTTGGAGCGACCGAACGCTGGACGTGGCGCTCCCTGCGGGTCCGACGGCTTCCTCTGCATCGTCCGGCGATGGTACACCCGAGTTCCGACGAGTGGATACGCCGAAGGTCCTCGGCCGCCCGCAGTCCAGGACGGCATGGGGGGTAGCCTGCGGGGCGGGAGGCGGAGAAGGTGGACCCGTACGGCAAGCTCGATCCGGGCGCGGACGGTCAGGAACGCCCCGCGCCGCGACTGCGCGAGGTCGGTACCCTCCGCGTGCTGGTCCGCGGCACACGCAAGCGTTGCCCCCGCTGCGGCGAGCGAAGGATCTTCGACGGGTGGTTCACCCTCAAGCCACGGTGCCCGACCTGCGATCTGCGATTCGAACGAGAGGAGGGCGGGTTCCTCGGGGCGATGGCCCTGAACTACGCCGTCGCCATCATCTTCTGGCTCCTCGTGATGGTCGTCGGGATCGCCCTGACCGTGCCCGTGGTGCCCGTCGCGCCGCTGCTGGCAGCGAGCATCGGGGTGGTGACCGTGGTGCCGGTATGGTTCTACCCGCGTTCGAAGACGCTGTGGGCCGCGATCGAGTTCCTGGTGGCACGCTCCGAACCCGGCTATCGGTCGCCGCCCTTGATGAGGGATCCGCGGACCAAGGACCTGGAATGACCGCTCGCGGTCGGCGCGAGCGGTCGATCACCCGGTCGGCAGATCGACCACGGCTCGGGCGCGCGCGACGACGACGCGCCCGCCCGGGAACAACAGCAGATCCGCGGTTGTGACCTGGACCATGACGTCAGCTTCGAACGTTCCCCCCGCGCAGGTGCACGCCGTGAGGTCGGCGCCGTTCCGGGCCGCGTAGTCGGCCGCGAGTTCTGCGGGGTCGGCGCCGCTCGGCAGTGCGAGCTCGTCCGCCGCGGCGAGGGCCGCCGCATCCGCCGCCGTCCGAGCCTTCGACCTGGCGATCAAGACCCTTCCGAGGTCGGTGACACCCAGAACGAGCACCATCACGATCAGGATGCCGGCGGCCAGCAGCACGGAGACCGAGCCACGCTGGCCGCTCACCCGAACTCCTGACGGGCGGCGGCGTCCGCCGTGATCGTCACGCCGGAACCGACGAGCCATCCCACGAGCGGGACGCGGAACGCCTCCTCGTAGATGAAGCGGACCGTGACCGGGGAGCCGCGCTCGCCGACCCGCGTGGTCTCGACCGAGGCACGGGCCGGGTCGAGGCCGGGCGCCGCGGCGAGCGCGGCGGAGGTGATGGCGTCGGGATCGTCCTGGACGGCGGCGGCGCGCGCGGCAGCGCGCGCCGCCGCCTCTACCAGGAGACGGTCGCGGACCAACAACCCGACCTGGACGAGGGCAAGCACGACGACGAGCACGAGCGGCAGGACCAACGCGAACTCGACCGTCGCGGACCCGATCGATCCACGATCGCTACGCGGCATCGGCGTTCCCGATGACCGTATCGATGATGTGATCGAAGAACGCAGGGAGCTTGCCCGACGAGCGCGCCCACGCGATCAGCACCACGGCGATGGCGGCCGCGGCAAGGATCACGAGCGCGTACTCAGCCGTCGTCTGCCCCTCCTCCCGACGGAGGAACGCGGTCGTTCGGACCCACAGGCCGATCCAGAGGGGTCGTATGAACGACATGGCTTCACCTCCTCTCAGCGGATGGACCGGACGGTGGTGAGCAAGACCGGCACCACCGTGAGGAGGAGGAATGCAGGAAGGATCAGGAAGACGAGCGGGAACAGCATCTTCACGGGCGCGGTCCGAGCGCGTTCCAGCGTCGCCGCCCGTCTCGCTTGACGAACCGTCGCCGCGAGCTCGCGCGTGGCATCAGCGAGTGAGGCGCCGAGACTCTCGGTCCGCTGCAGGACCGCCATGGTCCGGCTGAGGTCGACCGAGCCGCTCCCGGTCGCGTAGGCGTCGAGCTCATCTCGCCATCGAGCGCCGAGATCGGCGAGATGAGCGACCCCGCGCAAGTCCTCGCCCAGCGGGCCACGTAGCGCTTCGGCCGCCCTGCGCAACGACAGCTCGGCGGACAATCCAGCGGTCGATCCTGCGGCGAGCAGGTCGAGGAGCTGCGGGATCTCGCCCTCGACCTGCAGAGCGCGTCGCCGGTTCGCCCGACGTCCGGGCGCGGAAGGGCTCCTGTCGCGCCCTGCAGCGGATCCGACGATCGGCACGTCCCTCGGGCGGAACGCCCCGAACACCGACAGCACGGCCGCGGCGGCAAGCGCGCCGGCGAGGACCGGCACCTCACGCCACCTCCAGGAGAGCGCGGATCCAGAAGAACGATCCGACCTCGAGCCCCAGTCCGAGGAGTACGGACGCCAGACCGGCGGGTGTCCCGAGGGCGCCCTCGATGTCTCGTCGCGACGTCAGCCAGAGGAAGGCGAAGAAACCGATCGGGAGCACGCCGAGGATCCATCCTGAGAGACGTGCCTGGGCTGTGAGCGCGCGGACCTCTCGGGCAACGGCGACCCGCTCCCGGATCGTCGCAGCAACCTGATCGAGGACCGCGGGGAGATCTCCTCCGCTCCGACGGTGAAGGTCCAACGCACCGGCCACGAGCTGGACGTCGCGACTCTGGCTCCGTTCCGCCCATGCATCGATCGCCTCGCCGAGTGGGACGCCCACCTCGATGTCCGCGACCACGCGAGTCAGGTCGTCGCGGACGGGCGATCCTGCCTCGCGCATGGCGTACGCCATAGCCTGCGGCACGGACATGCCCGAACGAACGGCAGCCGTCAGCGCGCCGATCGCGTCGGCGAGCTGTTCGTCTCGACGGTTCGCGAGGATCTTCCGGTGTCGATGCCTGCGGATCCGCCGGGCGGCGAGCCCCCCGGCCGCCCCGACGAGCCCGCCGAGCGGCCCCGCGATCACCAGTCCCGCACACCCGACCGCGAGCGGAAGGAGCAGCGCTCGCGTCCCGAGACGGATCCGACCCGCGCGCGGACGAGGCTCGGGCCCTCGATGGGTGCGAGGCAGGATTCGCCTCCGGCTCGTCGTGCGGACCGCCCGATCGGCGCAGAGCGCCGCCACCCCGAGGAGCGCGACCGCTACGCCGTTCACCCGGCGTCCTCTCCGACGGCGAACAGCTCCTCCTCCACGTCTTCACCGCGTTGGTGGAGGACGTCGAGCAGCGCGGGGATCATCCCGCTCGCGCTGAAGCGCCCGGTGCCGCCCTCGCGGGGACGGAACCGGAAGACGGGCTCGACCAACGGCTCCCCCCGGCGAGTTCCTTCGACGACCGCGACTTCCCAGACGACACGTCGACCATCGCGCAGGCGAGCGAGTTGGACGATGACATCGATCGCGGCCGCCACCTGCGAGCGGATGTGCGCGGCAGGCAGGTCGACGTCGGACATCATCGCCATCGTCTCCAGGCGCCACAGGAGATGGCGGGACGAGTTGGCGTGCGCGGTGCTGAGACTGCCTTCGTGGCCGGTGTTCATCGCTTGCAGCATGTCGAGCGCCTCACCGCCGCGGACCTCGCCGACGATGATCCGGTCCGGGCGCATCCGGAGCGCGTTGCGCACCAGGTGGCGGACCGTGATCTCGCCACGTCCCTCCACGTTCGCGGGGCGGGCCTCGAGCGAGACGACATGCGGCTTCGCGAGCCGGAGCTCCGCAGCGTCCTCGATCGTGATCAGGCGCTCCTCGTCGGGGATGAAGCCCGACAGCACCCCGAGGAGCGTGGTCTTGCCGCTCCCGGCGCCGCCGCTGATCACGATGTTGGCGCGACCTCGGACGCACGCCGCGAGGAACCGGAGCGCGCGCGACCCGACGCTGCGGGTGGTCAGGAGGTCCCGTGCTTCGATCGCGACCTGTGAGAACCGGCGGATCGTCAGCACGGGACCGCGGAGCGAGAGAGGCGGAACGATCGCGTGGACCCTCGAGCCGTCCGGAAGTCGCGCGTCCACCCAAGGTGACGCCTGGTCGACCCGGAGGCCCAGTGGCCCGACGATACGTTCGATCAGATGAAGGACCGGCTCCTCCCCCTCGAATAACCGATCCGGCACCCTCTCGATCCGCCCCTCCCGCTCCACGAACACGTCGTCCGGTCCGTTGACCATTACTTCGGTCACCGACGGATCCTTCAGCAGGAACTCGATCGGTCCGAACCCGACGACGTCATCCGAAACTTCGTTCACCACCCGCGCGAGGTCGCGCGCCGGCAGGATGGCGCCGCGTTCGCGGAGCACGGCCATCGCTTCTTCGCGGACGCGCAACCGCCGCTCGGTCGGCGGCGCGGCCGCGAGCCCGCGCGCATCGACCCGTTGCCGGAGCTGATCCCGGAGTTCGCGACGAACCAGCGTCAACGCGTCCCGGCTCACGAGGCGACCTCGGCGCCCGCGGCGCGTGTCTCGAGGATGGTTGCCGCGAGCCTGTTGAACGCGCGGCCCACGCGTCCGCGGGGAGGCGAGAGACGCCCGTGATCCTGCAGACGAGCCACGGCACCGTCGAACGGCACGACGGCGAGCGGTTCCCGGTCGAAGACCCGACGCACATCGCCGGCGGTGATCTCGCTCCGGGCGGCGCGGTTGACGACGAGGCCGAGGCGCTCGTCGAGCCCGAGCGGGGCGAGGATCTCGATCGCGCGCGAGGCGGCGCGGAACGAGAGCACGTCCAGCGAGACGACCTCGACGATGCGATCGCTCTGTTCCAGGCACCACCGCGTGAAGACCGAGAGCTGGCGAGGCACGTGCGCGACGACGACATCGGCCGATGCGGCCGCGAGCCCGACGATCGTTCGCAGGAGATCCTCCTCCACGGCGTCCGCCGCCGACGGCTCGCCGCCCAGCACGACGTCGAACCCCGCATCGTGACGGACCTTGATCCCATCGAGGTGCTCGACGGTCAGCTCGTCGCCCACCGGGATCAGGTCCGCGATGGTACGGACCTCCCGGTCGGCGAACCCGAGGGCCTGGGTCAGGTCGGCGAACTCCGGGTCGCACTCGACGACCAGGCAGGAGGTGCCGCGTCGCCCCCAGGCCTGAGCCAGATGCGTCGCGACGAAGGTGCAGCCGGCGCCGCCGCGCGCCGCGTGCACGGCCACGACCGTGGCGCGGCGCTCGGGCACGCGGCGCGCGGCGGCGAGCGCTAGCACGCGCCCCAGGAGCGCCTGGCGCTCCTGGGGCCACACGTAGAACCCCTGGGCACCGGCGCCGATCGCGGCGCGGAGCGCCGCGATCGACTCGCGGGTCGCGAGCGCGAGCAGCGCCGCGCTCCCCACGCCGGCCGCCGCGATCGCCGGTTCGGCGACCACGGCGTCCGGCTCGAGCTGCCGGACCGCTTCGGCGAGCTGCCGATCGTCCGCAGCGGTCGCGACGACACGCGCGCGCCCGCTGCGATCGAGGAGATGGAGCACCTCCTCGGCGACCTCTTGCGAACCGATCGCAAGGATCACCCGTGCGACGTCGTCCATCGCCGTTCCTTTCGCGTGCGTGAGCCAGCCACGTGCGAGGGGAGGGAAGGAGGGGGATCGTCGGGAGGAGGAGGGCGTTCGCTCCGACGGACGCAACCCTATCTCCGGTGCTGCGGCGGGAACCATCCCCAGACCGGCCCATCCGCCGGTCTTGTCGGGGGATTACGCGTCAGCGATAGACGCCGTTGTGACCAAGGCTGAACCGACCCGGCTGCGGGAAGTACGAGAGCCCATGGGGATCGCCTCCGACCTCGATCCGACGGATCACATGGCCGTCGGCCGTGGAGATCGCCTCGACCGTCGTGCCGTAGCGGTTCGAAACCCAGATCTGCGATCCGTCCGGGCTGACCTGCACCATGTCGGGGCTTCCGCCGACGTTCCACGTGTTCACGAGCTTGCGCGTAGAGAAGTCGATCACCGAGATCGTCCCGGCCAGCCGGTTCGTCACGTAGAGCTTCGTCGTGTCCCGGCTGACGGCCATCCCATGGGCGCCATTGCCCGTCGGGATGAACCCCCGCACCTTCATCGTCACGGGGTCCACGACCGAGACGCCGCCGAGCCCCTGGTTCGCGACGAAGAAGACCTTGCCGTTCGGCGAGAGCTTGACGTCGACGGGGAGGCCACCGACGTGGATCGTTCCCACGACCGTCATCGTCTTGAGGGCGACCTTCACGACCGTTCCGTCGAACTCGCACCCGATCAACAGGTACGAGCCATCCGCCGAGAAGTCCAGGTGGTCGGGTCCGTTGCACGGCATCGTGAGCGGCTTGATCAGCCTCCACGAGTGCGGATCCATGAAGTCGAGACGGTCGGAGTACTCCGCCACGTCGATCGCCTTCGACCCGTCGGGAGTGAAGTACAGGTTGTACGGGTGTTCGACCCCGTGGATGATCCGGACCAGCTTGCCCGTGCGGGGATCGATCACCGCCAGTTCGTTCGTCCCGTCCACGTCGACGTAGAGCCAGCGCATGTTCCACGACGGGGTGACGTGCTCGGGGAACGATCGATAGCCCAGGTCGATCCTCCGCACGATGCGGAAGGTCTTCGGATCGATCACCTCGACCGTCCCCGGCAAGCCGTTCGGCACGTAGACGAAGGTCGGGTCGATCACCACGGATGGTCGCAACCGCTTCGAATCGATCGCGGCGTAGACGTTGCCGCCCTTTCCGTGCGAGGCCGACCCACCGTTGCTCCGCGACGCGGGCGTTCCGGTCTCGGCGCGTAGGGAGGCGAGGAGCACCTTGCTGGACGTCGAGGTGTTCCAGCCGCCGATCAACAAGACGCGGCGACCGGCCGCGACCGCGGCGTCGGCGACGGGCTGTCCCAACGGTGGCTCCGCCTCGACGTGCCCGGTGCTCGGGTCGACCTCGCTCGCCCTCGTGAGCGCCGTGTCGGACGCGTTCCGGCCGCCGACCACGTAGATCCTCCCGCCGAGGGTGAACGCCGCCGCATGGGCGACGGGGGCCGGGAGATGCGCCGTCAACGTGGTCGCGCCCGAGCTGGGATCGAACGTGTACACGTCGTTGACGGGGCCGCTCGATGCGAGCCCGCCCGCGATCACGAGCCGTCCTCCGACCTGGGTCACTGCCGGGTAGCGCAGCCCGACAGGGAGGTGTCCGACCGTCGAGAACGTCGTTCCGTCCGTCGTCGCGTAGATCTCCGGACGCGGCCGCGTGCCGTCGTAGCCGCCAACCAAATAGGTGACGTTGTCGATCTGCGCCGCGGCCAGATCCGAAAGGGCGACCGGCAGGTGGCCGACGACCGAACCCGTTCCGGTCGCCGGATCGAAGGCCTGCACGGTGTCGCTTCCTGTCCCCGCGCCCCCGGCGAAGACGAAGAGCTTGCCGGAGATCATGGCCGCCGCGGCATCGTGGACCGGCCGTGCGAGGGAACCGAGCGGGGTCAGATGTCCCGAGATCGGGTTCATCGAGAAGACGCCACCCACGGTGGTGTCCGCGGCATCGAGTCCGCCCGCGATATAGATGATGCCGCCGTCCCAGACCGCGACGCTCCGTTGGAGCGGCGCGACCAGACCGTAGCCGGCTGACCTGACCGCGAGGGCGGTGGCCTCCGCTACACTCGGCGGGGCCGCGGATCTGTTCATGGCAGGTGCCGTGGTCGGAGAGCCCGACCCCCCGGTCGCGGCGCTGGTGCATGCGACCCCGAACGCCATCATCACCGCGATGAGCGACCGATGAGACGCTCGAGACCGGATCCGCGAGGAGCCTGCAGCGTCGATGACGCGGATGATAATGGGCTCATGGTGACGGCGCGCCGTCGGGTCGGCGCTGGTCACGAAACCCCCACAAGGAACGAACCGAGTCCTGACCGTTCCTCCAACGAGCTACCCACCGCCCTTGCCCTAAACCCGCCACCCTTCGTAGGGTCGAGGAACTCCATGATCCCCGAGGGAGGGAAGACCATGTCGGTGATGCACGCTCACCCCGTCCGCGGTCTGGCTTCGTTGGTCGCAGCGTCTCTGCTCGTCGTCACGATGAGTGCGGCGCAGGCACTGGCACAGACCGAGGTCCATATGCTCGTGTCGTTCGACGAGTCGGCCGGCCAGAACACGGAAGGCATGGCGATCGACCGCGTCGGCGCGATCTACGTCAGCGTCTCACCGCTCGGCGATCTCTGGAGGATCCCACCGGGATCGACCCAGCCGGAGCCGTTCGGCCACGTCGACGGGATCGTGCCTAGTCGTGACTTCGGGATGCTCGGGTTGGCGGTGGACGTGTTCGGGAACGTCTACGCGGCCGTGCAGTCGGCGAACCCGGATGCCGTCGGGGTGTGGCGCTTCGATCGTGGGACCGGGAACGCGACCCGGCTGCCCGGCACCGAGTCGATCGCGATCCCGAACGGGCTCGCCTTCGACAAGCACATGGATCTGTACGTCACCGACTCGTTCACCGGCGCGATCTGGCGGATCCCGTGGGGCGGCAGCGCACAGGTGTGGCTGCAGGATCCGGCGCTGACCGGCGACGGCAGCCTCGGGCTCTTCCTCGGCGCGAACGGGATCGCGTACCGCAACGGACTCTTCACCGTGACCAACACCGAGCGGCGTTCCGTGGTACAGATCCCGAAGATCGGCGGCCAGCCCGGTCCCATAAGCGTCCTGACCAACCTGCCGCCGGGCGACAACCCGGACGGCGTCGCGATGGACGTCCACGGAGACGCGTTCATCGCGATGAACCTCCAAAACGCGATCGGCGAGGTGCACCCGGACGGATCGCTCGACGTCGTCGCGAGCGGCGATCCGTTGGACTTCCCGTCGAGCATCGCCTTCGGCACGGCGTGCGGCGGGCGGACCAAGCTTTTCGGGGTCAACTTCTCCATCGGGGAGATCTTCGGGCTGCCGCCCGGCCCCGGACCTGGAGTCTTCTGGCTGGATGCGGGTGTGCCAGGGTTGCCGGTTCCATAGGAGGAACAGCGAACGAGTACTCGTAGCCCCGTAACCCGATGACACGGGTCACGCGCGCCCAGGCACGTCGCCGGCGGACGTTCACCGCGCTGATGAGCGTCTCCGTCCTGGCGCTCCTCGTGATCCTGTGGCCGAAGGGCTCGAGCGGTCAGTTCACTGCTCCCTCAGGGACGGCACCACCTGCCACGAGCGCGGGTTCACCCGCCGTCTCGCCGACGGGATCGACCCAGCCGGTCCCGGCGTGGCTCGCCTGGATGTCGGGCGGGTTCCCGGCGACGTTCCGGGATCAGATCAGCGGCGCGGGCGGGCTCACCCAGAGCGTCGTGGTGGCCGGCGATACGAGGTGGATGACCTCCTCGCACGACGCGAGCGGCAACCTCGTCGACCAGCCGACGCCCCCGTACGCGATCCCGCTCGACGCCTTCGCCGTCTATCCGACCCGGTATGCCCCGTTCCTCCCGGATGACCAACGCGGAACGATCGTGACGGCCCTCCGCAAGGGCGAAGCGGTGCTCGGTCAGACCTCGTCGGAGCTCCGCCGGCTCGGCCTGGGCGGCTCGATCTCCTTCGGTGACGTCACCCTCCAGGTGGGCGCGGTCGCTCCGGATGACGTCGTCGGCTGGTCGGAGCTGCTTGTGAACCGGGACGTCGGTCGGCGCCTCGGGATCACGGACGAGCGCTACCTCCTGGCGTTCGCCGACCCGGGCATGACGCTCGCCCGCTTCACGAAGGAGGTTCGATCGCTGCTGCCACCGAACAGCTACCTCCGCACGGTCCCGCCCAGAGGAACGCGGTTCGTGCGCGTGGCGTCGGGCGTGGACCCACCGGTCCTGATCAAGAAGGTCTTCGGCGAGTTCGACGCGTACCCACGGAGCGACGACCCCGCGTACCTGAACGTGGATCCCGCGTGGTACGACACGCACATCCAGACGCGGACCGTGCCGCTGTTGGGCGCGGTCACCTGCAACGTGCAGCTGTTCCCCGCATTGATCGGTGCGCTCACCGATGTCGAGGCGGCGGGGTTGGGAAGAGCGATCCACATCTATTCGGGTTGCTACGCGGCCAGGACGGTGGCACGCTCCATGACCGCACCGCCCTCGAACCACGCGTACGGGGCCGCGATCGACATCAACGCGCCCGAGAACCCGTACGGCTCGACGCCCACGATGAACCTCGGAGTCGTGAAGATCTTCGAACGCTGGGGGTTCGACTGGGGCGGGAAGTTCCTGATCCCCGACGGTATGCACTTCGAGTACCGGACGCCGCCGGCCCCGAACGCGTGACGGCGCCGCACGATAGGCTCACAGCGATGCCCGTCGTCATCCTCCGAGCACCGCTGAAGGACCTCGCGGGAGGGAACCACCAGCTGCGGCTCGAGGGCGCCGATGTCCGTTCGGTGATCCGCTCCCTTGAATCGTCCTGGCCCAAGACGACCGGGTGGGTCCTCGACGACCAGGGGCGGGTCCGCCAGCACGTCAACGTCTTCCTCAACGGCGAACGCGTCCGGGAAGATGCCAAGGTCGGGCCGGATGACACGGTCCACGTCCTCGCATCCATCACAGGGGGGTCATGACGCATGCGCGAACTCTTGGTCGGAACGAAGAAGGGGCTGTTCGTTCTTCGCGGTGACGGACCCGACTCGTTCGAGGTCGCGACGCGCGCGTTCGAGGGCGACGTGGTCGAGTTCGCGATCCGAGACCATCGGACGGGCCGCTACTTCGCAAGCGTGACCAGCGGCTTCTTCGGGCCGCGTGTGATGTGGGCCGACGACCCGCTGGGCGAGTGGCAAGCTGCGAAGGGTCCCGCGTTTCCGGAGGGCACCGACACGTCGGTCGATCGGATCTGGGTCATCACGCCCGGTGAAGCCGACGGGGTGTTGTACGCCGGCGTCGCCCCTGCCGCGTTGTTCGTGAGTACGGACGGGGGAGCGTCTTGGAGCCTGAACGAGCCCCTGTGGAAGGAGCGGGTCGCGGGGGACTGGCAGCCGGGGTTCGGCGGGCTGGCGCTGCATTCGATCTGCCCGTGGCCCGGCGACCCGCAGCGTCTGGCGATCGGGGTGTCCGCGGCGGGTGTGTGGCTGACGGAGGACGGGGGCGCCTCGTGGACGACCGGGTACACCGGGCTCGTTCCCAGGTACATGCCGGAGGAGGCTCGCGCGGGGACGAACACCCTGTGCGTCCACAACATGCATCGAGCGCCGGCAGCACCCGAACGACTCTTCATGCAGTTCCACGGGAGCGTGTATAGGAGCGACGACGCCGGCTCCTCCTGGAACGAGATCGCCGAGGGCCTCCCGAGCGGATTCGGCTTCCCGCTCGCGATCGACCCGGCAGATCCCGACAGCGCGTTCGTGATCCCGCTGACGGCCGATGCGGACCGCGTGACCCCCGAAGGGAAGGTTCGCGTCTTCGAGACGCGCGACGCGGGCAGATCGTGGACGGCGCGTGATGACGGTCTGCCGCGGGACGACGCGTGGCTCACGGTCCTCCGCCAGGCGCTCGGGCGTGACGGTGAGGGCTCGGAGCTCGGGCTCTGGTTCGGAGCCACGAGCGGCGAGGTGTTCGGGAGCGCCGATGCCGGGCGTTCGTGGGCGACGGTGGCTCCCCGACTAGCACCGGTGACGAGCGTCCGGGTGTCGTAGGGGGACTGCCGCGGGCCGCGATCTGCGGTCCGCCATCGGGCCTCCGGCGTCTCGGTGTCAGACCCCGTCGCTACGGTGCTCGCATGGGTGACGTCGTCTCGCTGAGCGACTATCGGGCCGGCCGCGACCCCGGTGCCGGGGCGCTCGGGCGCTTGGATCGGGCGGTCCAACGGCTGGACCCGCTCGTACGTTCTCGGCTCGACCGATTGAGCCCAACCATCCAGCGTGAGTTGGTCGCCATCGCTCGCGCTGTCTCCGCAGGACGGCCCGCGCGCGCGGCCGAGCTTGCCGAACGGCTCGCCGGCATCCTCGAACACCCAGCAGCATCGGGCTGAGAGGCTCCCGGGCGCGCGCCGGGTCGCGGCTTACACTCGCCCCCGGCCCATGGACTTCGACGAACTGACCCGCACGGCGCTCATCCGAGGGGGGATCGCCTTCGCGGTGGTCCTCGTCGTCGGCTCGACCGCCGTCTTCACATCGGGGCATCTCCGGGCCGGTTCCGGCGGCCAGCCGTCACCAACCCCGATCAGCCCGACCCCCGTGCAACCGCCTGCGACCGGGACGCCCGAGGCCTGGCTCGCGTGGGTGCCCGGAGGCCTCCCGGACGGTTTCGGATCGAGCATCACGGCGATACCCGCGATCGGCGTCACCACCACGGCCACGGCAGACATCGCCTGGCTCACGCGATCGTCGGATGCCCGGGACCGACCCGTCGACCAGCCCGTGGCCCCGTACATGATCCCGATCGACACGACCGGAGTCGAACCCGGGTTCGCATCGTTCCTCCCCCAACCCGAGCGTCGTCTCGTCGCAGGGCTGAACCCCCGTCAGGGGATCCTCTCGGAATCGGCGGCGAAGCTCCGTCACCTCGGCGTCGGGAGCACGCTGACGTTCTCGACCGGGGACGACGTCACGATCGTCGGTACGTTGCCGGACGTGCTGATGGGAGGCTACGAGCTCCTGGTCGACCGGGCGACCGCCGCTGGGATCGGGGTCACCCATGAGCGGTACATCCTGTTCCAGGTGCGGCCGGCCGCGCATCCGACGGCCCTGCAGCTGGCTCAACGGTTCGTCCCCTATCTCCCGATCGACGTCGCGTATCCGATGGTCGAGGTCCGCGCCCCCGGGGAGACGAAGTACCTGCGGGCGAACGACCGGGAGGCTCCGCCGATCGTGCTCAAGGAGCGGTTCGGCGAATTCGAAGCCCATCCCGATCCCACCAAGGCCGGAGCGATCACGATCGATCCCGCGTGGGTGCAGGCCCACGTCGCCTCGGAGGATCTCCCGCTCCTGCACACGGTCACGTGCGACACCGCCGTGCTCGATCTGCTCCGGCGAGCGATGAACCAGCTCCAGTCAACGGGTCATGCGAGCGACGTGTCGAGCGCCGGGATCTGTTACGACCCGGTCGCCGACCCCACGGATCCCGACGGACCGCTCACCGCGAAAGCGTTCGGCGCGGCGATCCAGCTCAACCGGGGCACGAACCAGCCGGGCACCACCCCGGAGCAGCCGAAGGCATTGATCGCGGCGATGGCTCGCTGGGGATTCGGGTGGGCGGGACGCGACGCGTATCCACAGGGAGCCTTGTTCCGCTACCGGGCCCTGTCGGTGGCGCGAGACTGAGCGGCGCCGGGCATCAGACTTCCCTCCGTCGCAAAGCGAAGGGAGCAGGTATCAGGCGCTTGTCCGCACGTTGCCCCGGGAGCCGGGACCACGTCCCGGGTCAAGGGGCATGCCTCCGCGGCATGACTCGCGCGTGGGTTCTGCTCCCCTCGCGGGTGCCTCTCGGCATCCATTGCAAACGTACACCCGATCGTGTCGACGCCGCAACGTGGACCCAGCGGCGGAACCTCCGGTGAAGCCGTGCGGGAGGCTCAATCGGTGACGCGACGATCGCGCGATCGGAGCGCCACCCAACCGAGCACCGCGGCGACCGCAACCACCCCGACCGCCCCCGCGAGGTAGCTCGGACGCGGGGCGGGAACCGCGGACGCGATCCGCGTCCGGAGCCGGACGGGGCTTCGGAAGTCGCGTGTCTCCCATCCACGCTCCTCGGCCAAGCGACGCAGTTCCTTGTCGGGATTGACCGCGACCGGATGGCCGACCGCTTCGAGCATCGGCAGGTCCGTGATGGAGTCGGAATAGGCATAGGAACCGGCGAGGTCGAGGCCGGCTCGATCCGCGATCTCGCGCATCGCGCCGGCCTTCTCCACGCCGTACGCGTAGAACTCGAGCAGGCCGGTGTAGCGGCCGTCGTCCCCGACCGCCGCGCGCGTCGCGATCACGCCCGCGACCCCGAAGTGCCGGGCGAGCGGCCGAACGACCTCTTCGGGAGACGACGACACGACGTAGATGCTGCGCCCCTCGCTGTGGTGCAACGCGATGAGATCGAGCGCCTCCTGGTACACGTACGGGTCGATCACCTCCAGGATCACGTCCTGGACGAGCCGTTCGACCTGTGCGCGGTCCCAGCCCTTCGTGAGCTGCAGCATCCCTTCCTTCAGCCGTTCCATCTTCTGCTCGTCCGCTCCCACCAGGAGGTACACCAGCTGCGCGTACGCCCCACGCAGGAGCTGCCCGCGGGAAACCATGCCGGCTCGGTAGAGCGGTCGCGAGAGCGCGAGCGAGGACGAGCGCGAGATGATCGTCTTGTCGAGGTCGAAGAAGGCCGCTTCCATGGCCAGACATCCTAGGCGCGCATGGGAGTCACGCCGTGCACGTTGCCACCCCTTCGTGTTATGCAGGAGCCGCACGGGGGCGAGGGACCCCCCGTCCGCAGGGAGGGGATACCATGCGGAAACTCCTCGCCGCCTTCGCGGTGGCGACCGTTGCCCTGGCGTCGGCGATGTCCGGCGTTGCCCACGCAACCGGTCCATCGGTCGGATCGAACGACGACAAGGTCACGGGCGGAATCACCTACGTCCGCCACGACGGCGGCACGGACGCGTCGATCCAGGCATGCAACGACAAGGATCCTGCCGCGTTCGGCGCGTACACGCAGAACAACGAGCCGTTCTCGGTCGTGGATCCATCGAACCCGAACCTCGTGATCACGGGGTGGAACGACTACTGCTCCGACTGGATGGGTCTGGGCTTCTCGACGGACGCTGGACAGACCTGGACAGACTCGCTCGTACCCGGCTACCCCGCCGACACCTCGACCGAGGGGATGGCGTCGCCGGAGTTCGGGCGGACGAACGAGGCCAGCGACCCGGTCGCGGCCTTCAGCGCCGACGGATCGATGTTCTACTTCGGCTTCCTCGCGTACAACGGGTTCGCGGGTCCGAAGACGAACTCCGACACGGCCGTCGCCCGTTACGCCGTGCGTGCCCCGAACGATCCGCTCTACGGCACCTACCCGCTCGACTACCTGAGCACGACGCAGGTCGGGAAGGGTCCGGCCGCAGCGAACTTTTTCGGGATCTTCAACGACAAGAACATGATCGAGGTCGACCAGGCGCCGGCGAGCCCCTTCGAGGGCAACGTGTACATGTGCTGGACGAAGTTCCCGGCCAACGGCACGCCGACGATCCGGTTCCGCGCCTCCTCGGACGGCGGTATCACGTTCTCGGCGCCCGTGAACCTGACCGAGGGCGGGGCCGGGCAGGGATGCGACATCACCGTCGAGGCGGACGGGGACGTCTACGTGCTCTGGCGCGACTTCGAGCTCAGCTCTTCGCACAAGAACTTCGGGGTCTCGTTCGCTCGCTCGATCGACGGCGGGGTGACGTTCTCCAGGGAGCGCAAGATCCGCGATCTGGTCGCCTACAACCCCTTCGACACCGCCCGTGACTGCGGCGACGGGCCCTTCGAGTGCCCGAGCCATTTCGTGTTCCATCGGGTGCCGCTCGAGCCGAGGATCACGTCCGACCCGACGGGTCGGCTGCCGGGCGTGTACGCGATCTTCAACGCGGTCGACCCCGCGACCATGGTTCCGTCCACCACCACCTACAGCTCCGCGGGCTCGGGACGGGGATGGTCGGGCAGTCGTTCGTCTGGATCTCGAGGACCTTGAACGACGGGGCGACCTGGAGCAACCCGACGAAGGTGAGCGACAACCCGGTCGGGCACCAGTACTTCCCTGACGGGGACGCCCTCGACGGCCGGCTCGCGGTCGTGTGGCAGGACAGCCGCGAGGACAGCTGCTACAGCGTGCAGCTCCCGGTCGCCAACACCTCCTCGGCGACGAACTGCGACAGCACAGCGCTGAACACCTACGCCGCGGTTTCGACGGATGGGTCCACCTTCGGCCCCGCGCTGGTCGCGTCGTCGGTCGGGCAGATGCCGCAGTACGAGATGTTCGGAGCGGCGAACGTCCCGTTCCTCGGCGACTACAACTGGATCGACCTGACCGAACTCGGCGACGGTTCGCTCTCCGGGTACCTGTCGTGGACGGACAACCGCGACGTCGTGCCGGGGAACGACCCGCGCGAAGCCACACAGGACGGGTTCGACGTCACGGGTTGGTTCACGGATGCGAACGGCAACCTCGCGCGGAACTTCAACGCGGGCGGCTACGACCAGAACATCTACGGGAACTCCATCACGGTCCCGTGAGGGAGTTCGTGGGGCCGGGCGCGGCCGCGCCCGGCCCCACGCCACCGGCTACCCTCGAGGGTGGAGGCGTCTGGGTTCCTGGTGGGCCCCGCGGTCTTCAAAACCGTAGAGGGGGCGACGAGCTCCCTGGCGGGTTCGATTCCCGTCCGCCTCCGCCATGCCGTGACCGCGGAAACGCGCGAGCGAAGGGAAAGTGCAAGAACCATGGGCCCGTTGCTGCTTTGCCCGACTACTGCTGATAGTGCGTGAGGATCCTGCCGTCCTTGACGTAGGTCAGCACCGCGGACACATCGTAGGCGTGGATGGCCGAGGTGAGCGGAGCCAACGTGTTAGACAGGCTCTCGATCTCACGGCCGTGGAAGAAGCCCGCCCGCTCCTGCGCGTCCGTGAAGCCCAAGATCAGCGATGCCTGGAACCGCTGGTCGGCCGGGTTGTCGTGCGCAACGTTCGGGGTGTCCCAGAGCTTTTCGCTCCAGGGCAGGAAGGTCTGGGTTCGCAGTTCCTTCAGCACGCCGGTGGCTGCGAGGGCGGGCGCTAGCTCGCTGTTGATGAGCCTGCGGAAGTCGCCGGCACCGACGCCATCCTTCCGCCTGAGGTAGATCAGGGCTCGGGTGCCCGCCTTGTCGCCGGGCTCTGCCACCTCGTACCAGCGAGACGAGTTCGGCAGACCGGCGTAGAGCAGGGTGCGCCGGAAGACGTTGACTTCGTCCTTGAACAGGAGCTGGGCTTGCTTGCGGGCCCGCAGCGGGGACAGGAGCGACTGGAAGGTGAGCTCTGCGACGCCGTCGATCTTGCGATCGAGGGGGATGTTGGTCTCGACGCCGGGGGTCGCCGGCCACAGCCCCGGGTTCACCTCGGCGAGGTGGATCTGCCGGTACTCCTCCAGACTCGGCGTGGCCGAGGCGATCTCCGAGTGCGGTCCCTTCCAGTAGTCCATCCCCGTATGACGGGGCTGGTCGGCGCGCACCCACAGCAGGTAGGAGGAGGAGAAGTGCTTCCTCACCTTCACCTGCGCGTTGGACGGTGAGTTGCTCATTTCATTCCCGCCTTCCGTGGTGAGGTCGCGGTGGTCAGCGGTCGAGGAACGCGACGGCGACGGGGGCGAACTTGTCGTGGAACTGGAAGATGCCGCCATGCCCGGAGTCGGGGTAGATGATCAGCTCGGAGCCCTCGATGCGCCGGTGCAGGTCCTCGGAGAGAGTCGAGGGCACCATCCGGTCGTTG
>VAXZ01000090.1 GCA_005885035.1 Actinomycetota bacterium
CGTTGGGATCGCGCGCCGAGGAGGTCGCGTAGATCACCCGCCCGGCGGTGAGGGCCACTCGGAGCGAGGACTTCGCCGCCGCCTCTTCGGCGCGGGTGCGAGCACCGATGAACGTCGGCAGCGCGATCGCGAGCAGGATCCCGAGGATGAGGACCACGACCATGAGCTCGATCAACGTGAAGCCGCGCTCGTCCCTCCTGAGGGCAGCCCAACGACGCCCGTGAGGGATCCAGGTGGGACGGATCATGCCTCAGCATCGGCACGGGTCGAGGTCGGGTTGATACGCGTCACCCGGTCGGCCGACAGCTCTACTCGAGGTAATCGCGCAGCTTCTGTGACCGGGAGGGGTGGCGCAACTTCGAGAGTGTCTTGCTCTCGATCTGACGGATCCGCTCGCGCGTGACCCCGAACTCCTTGCCCACTTCTTCGAGCGTTCGTGGGTGCCCATCGACGAGGCCGAACCGGAGCTGGATCACCTTCTTCTCCCGCTCGGACAGCGTGTGGAGCACGCCCTCGAGCTGCTCCTGGAGCAGGATGAAGCTGGCGGCGTCGACCGGGACCACGGCGTCGGCGTCCTCGATGAAGTCGCCGAGCTGGGAATCCTCCTCCTCGCCGATCGGCGTGTGGAGCGACACGGGCTCCTGCGAGACCTTCTGGATCTCGCGGACCTTCTCCGCGCCGACACCCATCACCTTGCCGATCTCGTCGGGGGTCGGTTCGCGACCGAGATCCTGGAGCAGCTGGCGCTGCACCCGGACGAGCTTGTTGATCGTCTCCACCATGTGGACGGGGATCCGTATCGTCCGGGCCTGGTCGGCGATGGCCCGCGTGATGGCCTGGCGGATCCACCACGTCGCGTACGTCGAGAACTTGTACCCCTTGGAGTAATCGAACTTCTCGACCGCTCGGATCAACCCGAGGTTGCCCTCCTGGATCAGGTCCAGGAACAACATCCCCCGTCCGACGTAGCGCTTGGCGATCGAGACGACCAGGCGGAGGTTCGCCTCGATCAGCTTCTTCTTGGCGAGCTGACCGTCGCGCTCGACACGACGACAGAAGTCGTCGAGCTCTTCCTCGGTCTTCGGGCGGAAGCTCTTCGGCATCTTGTCGCGGCCGATCCCCTCGACCTTGCCGAATGCCGAGAGCTGATGCTCGCGGATCTCCCAGACCTTCTCGACCAGGAACTTGAGGACCTTCGGCTCGGGTTTGACGTCTTCGGCGATGTGATGCTGCATGGCCGTCGACAGCTCCCCCGCCTCGATCCGCCGCGCGAGGTCCACCTCCTGGGCCGCGTTGAGCAGTGGGACCTTGCCGATCTCCTTGAGGTACATCCGCACCATGTCGTTCGTCGGTGCGCGGAGGAGATCGACCTCGATCCGGACCTGGGTCGCGGCATCCGTGTCGTCACCGGGGACCTCGATGACCTCGATGCCCTCGGTCGTCAGATGCTCTTGGATCTGGGTGAGGAACTCCTCGACCTGTTCCGGCGTGAAGTCCTCGACCGGGACGGCCTCGATGAGGTCCTCCGACGTCACGAACCCTCGCTCGCGCCCTCGGGCGACGATCTGTTCTTTGACGTCTCTAACGTCGTCGTAGCTGAAGGTGTCAGTCGTTCGTTCGCGGCGGGCGCTCGCGGCCTCCGTCCCGGTGACCATGGTCACGGAAGACGGCTTCGCAAGACCGTTCGCCGCTATGGCGGTCGCACCGGCGCGGTGCAGGATCCGTTCCCAAAGTTCGGGAGGATCCTCGCGCGTGATGTGGGCCATCCACCCCTTCGCGTCAGGCATTGTCGTCTCCGAGAATCGCACGAAGCTGGCGACGGGCTCGGTGCAGATGCACCGATACCGTCGCCGGAGCCATCCCGAGCAGCTCCCCAATCTGGTTCGTGGATCGATCGTCGAGATAGAAGTTCGGAAGTGATCCTCGGTGAGACCCACCATGGCGTCCCGGTAGGCATCGGCGTTCGCGGCGAGGAGTTTCAACATCTCTCGCTCGACACGTTCCTGGGCCGTGCTCCGCTTGATCGCCTTCGCGACCTCCGTCGGACGGCCCCCGAGCCGCCGCTCCAACGACTGGAGCACGCTCGACTCCGAGACGCCGGCCAGGTCGGCAAGCAGTCCGGCATACTCGCTGCGTCGCACGGGGTCGGTGAGCTGCTGGAGGTATGGCAGCGCGGCCGCAACCGCCGCAGATCGACCCTCGACGGTGCCGAGGTCATGGCGCTCGACCGTCCTTCGGATCATGAACTCGACGAGCGGCCGAGCATGGGTCGCGGCGTCGCGCACCCCCTGGGCCCCGTGCTTCGCGACGAACTCGGCGGGGTCGAGCCCTTCGGGGATCACCATGACGACCGCCTGGATCGGGAACGTTTCCTGGAACGCGGAGGCGCGCTCGGCCGCTCGCGCGCCCGCCTCGTCCGAATCGAACGCGAGCACCGCGCGCTCCGCGAACCGGGAGAGCAGTGAGAGATGTTTCTCGCCGAGGGCCGTCCCGCACGTGGCGACGACGTTGTCGATGCCTGCTTGCGCGAGCCCGATCACGTCGGTGTAGCCCTCAACCACGAAGGCTTCGCCCGAACGCGCGATCGTCGCCCGCGCGCGATGGAGGTTGTAGAGGATCTCCTGCTTGCGATAGATGGGTGTTTCCGCGGTGTTGAGGTACTTCGCCTGTTCGCTCGCGCGTTGGTCGCTCGGCAGCACCCGCGCGCCGAAACCGATGTTGCGACCCTGGAGATCCTCGATGGGGAACGTGATCCGGCCGCGGAACCGGTCGCGCACGCTTCCGTCCTCGATCCGGGTGGCGAGCCCCGCCTCTAGGAGGATCTCCGGCGATAGACCGGAGGACCCCACGAGTCGCCGGAGCAGGAAGTCGGGGTACCCGGGGGCATAGCCAACGCCGAAGCGTTCGAGGGCTTCGGCGGTGATCCCACGCTCCGTGACGTAGGCGCGCGCATCCTCTGCTTCGCGGCCTCCCTCGAGCATGGTGCGGTAAAGGGCGGCAGCCTCCTCGTTCGCTCGGTAGAGCGCGGCCCGTCGCTCGGCCGCCCGGCGCTCCGCGAGCGAGTCACCCTCGTAACGGAGATGCACCCCCGCCGTCTGCGCCAGCCGTTCGATGGCCTCGACGTAGGACAGGTGCTCCAGCTCCCGGAGGAACGTGATGGCGTCCCCTCCCTTGCCGCAGCCGAAGCAGTAGAAGACCTGTTTGGACGGTGACACGCTGAACGACGCGGTCTTCTCCTGATGGAACGGGCAAAGCCCGCTCAGGGAGTCGTGCCCGGTCTTCTTCAGAGAGAGGTAGTTCCCGACGAGCTGGACGACGTCCGTCCGCTCCTTGACCGTGTCGATGTCTTCCTGCCGGATCCGCGCCACGCCGCTCCTAACGCGCTACAGGAGCCAGCCCCGGGGAAGGAAGAGCCGCTCGTACGTCCGCAGAGCGTACCGGTCCGTCATGCCGGCGATGTGGTCGGCCACCCGGGTGGTCAGGTCCCCCGGCGTTCGCTGATGCTCCGCCGGAAGTTCGTCGGGATGCTCCAGGTAGTGCTGGAAGAGATCCCGGAGCAGCTTGACGGCCTTGTCGTGATCCTCGTGCGCTCCTTCCCGCAGGTAGACCTCGGCGAACATGAAGTCGCGAAGATCGTCCAGCGCCCGGAACACGGGCGAGGACAGTCGGATGTCCGGCTTCCCGTCGCTCTGCTCGACCAGATCGCGCACGAGCGTGTTGATCCGCGCCGAATGGGTCGTGCCCAGGACCTCGAGCGGCCCCGCCGGGAGCTCGTCGGCCCGAAGGACCCCTGCCCGGATCGCGTCGTCGACGTCGTGGTTGACGTAGGCGATCCGGTCGGCGAACCGCACGATCTTGGCCTCCAGCGTGGAAGGGGGCGGCATGGACCAGGGATGGTGCAGTATCCCATCGCGGACCTCCCACGTGAGGTTCAGCCCCCGTCCATCGTCCTCGAGGTGTTCGACGACTCGGAGCGACTGCTCCGAATGGCGGAAGGGGCGCCCAAGGAACGGGGTGAGCGCCTGCTCCCCGAGGTGCCCGAACGGCGTGTGGCCGAGATCGTGGCCGAGCGCGATGGCTTCGGTCAGATCCTCGTTGAGCCGCAAGGCGCGGGCCACCGTGCGAGCGATATGGCTGACGTCGAGCGTGTGCGTCAACCGGACGCGGTAGTGGTCGCCCTCGGGCGCGAGGAACACCTGCGTCTTGTGCTTGAGACGGCGGAACGCTTTGGAGTGGACGATCCGGTCGCGGTCGCGCTGGAAGCAGGTGCGGATCGCATCGGACGGCTCGGACCGTTCGCGGCCACGGCTCTCCGCCGCCAGCACCGCATGCGGCGAGAGCGTTTCTCGTTCGATCTGCTCCGAGCGTTCACGGGGGGTCGGCACCCGACCATGGTAGCGGCGGGCTCCGACGCGCCCGCTCACGGTCCGAACAGCCGGAGATAGAGGTAGGCGAAGGTGTCGCGCACGTATCCCCTGCCGCGGGTCTCCTCGCTGGTGTCCCCCGACGTCCACGTGGCCGACGCGTAGCCGGTGAGGCCGAGGTCACTCGCCATCGCCTTGATGCGCGCGTTGTGCCACGGATCGGAGACGAGGAACGCGCTGGTGAGGCCGCGGCCGTGCAACGCTGCGGCGGCCGCTTCGAGGCTGTCGAAGGTCGCGTGCCCGACCGGGAGCGCCAGGATGGCGGACGCTGGGATCCCCCTGCTCACGAGGTAGTCGCGACCGGCCTGCGCTTCGGTCGTGTGGTCGCCCGGTTGATTCGACCCAACGGTGATGACGAGATCCGACCGATCCTGCTGCCAGAGCACGACCGCGTGCTCGAGCCGTCCCCGGAACACCGGCGAGGGCGTGCCGTTGTACTGGGCGGCGCCCAGGACGACGATCGCGTCGGCCCGCTCGACGTCGCTCGCGTCGTCGTGGTGCGCAGCCCGCCACACGACGACGCCGGACGCGCCGATCGCGACGAGCGCGAGCGCGAGACCGAGTGCGAGGAGGGCGAGGATCGGGTGCCTGCGAACCAGGCGCACCGCCGCAGGCTAACAGGCGCCGACCCACCACCCTCGTCAGTCCACGCACGTCGACGCAACCGTTCCGATCCATCCCTCGCGGGCTCGCGCCGAGTCGAGCAAGGCTCGCACCGCATGTCGCGTGACATCCCACACGGCCAGGACGTACTTGCCGTCGTAACGCGACGGGAGGCCCGAGTAGCACGCCGACGGCGACACGACGACGTGCGTGACGCTTCCCTCATCCAGGGCGCCGACGAGATCCGCGTACGGCGTGTCCAGCTCGTTCGGATCCTCGGCCGCGTCGAGAACCGCGAGCCACACCTTCCCCGGGGACGTGGTCCGATCGGGCGTGGATGGCGGTGAGGCCGGCGATCCTCTGGAGCACGCCGTGAGCGCCGCCAGCGCGCACAGGAGGACGACGGCGTCGAGCCGACCGCGGCCCCGGCTCGCCCGCTCCCGCTCAGACCGAGACAATCCAGCTCCATCCCGCGAACGTCGGCACGGCCGTGCGGAACCGTGCCAGCTCGGCCTCGGCGTCGGCGCCCGACGCGATCGGGATCAACACGGCCCAGACCCCGGGTCGGACGACCGCGGGCTGGGTCGTGGCATCCACGATGCTCGGGGTGGACCCGAACGCCGCGGCGATCGTCGTCGACGCGCTGTTCGCGGCGGCGACGCTCGCGAAGTCGCCCACCAGGATCGAGTCGGCCGCCGGCGACTCAGGAAGCGACGCCGCACCGATCGCGGTCGTCCGGCCCCCCGAACGCTTGTCGGGATCCGTGCGGTCGAGCGGATCGACCATGACGGCGCCGCAGCCGACGTCCTCGAGGCTCCCGTCGGCGCGCTCCCGCCGGATCAGCCAGGCTCCCGTCGCGCCCGCGCGGATGTTCCAGAGCCGGGCCGACCCGTCGAACCCCGCGAGGAACATCTCGCCCGGAAGGGTCCGCAGCCGCAGCGCGACGTTCCCACGGAGCCGCCAGAGCTGATACCGGGGCGCGCGGTCCGCCGACGCCCGGCCGCTCATGCGGACGAACTGGATCGACCCGTCGGGTGCGAGGAACGGCGTGCGGACGATCGTCCAGCGGTCGACCCCGCCCGAGAAGTGCGTCACCTGCACCCATCGAGACGAACGCAGGTCGTACCGCCAGAGGTTGCTGAGGTACTCGTCCTCCGGCACCTTCGCCGTCGGTGGCGGCGCCACGGCGACGACGATCGTGGTCGTGGATGCGAACAGGGGCGAGAACGTCATCCCTCCCGGGATCGGCCCCGCGATGGGACGCGGGGCTCGCCCGCTGGCTCCCACGAGACGCAGCCCGGATCGTTCGGCCCAGACGAGGTCTCCACGCGCCGACAACGCAGGCTGCGATGCCTCGGCGTGCGTCGAGTAGCGCCGGACGCCCCGCTCGGTCACCGAGACCACCAGGTCGCCACCCTTCCGGTCACGGACGTACGCCGTGCCGACGTCCGCGCGCGATGCGACGTGTCGAACGATCCCACGGCCGCGGTCGGGCGGAGCGATCAGCTCCGTCCCGGCCGCGGTGGTCTGCCGGATCGCGCCGCCGTCGGCGCCGGCGAAGCCGGCGCCGACGGCCAACCCGTGCACGTCCGACCTGGCCACGCGTCCGCCGTCGCATCGAGCGACGGCGGACACCGCCGGTGCTGCCCCGCCGGGCCGCGCCGCCCCACCCAGGGTTCCGACGGCGACCGCAGCCATGAGCGTCACCAGTCCCTTCTTCATGAGCCCTCCCCGTCCTCAGTAGTCGGTCACGTACTGGAAGTGCATGGCCGTTCCAGAAGGACTGACCGAGCGGGTTGCGCGCCGAATTGGTGTCGATGGCCGCGCCGAAGGCGTGGACCGACCAGCTCGTCGAGCCGCGGATCGTGCGGCAGTTGTAACCCCCGACCAGGTAGTCGACCGATCCGTCGTTGTGGTCGTGCGCGACGTGGTTCCGGATGTTGTAGCCCACGTCTCGCGCGATGTAGGGGTGGTAATAGACGTACCCTGCGACGTTGCGCGCCGACTGTGACGGCCACCACGACCGAGAGTTGTTCGCCCGATCGCTGCATGGCTGCCCGAACGTCTGGACCAGCCCGGTGTATCCGGAAGGCCGGGGCGGAACGCCCGCGTCGCTGTGATCGTGGACCCACGGGTCGATCACCACCGCATGCGCGACCGTGGGGCCGGCGACGGCGGCCGCCAGTATGACGGTCGCTGCGAACCTGCGCGCGAGGATGCCGAGCGCCAAGGGACCTCACCTCCTCTGGGGGAGGAAGCTCCGACCGGAAAGGTGGAGAAGGTTATGCCGTCAGGAGGCGCGGCGCCGTGACGTCGGTCACGCGGCGACCACTCGTCGCCTCATGCGGACGCCGACGCGTACTCCCCGACGGCGGCCTGGCCTGCCGCCAGGCGGGCCGTCTCCACGCGGAACGGGGAGCAGCTCACGTAGTCGAGCCCGATCTGGTGGCAGAACGCGACGCTCGCCGGATCGCCACCGTGCTCACCGCAGATCCCGATGTGCAGCTCCGCGTTGGCCCCACGTCCCTCGTCGGAGGCGATCCGCATCAGCCGTCCGACGCCGGCCACGTCGATCGTGACGAACGGGTTCGCGGGGACCAGCTTGCGCTCCTCGTACAGCCCGACGAACTTGCCGATGTCGTCTCGGCTGAACCCGAAGGCGGTCTGGGTCAGGTCGTTCGTGCCGAACGAGAAGAAGTCGGCGGCCTCCGCGATCTCGGCGGAGGTCACCGCCGCGCGCGGCAGCTCGATCATCGTCCCCCATTCCAGGTGCTCGAGCGACACGTTCTCGCGCGCTTGGATCTCGTTCGCGACCGGCTCCAATTCGTCGCGCATCTGCCGGAGTTCCGGAGCCGTTGCGACCAAGGGGATCATGATCTCGACCTTCGGATCCCCGCCGGCCTTCTTCGCCTCGCATGCCGCCTCGACGATCGCGCGCACCTGCATCGCGTACAGGCCGGGCCTGAGGATCCCCAGCCGCACGCCGCGCAGCCCGAGCATCGGGTTCGTCTCGTGCAGCTGCCGCACCTTGGCCAGCTCGCGCTCCTTCTCGCCGACGTCCTCACCCCGTTCCTGTCCGAGCGCCACCTCGACCGAGAGCGTCGTCAGATCCGGCAGGAACTCGTGAAGGGGGGGATCGAGCAGCCGGACGGTCACGGGAAGCCCGTCCATGGCCTTGAAGATGCCATCGAAGTCTCCCCTCTGGAGCGGCAGGAGCCTTTGGTACGCGGCCTCCTCTTCGGCGTCGGTCTCCGCGAAGATCATCTGACGCACGGCGTCGACGCGTTCCTCGCCGAGGAACATGTGCTCGGTGCGGCACAGGCCGATCCCCTCCGCGCCCCGGGCGCGTGCGTTCGCGGATTGGTCGGGCGTGTCCGCGTTGGCGCGCACCCGCAGGCGCCGCCGGTCGTCGGCGATCGTCATCAGGCGCTCGAAGGCCTTCCAGATCTTGTCCTCGCGCGCCTCCGCGTCGCCGGCGCGAGCCTTCTCGAGCACCGACTCCTCCAGGGGCAGCTCGCCGACGAAGACGTTGCCGGTGAAGCCGTCGATCGTGATCGTGTCGCCTTCCTTCACCGTCGTCCCGTTCGCGTTGAACGAACGCGATCCGAGGTCGATCTTGATCTGGTCGGCGCCGCAGACCGCCGGGATGCCCTCACCCCGCGCGACCACCGCCGCGTGCGAGTTCGTCCCGCCCGCCGACGTCAGGATCCCCTGTGACGCGATCATCCCGTGGTAATCGTCGGGTGTGGTTTCGCGGCGCACCAGGATCACCTTCTCGCCGTTCTCCTTGGCACGCGCCTCGGCATCGTCGGCCGAGAACACGACCGCGCCGGTGGCGGCGCCCGGCGACGCGTTCAGGCCGCGCGCGATCGGCGTGGCGCCGTCGGCCTTCACCCGGCGCTTGAACAACTCTTCCAGCCGGTTCGCATCGACGCGCAGCAGGGCGACCTCTTCCTCGATCACCTGCTCCCCGAGCATGTCGAACGCCATCACCCACTCGGCGAGAGCGGTCCGCTTCCCGATCCTGGTCTGCAGGATCCAGAGCTTCCCCTTCTCGATCGTGAACTCGATGTCGCACATGTCGCGATAGTGGCCCTCGAGGCTGTCCATCACCTGGATCAGCCGGCCGTACGAGGTCGGATCGAGTCTCTGGAGCTCCTCGAGCTGCAGCGTGTTGCGGATGCCGGCGACGACGTCCTCGCCCTGTGCGTTGGGGAGATAATCCCCGTACGGCGTCTTCTCCCCCGTCGAAGGGTCGCGGGTGAACGCCACGCCCGTCCCTGAGTCTTCCCCACGGTTGCCGAAGACCATCGCGACGACGTTGACCGCCGTCCCGAGCTCGTCGCTGATCTTGTTCTGCCGGCGGTAGTCGCGCGCTCGCTTGCCGTTCCATGACTCGAAGACGGCGTCGATCGCGAGCCTGAGCTGGTCCTTCGGTTCCTGCGGGAACTCCTCGTTCGTGTGCTCGCGATAGATCGCCTTGAACCGGTCGATGAGCGCCGCCAGATCGTCGGCGTCGAGGTCGGTGTCCTGCGCGCCCTCGAACTTCGCCGACTTCGCCTCGTCCAGCGCGTGTTCGAACGCATCGGCCGGAACGTCCATCACGATCTTGCCGAACATCTGGATGAACCGGCGATACGCGTCCCGTGCGAACCGAAGGTCGTCCCCGGTCTGCGCGGCGAGCCCTGCGACCGAGTCCTCGTTCAGGCCGAGGTTCAGGACGGTGTCCATCATCCCGGGCATCGAGAACTTCGCTCCGGACCGGACGGAGACGAGGAGCGGGTCCTCGGGATCGCCGAGGCGCTTGTCCATCGACTCCTCGAGCCTCGTGAGATGC
>VAXZ01000091.1 GCA_005885035.1 Actinomycetota bacterium
ACGGTGGATGGCCTTGCTGTGACGACGATCCCGTTCCGACTTCGCGGGGCTGAGGGCTTGGTCACCGTCCATTACGGTGCCAACGAAGATCCAGTGAGATGGGGATACCCCGTTCTCCAATTGGACTGGTTTCGTCCCGAGCTGGTTCGAGGGTTCCCAGTCATGCAGGCAAGCGTTGAGCATCCTGCTGAAGGCTATGCCGCCGACATGGGTTGGCTGCAGGTCGTTCGCTACGGGGTGCGAGACCCGGGCGAAGAAGGGACCGTCACCGTTTTCGATACGCCGCCTCAGCTGGCGGAGACGGAAACGCCTTACGCGGCGTTCGGGATCCGTCCAACCTTCTTCGACGCTCCCTCGATTGAGGGGCTACGGGAGGTGAGCTGGGGCGCGGACACCTTCTTGGTCTACTCGCCCGACGCCGTACTCAGCCGCGTCCTTCGGCCGATCTGTGGTTTCAAGTGGGGCTACCAACTCCGGGACGGGGTCGTCTTCCTTGACCCGTTGAGCGTCGCTGAAGCGGGCGACTGGGAGAGGAACCTCCCAGATCTGCGGGAACGCTTCTCTAGCTGGATCTTCGAAGAGGGGGTTGGACGTGTACGGTGAGCGCCGATCATGACTTGGAGCGGCGAGTTCGCATTCCGTGACTGCCCTTGGTGCGGTCTCAAGGACGCGCAGATGAATGTGCTCGCGACCGATGTGAATGCGGGACGCAGGCGTGGCGCATCGCGTGTCTGGGCGTTCGTCAGTTGTCCGCGCTGCGCTGGAGTGGTGACTCTAGAGACGAGCGGCCAAGGTGCCCGACCCGAGGTCAGAATGGTCATCCCTGACGACGATCGCATCGGTGCCCAGGTCGGCTACCTGCCCGATGACGTGGCGAAGTTCTACGGCGATGCGCAACGAGTCCTCGACGCCGGAGTGCCCGATGCTGCTGCCGTACAGCTCCGAAAGACGCTTGAAGCAGCGGCTGCTCATTTCAACATCGACAGCGGTCCGCTTGTGGATCGCATCAAGGAGCTAATCTCCTTCGGCATGATCACGCAGCCGTTCGGGGACGTTCTCGATCACATCCGGAAGCTCGGGAATGTCGGTGCGCATTCATCCGATGAGGTGGTGAACGAAGAGGACGCGCAACGGGCGCTCCGGTTCACAACCCAGGTGCTCCGAAACTTGTTCGAGATTCCGGCCGAGTTGGCCGCTGTCGGCCAAACGGAATCGGAGGCAAACGCACCACCGGCGGTTGAGTAACGATCGTGTACGGAGAGCGTGATAGCCCGACGGGTGTGTTCCAGTCGACATTCGGGCCGTTCGGATCGAGGAAGCAAATCGTCGGAGCGCACTGTGACAGCTCCGCGTACATCATGGGCAGCAGGTCCTCGTTCGCATCGGCTCGCTGCACGACTGCCTGGACCCCGAAGCGAGCCGTCCGTTCACGCAGAGCGGCGATATCGACCGTGCTCTTCTCGAGCAAGAGACACCGATGAAACGGCTCGACCTGCTGGATCCGGCAAGGTCGCCGCGATCGTCGGTATCGTCTTGGGCTTCATCGCCTACATCGTGCCGGGGATCTTCTCGCTCCGCTCGTACCGTCGGTGGAAGCGTGGCGAGATCCGCCGCCCCATGTTCGCCTGGACGACGGCAGCGATCGTTGGGCCGCTCCTCGTCCTCAGCGCCGTCGCCTTCTTCCTCCTTTACACCCTGCCGCTCGTCGTGGACGACTTCTCGGATCCAACGAGCGGTTGGCACACCGAGAGGCCGCCGAGCTTCGCGGATCGAAGTGCCCGGAGTTGCTCAGCCTGGAGCTGTCGTCGTTGCCGTTGAGGTGCCCTGCTCCTGGATCTGTCGACCGGCGGCGTTCAGCTGTTCGACCATCGCGTTGTAGTCGCCGATCGTCCCTTGAGCGAGCGCCTGGTCTTGAGGGTTCCCGGCGTGGCCCGGGTAGGTCAGATGGAGCCCCGATCCGTCGATAGATCCTGTCGTTGGCGCGGTATCAAGGCCGGCGTCGAGGGAGACGTCTGAGCCCTCGATCGAACCGGTTATCGGCCATGAGTTGGAGCTCACGGATCCTGTCGACTCATCCAGAGTGGCGATGGTCAACGTCCCCTGGAGCCGGGAACCGGTGCGGACCAACCTGACGTCCGCGGCCCAGGTGCTTCCGTCCCCACCGACGAACTCCGCTGGTCCGTTCCCTCCATCCGCGATCCCGCGTCCATGACGGGTAAGTGCCGCGAAGGCGAGGCCGATCCCAACGATCGCGATCCCGACCACGACCGCAGCGGTGAACCAAGACTTCCGGCGTCGCGGTCGACGCGGCGCGGAGGTGCCGGTCGGTGGTGCACCGGCGGTCGGCGATGGAGGAGGGGTGGACACCACGTCGATCTCCTTGAGCCGTTTTCGGATCTTCTCATCATCGGTGCGCGAAGGGTCCAACTACATCTCTGAGATGAAGATGTGCTCCCGGTCGAGCGCGCGATGCGGACCGAAGGTCTCATGCCGCTGTAGGGGAAAGAGGGCATCCTCGGTTCCCTCACCCGACGGATTGTGTACACACCGCCTCGATGGAACCGTTGGCCCCGGATGCGTCGAGCATCCAGTCCACGACCGAGGGGGCCGTCTTGAAGCTTCGTACCTCAGCTCGCATATGCTTCGCCGTGCTCGTCACGTCCGTCCTGATGTCGCTGGGGTTCCCGCTGGCACCCGCGGATGCGCATCCGGGCACGGTCACGATCACGAAGCACTCCGATCTGGGGTTCACCACGAAGATCCCGGTCAGCATCGACACCGGGATCGGTTCGCCCCCGTGTCTGGTGAACATCGTCATCTGTGCCTTCCACGGGGCGATCGCGTACAGCGGCACGCTCACTGCCGGAGTGACCCTTGGGACCGATGTCGCATTGACGTACGACCCCGCGGACCTGAACACCCCGAACGCCCCGCTCCCGGTCTCCATCACGTACACGCCCACCCCCGGCGGTTCCACGGTCACCTACTCGCTCAAGGGCGACATGACCTTCAACTTCGACGGGTGCAGTGGGTGTCCAGAGACGCGCTCGTTCGACGCGAGTTCGGCTCCGAACTCGTTCACCGCACCCATGGATTCCGACTCCCCGATCACGATCCCGGGCTCGAGCTCTGGCCTCACCCTGAACGTGGCGGGACTCGACGTGATCACGGCGAAGCTCGCGAGCTCGCTGACGCTGGCCCCGGCGCCCCCCGGACTGGTCCCAGGGCTCGGCGGAGCGGCGGCGCTGGTCCAGGTGACCGGCGCGAGCGGAGCGCCGGTCCTTCCGCTCGAATGGGACTCCTCAGGAGCAGCGCAGTCGTTCACACTTACCACGCCGGCGAGCCCGCAACCGCTCGGGATCTCGCTTGGACCCGTGGTCCATTGGGTCGCGACGTCGGGGCACGCGCAGATCGACCTGCATTGGACGGATGACTTCCAGAACGCGGTGGAGATCGCGGGTGACATCGCGGGCGACTGCATCCTGCCGTTCTGCGTCCCCGTGTGCACCGCGTTCGACTGCTCGGTCGACGACCCGTCGCCGATCACGATCTTCGACGGCGGACTCGGCCCGGTCTACCAGGACGCCGGTCTCGACACGCTGATCGGCAACGCGATCGGCGGCACGGCGGGCTCGCTGGTGGCCGGCCGGGTCGCCGGCGGCTTCGTCCCGGTGCCGCTGACGTCGCCACCGCTCGCGTCGATCCCACCGATCACGACCGGCACGATCGACTTCGGTGTCCCGTCCGTCTCGATCTCGGGCCAGCCGACCGGGGTCGTGCTCCTGGGCGATCCGGTCAACCTCACCGCCGACCCGAGCGGGGGGACCGGTCCCTACACCTACACCTGGACCAAGGACGGCGCTCCGTTCGCGACGACGAAGTCGATCGCGGATACGCCGGCGCTCGGCGATACGACGTACGCGGTCACGGTGACGGACTCCCTTGGCGCCGTTTCGAACACGGCGACCACCACGGTGAAGGTCTACGACTTCACCGTAGCCGGCAGTCCGACCAGCCTGCAGATCCTGACGACGGGGAGCAACAGCTACGCGATCACGGAGGCCTTGGTCGCCGGCTCGCCGACGTCGGGCCTGCCGACGATCTCGCTGTCGGTTTCGGGTCTGCCGTCCGGCGCGTCGGCGTCGTTCGCTCCTCCGAGCGGGAACGCGGGAGGCTTCACCTCGACGCTGACGATCACGACCGCGGGCGTTCCGCCCGGTGACTACACCCTCACGCTCATCGGGACCGACGGCCGGCCGCTGATCGGCGGAACCAGATCGACCAACCTGGATCTGGTGGTCCTCACGCCGGCGCAGGCGATCGCGCTCGTGATCACGACGATCGAGGGGCTCGAGGGGTCCGGAGTGCTGAACCAGGGGCAGGCCAACTCGCTGATCGTGAAGCTGCAGCACGCGATCGACAAGCTGAACTCGATGCCCGGCAAGCCGCCCGCGTGCAACCAGCTGCAGGCTTTCGTCAACGAGGTGCACGCGTACGTCAACGGGGGGAAGCTGACCCCCGCGCAGGCTGACTCGTTGCTCGGCGGGCCGCTGGGCATCCTCGCGATCATGGCCGCGATCCCCTGCTGAGGCCTTCGCCGGCTCAGCAGGGGATGCCGGCCTGATCGCCTCGGGCCGGCGTTTCGACCTCGCGCCCAAGTGAGCCAACGGCCGGGCCGCGTTCGGGTCGTTCCTACGCGGGAAATCGACGGTCTCGTCCCGATGTCCGATGTCGCGTTGCGGCGTATCGACGCGTTCAGGTGGCATTTGGTGTCGTCCCGTGCTGCCCGGTGTCGCC
>VAXZ01000008.1 GCA_005885035.1 Actinomycetota bacterium
ACGGAAGGGATCGGGGAGGATTTCTGGCCCGATACCTTCGACCCCGCGCTCGTCGACCGGTGGGTGCGCGTCCCCGACCGCGAGGCCTTCCTCACCGCGCGCGCCGTGACCCGTCAGGAGGGGATCCTGATCGGTGGCTCGGGCGGTTCCGCGGTCTCCGCAGCGCTCACGATCGCCCGCGAGCACGACGAGGACGCGACGATCGTCGTGCTGCTCCCCGATACCGGCAGGCAGTACCTGTCGAAGCTCTTCTCCGACTCGTGGATGCGTCAGTACGGCTTCCTCGAGGGACCGGAGGTGATCCGCGTCGAGCAGGTGCTGAGCGCCAAGGGCGACGAGCTCCCCGCCGTGATCACCGTCCTCGCGCACGACAAGGTGCGCCAGGCGGTCGACGTGTTGCAGACGCACAGCATCTCGCAAGCGCCGGTCGTCCGCGAGGGATCGACCGACGTCGCGCAGTTCGTCGGATCGATCCGTGACCGTGAGCTGCTCGAGCGGGTGTTCCGCGACCCGGACGCGCTGCAGGCGGACGTCGCCTCGGTGATGGCGCCGCCGATCCCGGTCGTGGAGTGGGACGCGGCGGTCGATGACGCGTTCGAGGAGCTCGAACGGGCCCCGGCCGTGCTCGTTGCGAAGGCCGGACAGGTCCTGGGCGTCCTGACCAGGAGCGACCTCCTGGATTTCCTGGCGCACCGGCGGCAGGCTCCCTCGAGGTAGTGCACGCGCTCGGGATCGACGTCGGCGCGCCGCGCAAAGGGATGGATCTGGTCCAGCTGGACGACGCGCGCGAACCGGTGCGGGTCGTCTCGAAGGTCGGGATCGACCGCCTCGGGCTGCTCATCGGCGAGCTCCAGCCCGACGTGATCGCGATCGACGCGCCGCCCGCGTGGGCTCCGAACGGCTCGTCGCGACTGACCGAGCGCCTGCTCGCCCAGTGCAACATCCACGCGTTCAACACCCCCTCGGCGCGCACGGGCGCCGTCCATCCGTTCTACGCGTGGATGGAGGTCGGCTTCGAGGTGTTCGCGGTGGCGGCCGCGCGGGGCTACCCGCGCTACCGCGCGGGAGCCCCGCGCGGCACCGCGATGGAGGTCTTTCCACACGGCAGCGCAGCGGTCCTCGCCGGCTGTCTGCCGCCCCGCGGCGCGAAGAAGAAGCCCTGGCGCGAGCGGATCCTGGCCTCCCAGGGCGTCCCGATCGCGGAGCTGACGACCGCCGACCGCGTCGACGCCGCCCTCTGCGCACTGACCGGCTTGCTCGCGCTCGAGGGGAAGCGGTTCGCTCCGGGCGACCCGAAGGAGGGAGTGATCGTGCTTCCCGCCGCATCGCTGCCCGCGCGACCTTTCCGCGCCGCGCCGGCCGAGGCACACGACGAGGCCACGCTGCCGCTGTTCCGCGAGTGCGCGTGCGGCGACCCCGCGTGTCACGAGCTGACGCGGACCGAGTTCGCGCCGGGGCACGACGCCAAGCGCAAGTCGAGGCTATGGGCGAGCGCGCGCACGGGCGTGCTCGCGACCGAGGAGCTGAGGAGACGGGGATGGGTGATCCCACCGGAGATGCGATGAGGTTCGAGACGGCCGCGGTCCATGCGGGCCAGGACCCCGAGCCGGTATACGGCTCGGTTAACGTCCCGATCTTTCAGACCGCGACGTACGCACAGGAGGAGGTCGGCAAGCCGAAGGTGTGGGACTACGCTCGCGGCGGGAACCCGACGCGCGCGGCCTTCGAAGCAGCGCTCGCCGCCCTCGAGGGCGGCGAGCGCTGCTTCGCGTTCGCCAGCGGGATGGCGGCCGAGACGACCCTGCTCCTCACGCTCCGCCCGGGGGACCACGTGCTGCTCGCCGACGACGTCTACGGCGGGACCTACCGCTTGCTCTCGAAGGTGCTCGGGCCGTGGGGCCTGGCGTTCGACACGTGCGACATGACCGACCCCTCGTCGATCCGCGGCGCCCTCCGTACGGAGACGCGGGTCGTGTGGGTGGAGACCCCGTCGAACCCTTTGCTCAAGATCGTGGACCTCGCGGCCGCGTCCGCGGCCGCACACGCGGCCGGCGCGAAGGTCGTGGTCGACAACACGTTCGCGACGCCGGCCGCGCAACGGCCGCTCACGCTCGGCGCGGACGTGGTCGTGCACAGCGTCACGAAGTACGTCGGAGGCCACTCTGATCTGATCGGGGGCGCGCTCGTCACGAGCGACGCCGACCTGGTCGAGCCGCTCGGCTTCCTCGTGAACGCGGTCGGCGCGGTACCCGGCCCGATGGATAGTTACCTCGCGCTCCGCGGGCTGAAGACGCTCGCGATGCGGATGGAACGGCATGCGGCATCCGCGGCGGCTATCGCCGCGTTCCTCGACGCCCATCCGAAAGTCAACCAGGTGTACTATCCGGGCCTCGCATCGCACCCCGGGCACGACATCGCCGCGCGGCAGATGTCGAACTTCGGTGGGATCGTGTCCTTCACGGTCGGCTCGGCCGGGGAGGCCGTCGCGATCGCGCAACGAACCGAGCTCTTCTTCCTGGCGGAATCGCTCGGTGGCGTGGAGTCGCTGATCGAGGTCCCGGGGCCGATGACGCACGCGAGCGTCGCGGGATCGCCGCTCGAGGTGCCGCCCGAGCTGATCCGCCTCTCCGTCGGCGTGGAAGATCCCGACGACCTGATCGAAGATCTCCGTCGCGCGCTCGGCTGATCAACGCTCAGCGGACGACGAGCTCTCCGTTCGGCGTTCGCAGCACCACGGCGCGGATCCCTCCTGATCCCTGGGAGAACCGGACGGGCAGTTCGGCACCGTCCGTCCATCGATCCAGGACGGCCGGATCGCCGTCGAGCTCGAGCCAGGCGATCCCGCGCGCTCCCGATGGATGATCGATGCGCGTGCGCCCCGGATGGATCGACTCGGGTCCGTCCCACTCGATGAAGAAAGGAAGCTCCGGTGCGCGGCCTGGATCGTCGGTGCCGGCGTTCCGCCATCGGAGGACCCGGCCGTCCGGTCGAGCGCGTTCACCCGCCTCGACCGTGAGTCCCAGCCGTGCCGCAGTCGCATCGATCCGGTCGTAGCGAACCGCCCAGGTGAGCCATCGATCACCGTCGGACACCGCCCGGACGACCGCGGACCCGAACACCGATGCGGTCGCCGCCATCTCGTCCTCGACCGTGATCAGCTCGAGATAGGTGTCGCCGAGCGGCACGATGCGGTTGGCGGTCCCCCACCGCGGATGACGCCCGCCGGGGACGGACGCGAGTCCGACTTCGTCGAGGAGACGCGCCGCCGCCCGATCCAGATCGATCGCTGCGATCGCGACGTGATCGATCGACACCATCGTCGGATGATCCGTCACGCCTTCGGGCGTTTCAGGTACGCGATCAGCGACGCCCCTCCCGCAGGCGTCTGCTGTTGCGTCACGGCGACGAGCTCCCAGCCGTCTTCACCGAACGTGTTCAGGATCTCCCCCGGGTTGTGTTCCAACAGCGGCGCCACGAAGTACTCCCAGGCGGTCATCTACAGCTCCTCTCCCATCAGTCGAGCCCGGACGTGCCTGATGCAGACGCCCATGATGACGTCGAGGCCGCCCTCGGTCGCGATGCGCGCGGCCTCATCGCTCACGATGTCCTCCTGGAGCCAGAGCACGCGGGCGCCCGGGGTACGCCGGCTCGCCGAGCACCTCCGTCTCGTTGGGGTTGACCGGCACGACCCGGTACCCGTGCTCCTGCAGGTAGCGCGCGACCTGGAACGAGGGCCGTGCCGGGTTGGACGAGAGTCCGACCACCGCGACCGTGTGGACCGCACCGAGCAACGCCCGGAGCTCGCGGTCCTCGGGGCTCAGGATGTCAGCCATGGCGCCGTCTCCCGCGCGAGCTCGAGGAACGCGTGCAGTATGAACCCGGTCGCGCCCCAGATCGTGGCGTCCGCGGACTCGTACCACCATCCCTTCCAGACGCGCCCGCCATCGCGATGGAGCTCGCGCTCCTCCTCCAGCGTGGCGAGCATCCGCGTCGGAACGGTCAGCACGCGGGCGATCTCCGCACGACTCTCGTGCAGCGCCGGGAGGTCGCGCACGGCGCCGACGAACGGGGTCACGAGGATGCCCGACACGAAGGTGTGGATCGGCGGGAGGGCGCCGAGCACCTCCGGGAACACCGGATCGAGACCGATCTCCTCGTGCGTCTCGCGGAGCGCCGTCGTGACGAGCGCCTCATCGCCCGGCTCGGCGAGCCCCCCCGGGAACGAGATCTCTCCAGGATGACGGCTGAGATGGGCCGCCCGCTCGGTGAACAGCAGCGACGGTTCGGGCTCCTCGATCAACAACGCGAGGACGGCGGCGAGCCGCTCGCCGGGGTCGGGCTCCGGATGCGGATCCGGGTCGAGCCCTTCGCGCAGCACCGAACGGTGATCCGTGAGCGCCATGACGCTCATCGTAGGAGACCGCCCACCGAACGCCGCCCCCGACGGCCAGGCCGAGGGTGACTGGTAGCGTGCGCGGCGTGACGGAGGGCGACGATGTCCGTTCCCCCGCCGCCGATGCCGCGGCGGCATCGGTCGACGTCGAGGAGCTGCTGGCCTACGCGGGCGCGCTGATCGGAGCGCCGTCGGAGAATCCGGGCGGCACCGAGGACGAGGCGGCCTCGGTGGCGGCCGACATCCTGACCTCGCTCGGAGCGACGCCGGAGATCGTCCGGGGCGACGAGGGACGACCGTCCGTCGTCGCCCGGTTCGGTGATCAGGCGCGCCCGTCGCTCGCGTGGAACGGGCACCTCGACACCGTCCCGGCGGGATCGCCCGACGCGTGGACGAGCCCCCCCTTCGCCGGGGAGATCCGTGACGGGAAGCTGATCGGTCGCGGTGCGTGCGACATGAAGGGGGCGATCGCGGCCGCACTCGCGAGCGCGGCCGCGATCGCCCGCGTCGGCGTTCCACTCGCTGGCTCCCTCTGGTTCCACCTGGCGGCCGACGAGGAGCTGGCGGGCATCCACGGCACGAAGGTGCTCTGGGAGCGCGGGATGCTCGACCAGGATGCCGCGATCGTCGGCGAGCCGACCGAGCTCCAGCTGGGCATGGCCCAACGCGGCGGAGCGTGGGTCACGGCGACCGCGCACGGGCGGGCCGCCCACGGCTCTCAGCCCCACCGCGGCGTGAACGCCATCACATCGATCGCGCGCCTCCTGCTCCGGCTCGAGGAAGCGCTCCCGGACCTGAAGCACCCTCTGATCGGCGGCCCCACCGTCAACGCCGCACTGATCGAGGGAGGGAGCGCTCCGAACGTCGTCCCCGACCGCTGCGTGGTCGACATCGACAGGCGTCTGCTACCCGGGGAGGGCGATCCCGCCGCCGTCCTGGCACCGTTCCGACGGGTCATCGACGAGATCCGAGCCGATCATCCGGAGGTGCGGATCGACGTCACGATCCGGGAGTGGACCGACGCAGCCGAGGCGTCGCCTGACGAGCGCATCGTCCGGCTGGCGCGCGCGGCGGTCACTGAGGCCGGCGGCGGCCCGCCGGCCGCCGCCGGCTTCAGCGGCATCACCGACGCCCGCTACTACCTCAACGAGGCGAAGATCCCCACGGTGATCCTGGGGCCAGGTTCGATCACGATGGCGCACACCGCGGACGAATGGGTCGCCGTGGACGAGCTCGTCGCGGCGGCCCGCGCCTACGCCCGGCTCTTCGTTGGCTTCCTCGGCGTCTGAGGACCCCGATCGCGATCGTCGTCGGCCGGGCGCGCTACGGCGTGCCGTAGCGCGACCAACCTAGCCCGTCCAGCCCTTTGACCACCCCCCTCCCACGGCGCAGGATGAGCCGGAAGCGGGCAGCCCGGGGGTGCCCATCGTGCACAACGATCCGATCAGGAGGGGTGAACCACTGCGCCTCGATGTCGCTGCTCGAGCGCCGGTGGTTCGCGTCCTGCTGGCGGAGAACGACTCGCCGGGACCGCTCCATTACCTGATCGAGAGCGAGGGGTTCCAGGTCGTCGGGTGCGCCTCGGACGACGTGGATCTGGCCCACGTCCTCGGACAGGTGCATCCCGACGTCATCGTCCTCGACGCCGACATCAGCGCGACCTCCGTGCTGATCGCGCGTGAGAAGTCTCCCTCGTCCGAGCTGATCGTCGTGTGGCCCGACGGCGTGCAGCCGCCGCCGGCAGCCGCGTGCGTTCACCCACGCCTCGTGTATCAGGACCTCGGTCCCGCGATCCGTCGAGCGGCCGACGATCGCCGCACCCGGCATCCGACCTCGATCGAGCCGGCCGACGACGATCTCGAGGCGCCGGGCGAAGCGCCCGTAACCGTCGACATCGCGATCGCACAACGCACGAGCATCCGCGTCTTGGTGGGGATGGCAGCCGTCATCGCGGCCATCGTGCTGACGATGGGCGCGTCGTTCGCGCTCGAAGGGTGGAGGGCTTCGCCCCAGCCGTCGGCAGCCCGCAGCCTCACCATCTCGCCGAGCCTCGGACCGACGTCCGGGCCGAGCGCCGCGGGTCATCCGAGCAAGACGGTCGGGAGTCATGGATCGGATCGCTCCGGGTGCACCGACCGGAGGGGCCCGAACGAACATGCGTCCGGCAGGGCGCTGGGAGCTCGCGCGGCATGCTCTGGCCACGGACGAGCAACGACCCATCGATCTCCGCCCCAGCACGGCAACCATCCAGGGAACGGTTCCACGTCCAGGCGCGGCAACGGTCGTGGGAACGCGAACGCCAAGGGCGGGGGCACGGGGAGCGCGAAGGACAAGGGCGCCAGCGTTCAGGGTCGCCCGGCGCATCCTTCGCGAGCGCCTTCAGCGCCCCCCGCCGTGCCGCCGGCGACCCCGGGCGCCCCGCGCAGCGGTCCCCCGGGCTGAGATCGCCTCAGTCGTCGTCCGCGCGCCGGAGCCGTTTGGTCTCGGAACGCTTCCGCTTCGCGGCGATCCGGCGCTCGACCGCCCGCCGGCTCGGTCGCGTGGGGCGACGCGTGGGTGGAGGCGGCGCGACCGCGGCGGCGAGGATCTCCGCCATCCGCTCCAGGGCGGCCTCTCGGTTCCGAAGCTGCGACCGCTGCTCCGACGCCGTCACCGTCAGCACGCCATCCACGAGCCGGCCGGAGAGCCGATCCAGCGCACGCCTCCGTTGCACGGGACCCAAAGCGCTCGTTCTGGCCACATCGACGCTCAGCTCCACGCGGGTGTCGGCCGTGTTGACCGACTGTCCGCCGGGTCCGGACGAGTGGCTGAACCTCCAGCGCAACTCGCGCGCCGGCACCAGGATCGAACGGCTGACGCGGAGCGGACCGACCATGCTGGCAGTATGAACGCCGGCATCGCCGAGCCTGCCCTCTCCGTATCATCGCCAGCGTCATGAGTGGCGATCCGGATCGACCGGCACCTCTGGACCTGGGCGCCAGCCGCCTCGAGGCGTTCAGCGACGCCGTGATAGCGGTCATCATCACGATCTTGGCGCTCGAGCTCCGGGCCCCCCTCGGCCCTAGCGCGAAGGACCTGTACGACCAGTTGCCGAGCCTGTTCATCTACGTCCTCAGCTTCGTGTTCATCGCGATCTATTGGAACAACCATCACCACCTCCTGCGCGCGACCACGCGGATCAGCGGCGCCGTGATGTGGGCGAACATGTTGCTGCTGTTCTGCCTGTCCTTGATCCCGGTGGTCACGGAGTGGCTGCACGACTTCTACCGATCCCGGCTGCCCGCCGCATCCTTCGGCATCGTCGCTCTGGCCGCGGCGTTGTCCTACTCGGCCCTGGTCCGCGCGATCATCCGAGCGAACGGGCGCGACTCGCTGGTCGGGATGGCGATCTCCTCGGACCTCAAGGGGACCCTGTCCCTGGTCCTCTACGCCGCCGGCGTGGGCTTGGCGCGCCTGAGCGTGTGGCCCGCCTACGCGCTCTATGCGGCGGTCGCCGTGATGTGGTTGATCCCGGATCGGCGGTTCACGCGCGGCGCGGGTCGACGCTAGGGAGCGGCTCGAGCCCGTAGAGCCGTCGCGCCGAGGGCGACATCCGTGCGGCCTCGGCTTGGGAGATGACGGACGCGCGTTGCGGGACGGCGCGCTCACGCCGGAGCCGACGAGCACGCCGAGGCGCCTCGGGTTCGGGTGGTGCTGGCCGCGGCACGTGGGCGTGCCGGATCTTCGGAGGCTCGACCAGATCCAGCTCGGCCGGGTCGGCGCGGATCACCTGCTCCTGTACGGCGGCGTCGACCAGTCCCGACAGGACCGAGGACGGCGGTGGGGCGATCTCGTCCGGCTCCCACGGATAGCGGAAGGGCGGCGTCCCTGCTCCGGTCAGCCGCCGCTCCTCCTCATCCCGACGCTCGAACTCGGCCGCGAAACGCTCGGCGCCCCACCGCGTGGCTTCCTGATGCGCATACGCGAGGAGCGCAGCCTCGAGCTGCTCCTCGTCGTCGTCGGCTTCGGAAGCGGGCCGTTCGAGCGACCCGCCCCGAAGCTCGTCGACCCGATCCGCCCCCTCGGTTCGCACGTCCCAGGTATCGGCCCTCGACCCCCGCCGACTTCAGCCTCCGCAAGAGATCTGCCAAAAGAAGTCGTGTGAAGACCCGGGACGATCACGGGACGCGCACGCCGCGATCGTGCAACAACGACCGGAGGACCGTCGCGTCGTGCGGCGCGGCCGCGTCCGTGTCGTTGTTGAAGTAGACGAACGCCTCCTTCGCGGGCAGCGCGGCGATCCGGTCGGCCCAGACCCGGAGCTTGGCGCGCCGGTACCCCGGCTCCGCCCGCGTGCCCCGATGGAACCGCAGGTAGGACCATCCGCCGGTCACGACCGGATCGACCCTGGCGCCCGGACGATCGGCGAGCACGAGCGCCGAGCTCGACCCATCCAGGAGCGCGAAGACCTCATCGGTCAGCCATGATCGATGGCGGAACTCCACCGCGACGCGGCAGCGACCCCGGAAGGCTGAGAGCGTCTCCTCCAGCCGGTCGGGCGCGGCGGGGAGGTTCGGGGGAAGCTGGAGCAGCACGGGCCCGAGCCTCGGTCCCAGCCGCTTCGCCCGCGAGACGAACAGGTCGACCGGTTCACCGGGATCGCGAAGACGACGGACGTGGGTGAGGTAGCGGCTCGCCTTCACCGCCATCACGAAGCCCGGGGGCGTCTCTCGCTTCCAACGGTCGAACGTCCCGGCTTCCGGGAGCCGGTAGAAGGTGTTGTTGACCTCCACCGTCGAGAAGACGGACGCGTAGTGGTCGAGCCATCCGGTCGTGGGGAGGCCGGCCGGATAGAAGGCGTCCCGCCAGTCCGCGTACTGCCATCCGCTCGTTCCGATGCAGACGGAGGGCGTCATGTGCGAGCGGCTCGCCGACGGAGCGTCTTCGCTTCGTCGGCCAGCCGCCGCGCTTCGGCCTCGGCGGCTTCCGCCGAGGCCGAAGCGTCCCGGGCCTTCGCGCGGAGCTGTTCGGCGCGACGCGCTGCACGCTCGGCCTCACGCTCCGCGACGACCGCGGCCCGCTCGGCCTCCTTCGCCTCGCGCCGGCGATCCTCCTCGGTGGTGGCATCGTCCTCGCCCGCTCCGTCCCCACCCTGGAGCAGCTGGAACCCTCCCGCCGGTCCAAGGCCGGAGCCAGGCGCCGCCTCGCGGTCGAGGGTGCCGTCGCGGAGCCGACCCCCGAGCTCGGGATCGACGGAGGCCGCCTCCAGCGTGAGGACGATCGCGTCTCGATGGGCGCCCCCCCGGGCGCCGAGCGCTTGCAACGCGACCTCCGCCAGGGCGGCGACCTTCGTCCGACGCGCCTGGGTCGCGGTCCGGAGGTCATCGGAGCCCTTGCCCGAGATGGCGGCGACCTGTGCCTGCCGCAGGTCGTCGCCAGCACGCAGGAGGGCGGCGACGTCGGCCGGACGCTCCCTGCTCGCGGTGTTCACCGCCCAGGCGACCACGGTCGGCTTCCGGAGCTTCTTGATCGCCGCCGCGACCTGGTGCTCACCCTCGTCGGCGAGCTGGACAGCGAGGGCGTCCCGACCCTCGATGAACCCCTCCGGCGCGAGACCGTAAAGCTCCTTCGCGCGGACGCGAGCCTCGTCCTCGACGGTCACCGGAGCGATCGCTCCATCGGGGCCTCCGATCGATCCGCCCAACCGTACCGCGTTCGGTTCCCTCCGGGTGCGGGACTGGTGCGGGCGAGTACCGGATCGGTGGCCGGACGGTACCGCCTCAAGCAGGCGTCCCGGACCGCCGAGCTAGGCCCTCGTAGGCTCGAAACGGACCATCCGGGAGGCGCAGGTGACGGACGAACAGAAGACCCGCGGCACGCGCTCGCTCGCGCGCCGAGTGGGGCATGTTCTCCTCGGCGTCGTGACGCTCATCGTGGTCACGGTGGCCTCGATCGCCTTCGGCCTGCGCATCACCCCCCTTCGGTCCGTAACGGCGCTCGGTCAGACCGTCGGGGTTGGTTCCACCTCGCCGACCGCGAGCTTGCGCGGACCGGGCGAGGTGGACCTATTCGGGCAGCCCCTCCCAACCCAGGCACGCTTCCTCGGACCCGTCCGGCCGCGGCTGGTGCTGACGGACATCACGCTCAACCAGCAGGTCGCCGGGCTGTTCGCACCGGACACGCAGTCGGGGTCGGCGGCGGCGCTCGGCGAGCAGCTCGCGAACGGGTGGAAGCGCTACTTCGCGTGGGAGATCACCTTCGTGGCCGTCGGCGCGCTGCTGCTGCTCGGGATGGTCGCCGGATGGCGCCGGCACCTGTGGAGCTGGAAGAAGGTGCTCGTGACGGTGCTCGGGGGCCTGCTCGTCGTCGAAGCGGTCAACGTGGGTCTCATCATGCTCACCGCGACGACCGCCTCGACCGTCCTGCACGACGTGCACTCCTTGGGAGAGCTGGTCGGCCGGAGCGAGCAGCCGCCGCTCGCGGCGGCGCCGGGGCCTCCGCTCCGCGGCGTGCAGGCCGTCGTCATGGGCGACTCGACCGCGGCGGGTCTCGGCGGTCCACCGTTGCCCGATCCGAGCCCCCAGGACCAGGCGTGCGGCCGAAGCGCCGACGCATACGGCATGCTCCTGGGCCGCGTGAACCGATGGAACGTCCGGAACCTCGCGTGCAGCGGGGCGACGATCCGCAACGGCCTGCTTGGCCCGCAGTCGGCGGGGGGCGGCTCGATCCCTCCGCAGCTCGCCGTGGCGAAGCGGGCGGTCGACGCCTCGGCCGTGGTGATCGGCGTCGGCGCCAACGACCTGAACTGGGGACCCATGATCCGGCTGTGCGCGGTGTCGGTCACCTGTGACGACCGGGCCTCGACCGTGTTCTTCCAACGACAGCTCTCGTCGTTCGCGCGCGATTACTACGAGTTGCTCCGCCAGGTCTCGGGCCTCCCCGACGATCCCAAGGTGGTGATCAACCTCTACTACGCGCCGTTCGCGCCGACCGCCGACTGCATCACTGGGCTCACGCCGGCGAAGGTCACGGTCCTTCTGGACCGGCTCGACGCGCTCAACGCGGTGCTCGCGGACGGCGCGAAGACCTTCGGCTACCTCTCGGTGAAGGCTGACTTCACCGGCCACGGGCTGTGCACGGAGCAGGCGTACGTCCAGGGGCTCCACGACGCGGCGCCGTTCCATCCGAACGGAACCGGCCAGCTCGTGATCGCGCTCGCCGACGAACGGGCGCTCCTCGGGGCGCCCTAGGCCGGGTTGGACGAGTCGAGCCGTTCGCACCATCATCGTCCGGTGAGCACGCCGCAGGGCGGGATCTTCGCGCTCGGGACGTCCTCGCACGCGTACCTCGAGTTCGACCTGAGGGAAGGAGTGGCCGAGGAGGCCCTCGCGAGCGCCCTGGCCGGTCTCCGCGAACCGCGGACGACGATGGGCGGCGTCAACCTCGTGATGGGGTTCCGCCCGACGCTCTGGCGAGCGTTGCAACCGGACGCCATGCCGGAGGCCATCGAGGACTTCGACCGTGACGTGGTCGGACCGGACGACTTCACGATGCCCGCGACGCAACACGACGCCGTCGTCTGGCTCTCCGGCAGCGCGTACGACGTGATCTTCGACATGTCGCTGGGCGTGATCCGGGCGCTCGGATCCGTGGCGTCGGTCGCCGACGAGACCGCGAGCTGGCCGTACCATCACGACCTCGACCTCACCGGGTTCATCGACGGGACCGAGAACCCGACGCTGATCGACGCCGCCGACATCGTGCTCATCCCCGACGGGAGCGCCGGCGCGGGGGGGACGATCCTGCTGCTGCAGAAGTGGCGTCACGACGCCGCGACATGGACCTCGCTCCCGGTCGAGCGACGGGAGCACGTGATCGGCCGGCGGCTGGCCGACAGCACCGAGCTGGAGGACAAGCCCGACGACTCCCACGTCGCGCGGACAGATCAGGACGTGTTCGGGAAGATCTTCCGGCGGAACACCCCGTACGGGACGGTCCTGGATCACGGAACGATGTTCGTCGGGTTCGCCGCCGAACAGCGACCGCTCAGCGCGATGCTCCAGAGCATGGCCGGATCGACGAACGGGACCCGTGACGCCCTCACGCGCTACACGACCCCCCTCACGGGTGCGTACTACTTCGTCCCCTCGGCCCGAGATCTACGCGTCGACGGCAACGAGGGCTGACGCGCGAGGCAGGAGCAGCTCCTCACCGAACGTCGGCTCGTCGAGCCGGAGCGTCCGGGAGAAGGCGATCGCGACGCCGCCGAGCAGCGCCGTCATCGTCAACCCTTGCAGCCAATCAGCAGGTGATGCGGGTGCGACCATCCCGATGCTCCTTCGTGCGGTGTCGTGTGAGCCACGATCGGATGCGTCCGATCCAAGCATCCGCGCCTGAACGGAGACTGGGAGGGGTCCCAGAAGAGACTCAGGCTCGTAGGCTGGGGGCAGGTCGACCGAGGGAGGTGCGAGCGGTGCCGGAGAACGCGAGGCAGGCTTGGAACGATGTCGGGGAGCGGTTCTCGTCGTGGGGTCGTCGTCTCTCCGATCACTACCGGGAGGCGGGCGGCACCGGCCGCGAGACCGTCGAGGGGTCGCAGCGCAAGCTCGAGGAGGCCGCACGGGAGATCGGCAACGAGATCGGACGAGCCTTCACGGCGCTCGGCGAGACGATCAACGACGATGACGCGAAGAAAGAACTCAAACGCGCCGTAAGCGCGATCGGGGACGCGGTCACCGTCACGGTAAGCGAGGCCGGGAGGGCGGTGCGAGGCCGAGGCTCGTTCGACGAACAGCCGCAGCGCCCGGATCAGGCCGACGATGAGGGACCGGCGAGCGCGAGCGGGTAGGCGTCCGTGGCGCTGCTCGATCTGGCTCCGGGGTCGTTCGAGGAGTACGCGGCTGCGGGAGGCGGGCACGGACTCGCCATCGCGCTCGGCGCGTGGCCGGAGGCCGTGATCGAAGAGGTCGCCAAGAGCGGCCTCCGGGGCCGCGGCGGCGCCGGGTTCCCGACCGGCGAGAAGTGGCGGGCGGTCCGCTCGGTCGGCGCCGGGCCCCGGTTCGCGGTGTGCAACGCCGCGGAGGGCGAGCCGGCGACCTTCAAGGACCGGACGTTGCTGCGCACGAACCCGTACCAGGTGCTCGAGGGGCTCGCGATCGCCGCTCACGCGGTCGGGGCCGAGCGCGCGTTCTTGGGGCTGAAGGAGGCGTTCGTCCCGGAGACCGAGACGCTCGGACGAGCGCTGAAAGAGATGCAGGCCGCCGACGCGCTGGGACGGATCCCGATCGAGATCGTGCTCGGCCCGGACCTCTACCTCTTCGGCGAGGAGACGGGACTGGAGGAGGTCATCGAGGAGCGGCCGCCGCTCCCGCGGACCGTCCGCCCGTTCATCCAGGGGTTGTTCGCGACCCCGCCCAACGACAACCCGACCCTCGTCAACAACGTCGAGACGCTCGCGAACGTGCCGCACATCCTGCGGGAGGGCCCCGACTGGCTGCGGGCGAACGGCACCGACGACTCCCCCGGCACGATGGTCTTCACCGTCTGCGGCGACGTGCAACGCGAGGGTGTGTTCGAGCTGCCCCTCGGCTCCCCGATGCGCTCGCTCATCGAGGGGGCCGGCGGCGGCGCGCCGGAAGGCCGAACGATCAAGGCGATCTTCCCGGGTGCATCGAACACGGTCATGGTGCCGCAGGAGCTCGACACGCCGATGGACTTCGATTCGATGCGCGAGGTGGGTTCGGGTCTGGGCGCGGGCGGGTTCGCGGTGTTCGACGATTCCGCGTGCATGGTCCAGGCCGCGTATCGCTATTCGCGGTTCCTCGCCGTCGAATCGTGTGGGCAATGTCCGGCGTGCAAGTTCGGCACCGGCGAGGCCACCGAGGCGCTGGCGACGCTCGAATCGGGGCGGGGTTCGGACCGGGACATCGAGCTCGTCCTCGTCCGTTCCCGAAGCGCGACCGACGGACAGAAATGCGCGCTCCCGACCGGAGAGAGCCTGTTGATGCAGAGCCTGGTCCAGGTGTTCGACGAGGAGTTCCGCCGGCACATCGGGGCGGACTGTCCGCTCCCGCGCGAGCTCCCCTTCCACAAGATCGTGGACCATGACGGCTCGGGACGATTCGTGTACGACGTGGACTACGTCCACAAGCGGCCGGACTGGACCTTCGCGTGAACATCGACGACCTGCTCCGCGAGGAAGATGACGGATGGACCGAGCTCCATTCGTTGATCGATCCGTTGTCGCCGGCCGAGGCGGAGACCCCCGGCTACTTCGCGGAAGGGTGGTCGGTGAAGGACCTGATCGGGCACCTCGGCAGCTGGCTCGCCGAAGCCGGGATCGCGCTCGAACGGATACGAGTAGGTACCTACCGCGCCGGCGAGCTCGACATCGACGCGAAGAACGAAGAGTTCCTGGACGCGCTCCGACCGCTCACGCTTCGGGAGACGCACGCACAGGCCGAGGCCGCGAGGGCGCAGACGCTGCGCACGCTCCGGTCGATGCCAGAGGTCTCGGAGGATGCGGCCTGGTGGATCGAGAAGGCCGGATCGGCGCACTACGCGAAGCACCTCCCCCGGCTGCGGGAGTGGGTCGGGGAGCTCCGATCGGGGACCTCCCGGCCGGCGATCACGCGTGAGCCGTGAGCACCCCGCTGGTCACGTTCCCGCCGACGCTCTGCGGCCAGTAGCCTCGATGTACCGCACGGCGCCGTCCGACAGGTGACAGGTCGCCCGGAAGCTGGACCCGTGTACCTGCGTCACGCTGCCGATACAGAGCGCGCCGTTCGGCAGGTACTTCATCTGGAACTCCGTCGACACCTACCGCTGCGGTGACACCCACAGGTCCGCGCGGACGAGCACGCGCTGCGACCCCGAACCGTTGCCGGCCATCGACACGATCCCGCGCGTGACGCCGTCGTTGACGAGGATCCGCCCGTCTAGCGTGTCGCTGAAGCTCGCGGCGTTCGGCGGCGATCGTTACGCGGTGCGACCCTCGGCCGGACGCTCCTCGTCGAGCTCGGGCCCGGGTGCGCCGGGGAGCTCGATCGTGGAGTCGGGGGGCCGATCGCGGGCCTCGACGTCCGTCCGGTCTGCGGCGCGGCGCCGAGAAGCGCTCGCGCCGCTCGCGCAGCGCGGGTGGCAGTACTTGGAGGTGCTGTTCTTGGCGCTCGTCGCGCCGGAGCCGTACCGCCACAAGAAGAGGTGCGGGCGTGCGGGCGGCCCCGGGCAGGCGTCGAAGGAACACACCTTCAGGGCTCGCTCCTCGGTCAACACGTTCGCGAACTGCATCCATAACGTGGAGAGCAGATCCGAGGGGGGCCGGTACGCGAGGTGGAACGCACCGCTCTCCGAGGCGAGATACGGGTGCAGCGGCGGGAGCCAATCGTTCACGAGCCCGGCGAGCGTTTCCGCGATCCCGTCGGGCGTGAGCCGGAGGCCCAGCATCTCGCTGAAGCCGGGCTGCCCGCCTTGCTTCGACGGATCGCGGCTGACGAGCGTCATGGAGTTCGTGTCCTCGTCGAACTCACACGACATGTTCATCCTCGCTGCTCCTCCGAGGATCCCGCGGAGCCAGCCTTCGTCGCGATAGCCGGCGCGGATCTGCTCGGGGTCGCGTGGACGACTCCCCGCCGGGGCGCGGAGCACGTCGACGAGCGCCCCGATCGCCGCGTGGTCGTGCACCAGACCGAACGATCCCACGGCGAAGTCCATGAGGCCGCTCAGTCGGATCCAATCCGCGAAGAGCTCGGAGGACATCGCCCCCGGTCGTGCGGGGTGCTCGACGAGCAGCTCGGTCCACCCGTGCTTGCCCCGCGCCTCCGACCGTGCGGCTGCTCGGTCGATGCCCAAGCAACCCCACTCCTCGACGAGCGAGGGAACGTCCTCACGCGACCAGAGCCCGCGGAAGCGGAGGAACTCCTGCCCGTCCAGCTGGAGACGCCGGCCCTCCCACGCCTCCAACGGACGCGGCCGCGCACGGTTCCCTTTCACCTCAGCCTCGACGAGGTGCTTCTCCTGAGGAACGGGAAGGTAGGGATGAACGGGAGTGGCCCTTCGATGTCTGATGATGTGAGTGATGGCAGAAGGCTACGGAGGTCTTAAGGCCATCGGTGTCGGGCGGGCGGGTGAACTTGCCATCCCCGAGCCGACCGAGGAGCGACCGGTGCAAGGCAGATGTCGCTGCCCGCGCTCCCAGGATAGGTGGATGAGCCCCCGCCGGAGGCGGGGGCCTCATCCGATGCCGCGACGCGGTGATCACGCTGCCGCGTTGATCACCCCGAACAACCCGTGGCTCTCGTCGTCGGGTCCCGCCGTGAAGAACAGCGAGTTCGTCGATCCCGACACGCTTCCGGTCCCGAACTCGAGCGCCCACAGGCCATCGATCGTGATGGGCACACCGCCCGCGCCTCGCAGGACGCCGGCGCGCTCGAAGCCACCGTTCGCTTCCGGTGCGTACGCGTTGATCCTGCCGTCGCCGAAGTTGCCGACGAGCAGATCGCCGCTGAAGCGGCCGAAGTCGGCAGGAGCCCATGCGAGCCCCCACGGTGCGTTCAGCGCGTGACGGCTGGCGACACGACCCAGGAACTGGCCTTCGGGATCGAACATGTCGACGAACCCCAGGCCGGGGCCGTGGATCTCGTCGGTCGACGTGGGGTCCTGCTTCGCGTACGTGACGAAGATCGTTCCGTTGATCGCCTGGATGCCGAACGGCCCGTATCCGGACGGCAGGTTCGGATCCACGAAGTCCTTCTTGTGGACCCGGTTGAAGGCAGAGTTGAAGACGTCGACGCGGCCGTTGACGAAGTCCGTGGCGTACAGCAGATCGCCTTCGGTGCCGGTCGCGATCGCGAGCCCCTTGTACACGGCTCCCGCGCCGTGACGGTTGACCACGTTGAACGCCTTCGTCGAGGGTGCGGGCGGCGGCACGCCGGGGTTCCAGCCGCGGATCGTCCCGAACTCCGTCGCGAACAGGAACCGCGATGGGCCCGAGAAGCCCTCGTGGCTCACGACGAACCCGGAGCCGCCGTTGAACACCGCACCCGTCGGGGCGCCCGGAACCTTCACGACCAACGGGATCGCGGTCCCCGTGCCGTCGTACAACGTCGAACGGTCGGTGCCGTTGTCCGACACCCACCAGGGCGTGGTCGGACCGGACGTCAGCCCCCATGCGTTGACGAGGTTCGGATCGAGGTTCGCGGCTGCGCCCGGCACATCGGAGACGAGGTTCGCTACCTGATACCTGTTGGCAGGGAGCGTGTCTGCGTGACCCGCGGACGCGGTCGTCACCAACACGCCCAGCACCATCGCAGACAACAGCGAGACGACGCGCTTCATCATCCGATCCCTCCCCATGGCCGGCTTCCTTCGTACTACGGATGGCGGCAGGGACCGGTTCAGGCGGGCGGCTCGGGCTCGGAACGGACGGCGTCACCGGCTTCGATCCGGCGGAGCATCCACATCCGCAACGTCGCGATCCCCGCGAGGGTCCCAACCAACCCGAGGAAGTAGACGTACGTGAGGACGTTCGCGTGGTGGAAGTCGTGCCACGACCGCGCGACGGCGACGAGCAGCAGGACCAAGCCGAGCGCGGTCGTTTCGATCATGACACGTGCCGCGGACCAGCGCCCGTCCGCGGCGATCGCCAGCCACCCCACACCGGGAAGCGCCACGAACGCCGCGATCGCCCTCCCCGTTAGCGTGGTGAGTCCCCACGGCCATACGGCGACCGCGCCCTCGGGGTCGAGGTACATCCACGCGGCGATCGCGACCATGACCGCGCCCGTCGCGACCAGCGCCCGGCTGACCGGCGCCTCGAACCGCGCGTCGCGAGCCTCCAACGTCCCGGGATCGTGCCGTCGGTTCACGAGCCAGACGGCGGGCACCAGCACCGGGGTGACGAGGTAGATCCAGAACCAGAGGTCGAACGGGAAGGAGCCGTGGCGGAACCGACCCCAGTGCAGGAACGTCGTCCCGAGCATCATCCACGTGAACACCGTGATCGGCAGGAACCCGAGGCCCACCCGATGCCACCGACGCTCGGTGAGGACCCGAACGAAGAAGTAGATCGCCGACCCGTACCCGGCGCCCATCAACATGGCCGTCATCGAGCGTGAAGGGAAGGATCCGGTCGTCCCGCACCTCGGTGGCGTTCACGGGCGTCACCGTAGCGCGCTTATCCTGGGTCCATGACCACCTCCGTTCTCGTTCTCGGTGCCGGCTTCGGCGGCCTCGAGCTCTCCACTCGGCTGTCCGAGGAGGTCGGCGGGGAGATCGAGATCACGCTGATCGACCGCGCGGATTCTTTCGTGTTCGGCTTCTCGAAGCTGGACGTGATGTTCGGCAAGCGCACGCCCGCGTCCGTCCGCCTCCGCTACGACGACATCACCACGCCCCACGTACGGTTCCGGCAGGAAACCATCGCCGAGATCCATCCCGAGGCTCGGCGCGTCGTGACCGACCTCGATCGCTACGACGCCGACGTCCTGGTGGTGGCGCTCGGCGCCGACTACGACTTCGCGGCAACGCCAGGGCTGGCGGAGTCCGGGAACGAGTTCTACACCGTCGCCGGCGCCGAAGCGCTCCGCGACGTAATCCCGACGTTCAAGACCGGAACGGCGATCGTGGGCGTATGCGGCGCGCCGTTCAAGTGCCCGCCGGCACCCAGCGAGGCGGCGCTGCTGCTGGACGAGCACCTCCGCGCCCGCGGGGCACGGAACGACGTCCGGATCCAGGTCGTGATGCCGTTCGGCGCACCGATCCCGCCGTCGCCCGACACCTCGGCAGCGATCCTCGAGACTTTCGCGGAACGCGACATCGAGTTCCTGCCCGATCATCTGGTGGCGTCGCTCGACGCAGCCACGAAGGAGGCCGTGCTCGACGACGGGAGGCGTCTCCCGTACGACCTGTTCCTCGGGATCCCCGTGCACCGGGCGCCAGCGGTCGTCGAGGCCTCCGGCATGACGGAAGGCGGCTGGATCCCCGTCGATCCTCGCACGCTCGCCACCCGATTCCCCGGCGTGTACGCGGTGGGCGACGTCACGAGCGTGGGAACTCCCAAGGCGGGGATGTTCGCCGAGGGTGCGGCCCGCGTCGTCGCGGACCAACTGATCGCCCGGATCCGGGGGGCGAACGAGCTGGAAACGGCAGCCGAGAAGGCCGCCTTCGCATCCATCCGGCGGGCGCGCTGGTTCGGTGACTGACGATGCGGTGGGTCCCGATCGTCTTCGGCGTCGGGTCGATCGTGGTCGGCGCGATCTTCACCTTCCAGGGTTACGGGACGTTGAAGGGTAGCTTCATGACCGGCTCGCGCATCTGGTTATGGGTCGGGATCGCGTTCATCGTCGCCGGCGTGGTCGTGCTCGTCGTCACGTTCGTCGCCGATCGTTCCTCCTGAGCTCCGCGTACGCGGGGCTCGCACGGGGAATGGATGCTCGAGGGACCGAGTACGGATGGAGGACGGCAGGATCGATCTCGGAACGACGATCTCGGTCACGATCCGCGCTCCGATCGAGGAGGTGTGGAACGCGCTGACCACACCCGAGCAGATCAAGCGCTGGTTCTTCGGCGTCGACACGGAGACGGACTGGCAGGTGGGCAGCCCGCTCGTGCACCGAGGCGAATGGGGAGGCAACCCCTACGAGGACAAGGGAGCGATCCTCCGGTTCGAGCCGCCGACGCTCCTCGTGCACAGCCATTGGAGCCCGGCCTCGGGCCTGGCGGATCGTCCGGAGCACTACCAGGAGGTCAGCTGGTCGCTCACCGATCGTGACGGTGCGACGACGCTCACGGTCACGGAGACCAACCTCCCCTCCGAGCAGGCGAAGGCGATCTCTGAGGAGAGCTGGAAGGCGGCCCTGACCAGCCTCAAGGAACTGCTCGAAACCTAGGTCCGTTCGCTCGCCTCACGTTCCGCGAGCGAAGAGCTTGCTGAGCCCGAGCCAACGGCTCTTCGCGTCCGGCGCCGCCGCCCGATCCGGGTTCCGGATGCTTCGGAGCCTGGCGGACAGGTCCGCGAGCCGAGCCCGATCGACGCGGTCCGCCGGTGCGACCTGCTCGCCGGCAGACGAGGTGCGCCTCCTGAGCTCGTCGTCGATCCGACGCGCGATCGTCGGGTACTTCTCGAGGATGCGGGAGAGTGTGGCGGGAGGGAGATGCAGGACGAAGACCTGACCGGTCGCCGTGATCGTTGCCGTCCTGGGGCTTCCGTCGAGCACGGCCATCTCGCCGAGTAGGACCCGGGGCCGATCGTGTCGACCTGGGTCCCTCCGACGGACACCGCGGCGGTCCCTTTCGTCATGACGAAGAAGCCCTTCCCGGTCTCGCCTTCCCTCACCAACTCGCCGCCCCGTCCGTACCCCACCCCCGAGGTGGAACGGAGCACGCTCATCAGCTCACGCCGGGACAGACCGGAGAACAGCGGGACCGCGCCAGGGTGCAAATGCCGGGAGCTTCGGATGACAGAAGTGTCACCATGTTTAGCGAGGAAACCATGCTCGAGGAGAAGGAGCTCGCGAAGCTGCTAGCGCGGTGCCGAGCCGTGCCGCTCACGCAGAACGAGTACGTGGCGACGGACTTCGTGGTCGCGTTGCTTGAGACCGTCATGGACTACCAGAACGCGACCACGACGGTTCAACGAGCGGGCAGGCACTTCGAAGACAACCGGTGGGACGAGATCCGAACGCTCGACGATCTCGAGCGGGTGCTCGAGCGGTTCCCCGCCGATAGGGACGGGAACGACGCGCTTGCGAAGTACCTGTGGGGATACCACCACTGGCGTCGCGCACAGGAGCTCCGCGGTCTGGTCGGCTACTTCCGCGAACGGAACGTCACGGATCTGGGCGCGCTCCGAGCCTGGGCGGTCGCGTCGACCAGCGATGATTTCGTCGGCCACATCAAGGGCCTCGGGACCGCGGTGTATCACGGGCTCGTGATGCGCCTGGGCGTGGAGACGGTCAAGCCGGACGTGCACATCCTTCGGTTCGTCGCGGGCGCGATCGGCCGGCCCGTGGACGACCTCGAAGCGGTCGAGGCCCTCGAGGAGGTCGCGAAGCGGCTCGGCCTCAGCCCGCGTACGCTCGACTGGTCGCTTTGGGAGTACCAGCGAGCACTCGTGGGGAGGCGATGATCGAAGATCAGGTAGCTCAGCTGGCGACCCATCTGGAGGGCCGCGAGGAAGCGTTCGTCGAACGCTTGGGCGAGCTCGTGGCCGTGGACAGCGGGACCGGTTCGGTCGAGGGCGTCAACCTAGTCGTCGCACGCTGCGCCGACTGGATGCGCACCGACGGCTGGTCCGTGGAGCGACATGCGGTCGCCGGGCCGAGCGGCCCGCTCGGGATCCTCGTGGTGGCGGAGCAGGATGGCGGAGGGTCCGGGACGACCCTGGTGATCGGCCACACCGACACCGTCTTCTCCGACGGGACGGCCGCCGCACGACCGCTGCGGCTCGACGGGGACCGCATCCTCGGCCCCGGTGTCTGCGACATGAAGGGAGGGTTGGTGTCGGGGATCCTCGCCGTCGAGGCCCTCCGGTCGACCGGGACGGCCTTCGGCCGGGTCATCTTCATCCTCAACCCGGATGAAGAGGTCGGCTCACCCGCGTCGCGACCGTTCATCAAGGAGCGAGCGTCGCAGGCGGATGCCGTGTTCGTCCTCGAGGCCGCCCGGGAGAACGGCGCGGTCGTCACGGCTAGGAAGGGCATCACGAACGTGCGCATGGAGTTCACCGGGCGTGCAGCCCACTCGGGCGTCGAGCCGCAGAAGGGCAGGAGCGCGGTGCTCGAGGCGGCGCATGCGACGATCGCGATCCACGCGCTGAACGGCAGGTGGGATGGCACCACCTTCAACGTCGGCGTCAGCCAGGGCGGCACGCGCGTGAACGTCGTGCCCGAGCGAGCCGCGCTGACGATCGAGATCCGATCGACGACCGAGGCTGCCTTGACCGCGGCCGAAGGAGAGCTTCGATCGCTGGCCGAACGCAACGTGGTGCCCGACGTGACGACGATGCTCGCGATGAGCCGTGAACACGACCCCATGGAGCGAAGCGACGGGACCGAGGTCCTCTTCGCACGTGCGCGGTCGATCGCCGGCCATCTGGGTCTGACGCTGGAGGAGGCGGCGACCGGCGGCGCGTCCGACGCGAACACCACGGCCGGGATGGGGGTTCCCACGCTCGACGGGTTGGGACCGGTGGGCGGCGACGACCACTCCCCCGCCGAATGGATCCAACGCTCGAGCGTAGTACCTCGGACCGCGCTCCTCGCCGCCTTGATCGCGTCCGTCGGAGCGACGCAGCCGGAGTAGAGGCCTTGCTTCCCTCCCGGGGGGCTACCATCCGCAGTCGACATGGCAGCACCCCACGATCGACGTGTCCTCATCGCGTTCCTCGCGGTGGTCGTGCTTGGCGGCACGAATCTAGTCCTCGTGGTGGAGGTGACCCGGCAACTGGATCCGCTCTGGGGTGCGGCCCTTCGGTTCCTCGGTGCCGCCCTCCTTACGTTGCTCGCGGTCGGCATCTTCCGCGCGCGGTTGCCGCGCGGTCGGGAGCTCGCCGTTTCAGCGCTCTACGGCGTGTTGGCCTTTACCCTCAGTTTCGGCCTCTTCTTCTGGGGCACACGACGGGTGCCGGCGGGCATCGCCTCGGTGATCATCGGATCGGTGCCGCTGCTGACGCTCCTGCTGGCGGTCCTGCAGCGTCTCGAGCGGTTCCGCGTCCGCGGTGTGGTCGGTGCGGTCCTGGCGATCTCCGGGATAGCGGTGATCTCGGCGAAGCCACCGTCGGGGACGTTGCCGATCCTGTCAGTGCTCGCTCTCATCGGGGCAGCCGCTGCCGCGGCCCAAGCCGCGATCACGGTGCGAAGGATCCGCGTAGCCGAACCGCTCCCGGTGAACGCCGTCGGCATGGCGGTGGGCTCCGTCCTGTTGCTGATGGGTGCCGTCGTCACCGGGGAATCGCTCAAGGCCCCGTCCTCGGTCGGCGTCGGGCTGGCTCTTGCCGTGATGATCGTGACCTCGCCGTTGCTGTTCGTGCTCTACGTGTTCGTCGTGCAGCGGTGGTCGGCCTCGGCCGCTGCCTACCAGCTGGTGCTCTTCCCGCTCGTGTCGATCCCCTTGTCCGCGCTCCTGCTCGACGAACGTATCTCGGCGTCACTCCTACTCGGGGGCCCGCTCGTGCTACTGGGCGTCTGGGTCGGAGCGCTCGCACCGGATCGCAGCCCGCTCGTGGCTGCCGATTAGGGTGGCTCCCGTCATGACCGCGGCCGATCGCTTCGACCTCGTGGTGATCGGGGGCGGCGCTGCCGGCGAGAAGGGAGCCGCTCGGGCCGCATACTTCGGCAAGCGCGTGGCGGTGGTCGAGCGCCGGAAGCAACCGGGGGGTGCCACCGTCCACACGGGAACGCTCCCGTCGAAGACCCTCCGTGAAGCCGCTCTGTTCTTGTCGGGCTACCGGCAGCGAGACCTGTACGGCGTCTCCGTCGAGGTCGCCCCGCATCTGGAGATCGCCAAGCTGATCGAGCGGAAGAACGCCGTCCGCGAGCTGGAGACCGGCCGGATCCTTCAGAACCTCGCCCGCCACGGGGTCGAGCTGGTGCTCGGGTCGGCGCGCCTGATCGACGCCAGCACCATAGAGGTGACCGATGACGCCGGCGAGCGACGCCGGATGACGACGGACGTGATCTTGATCGTGACGGGGTCGAGGCCGTTCCGGCCACTCGGCATCCCGTTCGAGGACCCCGACGTACACGACTCCGACAGCATCCTGGAGATCGACCACGTCCCCGCATCACTGGCGGTCCTCGGGGGCGGCGTGATCGGCTGCGAGTACGCATCGATGTTCGCCGTGCTGGGCACCGACGTTCACCTCGTCGAGCGACGGACACCGCTCCTGCCGTTCCTGGACACCGAGATCGTGGAGCGCATGTCCGCCGGGATGCGCGACCTCGGCGTGACGTTCCATCTTGGCGAACGCGCCGGCACCGTCGCGCGGCGCGACGGGGGCCTCGTCTGCTCCCTTCCATCCGCCGACACGGTCTCGACGGAGAAGGTGCTCGTGACCGCCGGCCGCGTGGGCAACACGGCGGACCTCGGCTTGGATGAGCTCGGGGTGGGAACCGACGAACGGGGCCGGGTCCTGGTGGACGAGGCGTTCCGAACCTCCGTGCCGGGCATCTACGCGGCTGGCGACGTGATCGGTGCGCCCGCCCTGGCGACGTCGTCGATGGAACAGGCGCGTGTGGCCGTCTCGCAGGCTTTCGGGTTGGTCCGCGACACGTACGACGCCGGCCAGCTGCCGTACGGCGTGTACACGATCCCGGAGGTGAGCAGCGTCGGGGTCTCCGAGCAGGAAGCCCGCGCGCGAGGTATCGACGTTGTCGTCGGCCGTGCATCGTTCCGGGACAACGCCCGGGGAGCCATCATCGGCGACCGCGACGGCATGACGAAGTTGGTCTTCGACCGTGCGACGAGACGGCTGATCGGGTGCCATTGCGTGGGGGAACGCGCGTGTGAGCTCGTGCACGTTGGTCATGCCGTGATGAAGCTCGAAGGCACGGTCGACACCTTCATCGACATGGTTTTCAACTACCCGTCCCTCAGCGAGACCTACAAGTACGCCGCGTACGACGCGCTGGACTCGCTCGGCGAGGGGTGAGGCCCGGTCTCCGTGGTCAGTGCGCCGAGCCGTAGAGACCGAACGTCCCTCCCTGCGGGTCGGTGAACATGGCGATCTCCGTCTCCTCGTCCACCTTCATCGCCGGCATCACGACCGATCCGCCGAGACCCGCGGCCCGATCCAGGTACTTCGCCAAGTCGTCGACCGCCGCGTAGATGTCGACGCGCGGCTCGCCGTCGGGTGAGCTTCCGATGCCGCCGCGGGCCCCGACCGATGCTCCGGTGTCGAACCCTCCGTGCACGGGGGCTCCGTCTTCACCCGACATGTCCCCTTCGATCGTCCACCCGAAGAGCTCACGATAGAAGTCCCACGCCTTCTTCGGCTCCGCGCAGCCGATCTCGACCCAGTCGATGGGAGGGTTGTCGCCCGCGGAGACCGGCGGCCCGCTACCATCGCCTTTGGTCAGGCCGATGTGGTTGCCCCACGGGTCGGCGAAGACGGCGAACGTGACGATGTCGGGGATCTCGGTGACCGGCATCACGGTGCGCCCTCCCAGGGATCCGGCCTTGTCGAGCAGGGGCTGGAGGTCCGGCGCCTCCGCATAGAAGATCGAGCGGTTGGCCGCCTGACCCTGCGGCGTCGTGATCCCGCCGTTCATGCCGCGCCCGGCATGCGTATCGAGCGTGATGTACCCGCCCTCGATCGCGTCCGTGTGCCAACCGAACAGCTCCGAGTAGAACGCTGCCGTCTTCTCCGGGTCCGGACCGATGATCTCGAACCACGTGATCGGGTTGCCCATCCGTGCCCTCCTCCAGATCGGGCCGGCCCATCGGAGCGGCCGGGCGCTGCTTTCCTACCCTACGCCAGCCCTCCGACAAGCGGGCCCCCGGTGCTCGCGCGCGTCACGATCCGGGCGTGCGGAGGATCATCCCCGATCGGTGACGCACGGCACGGACGCGCTCGAGCCCTCGGCATACCGTTCGGTCATCGAACGGCGAACGATCGGAAGGAGGATCGAGATGAGCACCCAGGCGATCCCGGTTCAGATGGGACGGAGCTTCGGGTCATGGCGCTACGCGATGATCGCGGCGATGGTGGCCATCGTCCTGGCGGTCGCGCTCATCGTCGCCAACGCGGGCGGCTCGAGCCCCACCGGCGGATCCGGTTCCACCACGAACACCGGCCCGGCGAAGACGACCACGATCCAGGTGGGCGGCGGACCGGCCCGATTCCACCCGCTGCCGAACTGAACCTCTTCCAGGCGTCGGGTCCAGATCGCCCGCCCTCTCCGAGGGCGGGCGATCTTCCATGTGAGGCCGGCGCGTGCGAAGCCTTCATCCTCCGTTCGGCACCTCCTCGCCTGCGATCGACCCCGATGGGGTAAACCGGAGAGGTCGCGGCCGGCCCACGAAGGGTCGCATGCCTGGAAGGAGGAGCCATGACGACGCTGAGCCGTCGGACGTTCTTGAAGGGGGCAGGGGTCCTCGGCGCGGCGAGCCTTGCGGGCCCAGCCATCTCGAAGGACTGGGCGTTCGCGAAGGCACCGCTCGGGACGCCAGCCACGCCTATCGAGCACATCCTGATCGACTGCCAGGAGAACCGTTCCTTCGACCACTACTTCGGCTACGCGCCGTTCGCAGGAACGTTCGGTCCACCGCCCGGGTACTCACAGCCCGACGGTAATGGCGGCAGCCTGGAGCCGTACCGTTTCACCGCACTGTCCACACCCGACATCGGACATTCGTGGAACGCGGTGCACGGCGAATGGGACGCGGGAGCGATGGACGGCTTCCTCACCACCGACGGCATCAACGCGATGGGCTACTACACCGCACAGGAGCTGCCCTTCTACTACAGCCTCTTCGAGGACTTCACGCTCTGTGGGAACTACTTCTGCTCGCTACTCGGGCCGACGTGGCCGAACCGCTTCTACACGGCCGCCGGCACCTCGGGCGGGATCACGACGAACGGCATCTGGGGCTTCGGCGTCTTCGACTACCCGATCATCCTCGACCTGCTGGAGGACGCGGGCATCACGTGGAAGATCTACAACCTCGGTTGGGACAGCGTCCCGTACGGCAACACGGACAACGTCTTCGTTTTCTGGAAGCGCTGGGCGAAGGATCGGCGGACGCGTGGCAGCAAGGGCAGCTACCTCAACGATCTGCGGCGCGACCGGCTCCCTCAGGTCTCGTTCCTGGTGCCGAGCTACGCTCGCGGATGGGACGAGCACCCGCCGGCGGACGTCTCGGTCGGGATGGGGATCCAGGAGGAGCTCGTGACCGCGCTCCGAGCCTCCTCCGCGTGGGACACGTCCGCGTACGTCATCACCTACGACGAGCACGGCGGGTACTTCGATCACGTGGCGCCGCTGCAGGTCGACGCGTTCGGGCTCGGGATCCGTGTCCCGACCTGGGTGATCTCGCCGTACGCAAAGGCGGGACACATCGAGGCGACCGTCTACGACCACGTCTCGACGCTGAAGTTCATCGAGACCGTCTTCGAGCTGCCGACGCTTGCGTCGAAGAACCACCTGTTCGACGTGTCGACGCCAGGCGGCGGGAACTACGAGGCCTCGAACGGGGCGGCCACCGGTCCGCCAGCCCCGCCCCGGGACGCGCTGGAGGACATCGGCGATCTGACGGAGTGCTTTACGTTCTGATCGTCGCCGAGGACGCGGGTTCAAAGGGGACGAACGTCATTCCTCGTTCTCGACGTCCCTCACCATCTGGTGAGGGGGCCCGTCATCGCGAATCGCAGACCGTGCCCGACCCATCCGAACAGACCGAACATCACGAGCGAGGCGCCCATGATCTCGACGTTCCGATAGAACGCCAACGCTTGCGTCCGACGCTGAGCGGGGTCCTCGATCGTCCAGAAGCGATGGAAGTACACCGCCGCGGGGACGACGAACACCCCCAGCATGAGTGCGCCGACGTCAGGCCAGATCCCGAGGACGATCGATACCGAACCGGCGAAGAGCCACGCACCCGACGGCCAGCCAGCGAGGTAAGGGATCCGGAAGCGCGCCCGCTCCGCGGTCGCGATCATCGCGTCTCGCTTCGTCAGATGACCCCAGCCCGCTCGCAGGAAGAAGATCGAGTACAGCACCCGTCCCGCGAGGATGATCGCTCCGACGCCCGCGCTCACGGCCGAATCCTGCCCCTGAGGGGACCGCGCGGCAAACTGCCCCTGCGTCTACTCATGCCCGACGCGGTACGTCAGGAAGACGAAACGATCGTCGTGTTCGACATCCTGCAACGTCAGCCGGTCGGCGCCGAGGCGCCGCGGGAGAAGCGGCGCCCCGCCCCCGAGCATCACCGGCGCGACACCGAGCAGGATCTCGTCCAGGAGACCTCGTTCGGCGAACTGGCCCACCAGGTCGCCGCCGCCGACGAGCCAGATGTTCCGGTCGCCGGCGGCGGCGGCCATCCGCTCGTGAACCGGCCCGACATCGCCCTGGACGAACGACAGCGCGGCCGCGGGGACCGGAGGCAGGTCTCGATGCGTGAACACCCAGCACGGGATGTCGCCGTAGAACCCGCGCCACTTCCCCGGATCATCGAGCAAGCGCTCGTGTGCGAGGACCCATTCGTAGGTCGTCGCACCCATCGCCATCGCGCCGACCTCGGCGAAGAATCGGCCGAACCGGTCGTCCGCGATACCGTTCGAAGCGGCCTCGAACAGCCACTCGAGCGAGTTGTCCGCATCCGCGATGAATCCATCGATGCTCGTCGCCGTGTAGTACTGCGTCTTCGTCATCCCGAGGGTCGCCGCGCCGTGTTCTCCTGGAGCCGTACCCGGACGATCTTCCGCACGAGCGCGGCCGGGATCGGCTCGTGGGCTTGGAATCGGAGCGTCCCCTTCCCGGAGAAGTACGGTTCGAGCTCTTCGCCGAGCGCCTCCATGACCGCGGCGCTGGCCGGATAGAAGCTGCAGTGGTCCTTGAAGGCCGCGTAGGACACGAGGAACCGACCGTCCTGTTCGAACGCCGGCATCGCGTAGCTGATCTTCTCGGTCGCCTTGGGGGCGGCGGCGCTGATCGTCTTCCGGAGCTTCGCGAGGGCGGCGCGCTGTTCTTCCGGAAGCGCGGCGAGGTATTCCTCGATGCTGTTCGGTGTGGCCATCGCCGCTCCCTTCTTGCGCACGGCGTGCGGTTCTAGAAAGAACGATGAAGGGCTGGGCCCGATGGGCCCAGCCCTTCGATCGTCGTTCGCCTCACGAGCACTTCCACCACTATCGAGGCTTCGTCCGGTAGACCAGCCGGAGCCCGGAGGTCGGTGAACTGGTGTGGATTCTGCCGGGTCACCCGGCAAAACCGGGCGGGGCGGTGGCCCCGGCCCAAGAGTGACGGCTCAGCAGCCAGTCACCTCGAGGGTCTCACGCTGTTCATGCAAGCAGGACCACCTCCTTCCTCTCGTGGGCACATGGTGCCGCGGACCCGCCCATATGGCAACAACCGAGGCGGCCGGCACGATGGGGCCGCCGGTAGGATGCGCCGATGGCCGCTCCCGACCCCGCCGAGCTCCCGAAGGTCATCGACCTCGCGTCGCGCGAGGCGGCGAGCTACCTGGAATCGATCGCCGATCGGAACGTCCGTGGCCCCCGCGCCGAGGAGCTGGCCGCATCGTTCCGCGGCGACCTTCCCGAGGACGGCGTGGGGGCCGAGCGGGCGCTCGAGGAGCTCGTCGCCGGCTTCGACGGCGCCGTGCATTCGGCCGGGCCGAGGTTCTTCCACTTCGTGAACGGGGGCACCACCCCGGCCGCGTTGGGCGCCGACTGGCTCGCGAGCGCGCTCGATCAGAACACCGGCGCGTGGGTCTCGTCGCCCTTGGGCGGCGAGCTCGAGCGGATCGCGCTGGGATGGCTCCGCGACCTGTTCGGGTTGCCAACCGGATGGGGCGGCGTGCTCACCACCGGCGCGACGATGGCGAACTTCGTCGCGCTCGCGTGCGCGCGCCGCTGGTGTGGGCTGCGACAGGGTGTCGACGTCGACGACGTGGGCCTCGCCGGGCTGCCGCCGATCCACGCGTTCGGCAGCGGCTACGTCCACCCGAGCGACGTGAAGGCGCTGGGGATGCTCGGCATCGGCCGGGCGCAGGTGCACAAGCTCGCTCGCGACAGCATCGGCCGCCTCGATGTCGAGGCGCTCGAGGCGGCGCTGGCGGCCTTGAACGGCGCCCCATCGATCGTGATCGGAAGCGCCGGCGAGGTGAACGCCGGCGACTTCGATCCGATCGCCACGATGGCGGACCTGGCGCAGCGGTACGGCGCGTGGTTCCACGTCGACGGGGCCTTCGGGCTGTTCGCGGCGTTGTCGGATCGAACGAAGCATCTCGTCGAGGGCATCGAGCGCGCCGACTCCGTGATCGCCGACGGCCACAAGTGGCTGAACGTCCCGTACGACTGCGGGTTCGCGTTCGTGCGGGATCCGTTGCTCCAGCCGAGCGTCTTCGGTGCGGGGGCCGCGTACCTGCCGGCGCTCGACGATCCGAAGCCGAACTGGGGTTACCTCGGCCCCGAGATGTCCCGGCGCTGTCGGGCATTCGCGGTGTGGGCGACGCTCCGCGCGTACGGTCGCAGCGGCCACCGGGCGATCGTGGAGCAGAGCCTCGACCTCGTGCAGCGGCTCGCCGCCACGGTCGACGGGGCCGACGACCTCGAGCGCCTGGCCGACGTCCCGCTCAACATCGTGTGCTTCCGCGCCCATCCGTCGGGCGTCCCCGAGGATCGGCTCGACGAGCTCAACCGCCGGATCGCCGACGCGGTGATCGAGGACGGACGCGTGTTCTTCGGCTCGACCTCGTACGACGGGAAGGTGGCCTTCCGTCCCGCGCCGGTGAACTGGCGCAACCGTCCGGAGGACATGGATCTGATCGCTCAGGTCGTGCAGGAACTGGCCGCGGAGCTGGCTCCCGCGATCACGGCCTGAGCCGCCCCGCCGCTCTCGCCGGGATCCTCCCGGCCTCGACCATCCAGCGGATCATGTCCGTGAGCGTCTCCTCGAGCGGGGGCGGTTCCGCGCCGAGCTCCGCCGCGGTGCGGGAGTCGTCGGTCTTCGGGTCCTGCGTCGCGATGTAGATCCCCTCGAACGCCAACGGCGCCTTCCCGGGCAAGAGCCGCTGCGCTCCGTCCATCAACCGGCCGAACCCCATCGCGACCGGTCGCGGCGTCGGCATCGTGAGGAGCCTCCGCCCGGTCAGACGCCGGAGCAGCGCGAAGAGCTCGTTCCATCTGGTGTCGTGTCCGCCGGCCATGAACCGTCGAGGTCCCTTGCCGGGTTCCACCGCCGCGGCCAGGACCGACGCCACGTACCGCACATCGGCGATCGGCAACCCACCGCTCATCGCGAACGGGAGCCGGTTCCTCAGGATCCCGGAGAGGAGCCGGCACGACTCGCCGCAGTACGGGTCATGCGCTCCCCATACGCTCCCCGGGTACACGCTGACGACCGGAGCGCCCTGCTCCTGGTGCCGCCGAGCCACGACCTCCGAGTCCGCCTTCGACCGCGCGTAGGGCGGGGTCGGATGCCCAACGGGGCTCGCGGGCCCGAGCACGTCGGCCGAGGGAAGCAGACCGACGTAGCTCGAGACGTAGACGATGGGATCGACCTCGGCTCGCCGCGCGGCGCCGAGCACGGTCTCGGTCCCGCGCACGTTCGTCGCGGCGATCGTCGGCGCATCACGCGGGTCCAGCGAATACACGGAGGCGGCGTGCACCGCCGCATCGCAGCCAGTGAGCGCCGCATCGATCGAACCGGCGTCGGTGACGTCTCCGACGGCGACATCGGGAGCCGACACGCCGAGGGGATCCAACGACGTCGCCACGCGCTCGGGCGAGCGGACGAGCAACCGAACTTCGTGACCGGAGCGCACGAGCGCGGCCACGGCATGCGAGCCGACGTATCCCGTCCCACCCGTGACCAGCACGCGCATCGGCCGAGCCTAGCGGTCGTGATCGCCCGCCGGGGTACGAGCGGCGAGGCCGGCCATCGCAGCAGCGCGGGACTGCCGAGCGTCGTAGGAGACGAACGCACCGAGGTCCGGGCGCAAGGAGAGGGCGCTCGCTAGATGGATGGCATCCAGGGTTCGGAGCGACTTGGGTTCGATCCTGGCTGCCTCCCGCAGGATCGCTTGATCAACCGGAACGAACGCGATCGAACGGAGGACGCGCTCCGCGCGTCGGACAGGACCGCCGACGCGGCGGATCGCCCTCATCACCTCCGGATACGCGAGCGCGCTGGAAACGACGTCGGGGTCGGCCGAGACGGCCTCAACGAGGAGGGAAGAACCAGGCTCGCGCACGATGAGCTTCACGATCGCGGATGAGTCGAGATAGAGCACGGCTAGACGCGGTCTTCGCGTTGAGCCTGGAGGGCTCGGCTCAGCTTCGTCGTCGACCGGCCTTCTGGAGGCAGCAACGCGAGCAACTCGCCCTCCGGGGCCACAAGCCTCCCCGCGGAGATCAGACGAGTCAGCGCGCGGTCTGCGGCTGGCAACGGCGACAGGACCGCTACGGGACGACCGTGATCGGTGACCTCGAGCCGCTCTCCGCGTTCGACGCGCCGGAGGTACTTGCTCAGGTTCTGTCGAAGCTCGCGCACGCCGACCTGCCGTCCATCCATGTAGCACACGGTAGCACAACCTATCCCTGAGCGAGATCATCCCGGGAAGAGCCGTCACTCGACGTCGATGAGGACCTTGCCGACGGCGTTGGTCTCGACGGCCGCGTGCGCGTCGGCGGTGCGTTCGAGCGGGAACCGGTGCAACGGCAACCCGGCCTCGGCACCGACCCGGAGCGCGCCGACCGCCATGGCATCCTGCACGTCGCGGATCGCCTGCTCCTTGGCCGTCGCCGGCATCGTGTAGACCAGGACGACCTGGAAGCGGGTGTTGGTCGTCATCGCCGGATCGATCGCGATCGTGAGATCGTCGCGCTCGCTCGCGTAGATCGCCACCGTCCCGTTGCGCGCGATGACCGCCTGGTTCAGTCTCGCGTTCGAGACGGGAGCCACCTCCACGATGAGGTCGACACCGTCGGGGGCTGCGGCACGAACAGCTTGCTCCGTGTCCTGCGTCCGGTAGTTCACGACGTGGTGCGCGCCAGCGGCCGCGGCCAGACCCTCCTTCTCCGGCGTGCTCACGGTCGTGATCACCATGGCGCCGGACCACACGGCGAGCTCGATCGCGGCGTGGCCGACCGCTCCCGCGCCCCCCGCGACCAACACGGTCTGTCCGTCGAGCTCGTGCGGACCGAGCTGAGCCGGGCCATCGACGCCGACCGTGAGGCATCGGTGCGCGGTGAGGGCGGGGATGCCGATGCTCGCGCCGAGGTCGAACGACGCGCCCTCGGACAGCGGGACCGCTTGCGCCGTGGGCAGAGCCACCAACTCCTGCGCGCTACCGTTCGGCCGGTGCCGGGCAGCTTCCCAGAGCCAGACGCGCTCCCCTACCCGACCGCGGTCGACGCCGTCCCCCACCGCCACGATCGTGCCCGCTCCGTCCATGTTCGGGACCACCTCGGGGAACGCGAGCGGCTTCCCGGGACCGTCGCCCCGACGCGCCTTCCAATCGGTGGGATTGACTCCCGACACCGCGACACGGACGAGAACCTCGTCCGGACCCGGCGTCGGCTCCGGTCGCTCGACGAGCTTCAGCACGTCGGGGCCGCCGGTCTCGGTGTACACGATCGCTCTCATCGGGGCCGATGGTAGCGTGGGCCGGGTCGACCGAATGGACGGGAACGATGGGCGACGACCGGCGCGCGGATGACGAACGGCTCCTGGCCCGGGCCGAGGAGGCTCTGACCGAGATCAAGGTGTCGCAGGGACTCTCGGAACCGCATGCCGCGGTCCTGGCGGCGCTCCGGATCCGCCTGAAGGGCGATCAGGGGAAGAGCCTCGAGGACCTGCTGGCCGCGGCCGAAGACGAGGGCCCGAAGCTCGACGATCTTCTGTCGAAGGGCGAGAAACCGAAGCGCTCGCTCGACGACCTCCTCGGGTAGAGGCTCGTTCGGCGATGTCGATCCCCGAGATAGACCGACATTGGTTCCGATGAACCATAGGCCTCTCGTCGGGGCAGGTGTAGCGTCCAGGATTCCATGAAGTCGCCAAAGAGAGGAGGAGACACGATGACGCCGATGTTCACGTTCGTGAACCGGGCCGTGTCCCCCTCGCTCGGGATCGCGGCCTAGCCCCTTCCTTCGCGGCTGATCACGTCCACGAAAGACCCTCCATCCTCAGCCTCGAGGGCGGGCGACGCATCCTTCGCACCGAAAGGTATCTCGTGACGTTCCTCGATCCCTTCGTTTCGATCCAGAGCCCCGAAGTCCGGAACACCCGGAGCCCCGCTTCTTGCGGGGAGGAAGAGACGGTCCGACATGGACCTGCAAGAGCGGTTGACATCGCTACGGAGCCGCGAGACCGACAGGTCTCGGGTTCTCGTCACGCTGCTCTTCACCGATCTGATCGGGTCCACGGAGCGGGCCGTCGCGTTGGGAGACCGGCGGTGGCAGGGATTGCTGGAGCGCCATCACGGTACCGTTCGGGCGCTGCTCGATCGCTTCGGCGGATGCGAAGTCGACACCGCCGGGGACGGCTTCCTCGCGACGTTCAGCACGGCGTCGCATGCGGTGGGATGCGGCTTCGAGCTCACGAGGTCGCTGTCTTGGCTCGGGCTCGACGCTCGGGTCGGGGTGCACACCGGGGAAGTTGAGCGCTTCGGCCCGAAGTACAGCGGCCTTGCCGTCCACGTCGCGGCCCGGGTCGTTGGACTGGCCGGCCCTCGCGAGGTCCTGGTCACTGAGACGGTGAAAGGCGTCGTGGCGGGCGCCGGGCTCCGGTTCACCAGCCGAGGCAGTCACTCGCTGAAGGGGCTACCCGGGGTCTGGCCGCTCTTCGCGGCGGTCGGACCGGAGCCGGTCGCACTGGGGACGCACGCTCCACGCCACCGGAACACCCGGCCTCGCCGTCGGGTCGCCCGGCTGGACGCCTGAAACCGTGGGCGAAGCCGAGCCCGCTGAAGGGATGAGCCCCCGCCGGACCGGCGGGGGCTCATCGCTGGTCGCGCGGCTCAGAGCTGCGCGTAAAGGTCGTAGTTCGCCTCCACCTTGGGGATGTCGTTGACGACGTACGCGCCGCCCGCGCAACCCCGGCACCACATCGAGGCGTTGATAGCGCGCGCGGTGCTCATCGGATCTGCGCAGGCGCCGAGCTCCGACAGGATCGCCCCGTACCCCAGCCCCGCTCCGTTGACGAGGGTGTAGCGCGTCGCCTGCAGTCCCTGGTCCAACGAGACGTAGTTCTGCACGCCGACGGAGTTGAACTCGGTCGACCCCAGCATCGCCAGCGTGTCCGCCAGCGGGTTCCATCCCGCCTGCGTGAACTCGGAGTACTGCCAGGCAACCAGCGTGATCAGGTTCGATCGGCACTCGGGCGCGCTCACGGCCCGCAGGAACAGCCCGGCCCACGCCCCGTACGCCACATGGCCGGGCCCTTGGAAGGCGGTGCCGACGACCGCCAGCGCTTCGGCCCGGAGCTGCTTGTGGAGCTTGGCGATCAGGCCGACGATCTCGGTCTTCGTCCGCTCCAGGTCCCCCAGCACCGCCTGCTGCCGCGCGATCGCTTGCGCCTTGGACGCACGTTCGGTGGTGAGCTGCGCCATCAGCTGCACCTGCTGCGAGCGCAGCTCGTTCAGATCGGCGGTCTTGAACGCGAGCTCCGCCTTGACGTTCGAAACGTGCGTCGCCAGATCCACGTTCGACTGCGCAACGATCTGACCGGCCGTGAGGAGGTCGCCGAGATCACCCATCGACGATGAAGCGAGGAGCGGCCCGAGCAGGGCCTCCTGCGTATTGCCCGCCCCCTGCATGAAGAGCGCGCGAGCCATCGTGTTGAGCTTCGTCTGCAAGCGGTCGGCTTGCGCGGCCGCGCTGGCGAGGTCGTGGCCCGTCGCCGTCAGCGCGGCATCGATCTGGGCCACCCGGCTCGTCGCGTCGCTGATCCGGGCTTCGAGCGCGGACAGTTGGTCTTGGAGCGTCTGCGCTTGCGCCTCCTGGAAGCCGATCTGGCCGGTCAGTGCCGTCAAACGGCCCTTGGCGGCATCGAGCTTCGACCGGGTGGAGGCGGTGGAGCCCCCCATCGAGCTCGCCAGCAGCGCGAACGCGGAAGCCAACGCGACCAGAGCCCGGGCGAGCCGCCGCGCGGATGCAGAGCCATCGGGGATGGGAGGCATGCGGGTAGGGAGCAACCTACCGCCGCGACCGTCCCAAGACCAGTGGCCCGGCCGGGGCCGGTTGCGGCCCAGACGCCAGAGAATCGAAGATGCGGCCGTGCAGATCCCCGACACCCGCTACGCGAAGGCGCCCGACGGAACCTCGATCGCGTGTCAAGTGATCGGCGACGGACCGGTCGACCTCGTCTACGCGAGCGGTATCTGGTCGAACGTGGAGCTCATGTGGGAGGAGCCCACGTGGGCCCACTTCCTGGAGCGTCTGGCGAAGTTCTCGCGACTGATCCTGTTCGACTTGCGGGGCGTGGGGCTCTCCGACCGCGGACCGGAGCCGCCGGTGCTCGAGCTGCAGCGCGACGACGTCGGCGCGGTGATGGACGCCGCCGGATCGGCGGACGCGATCGTGTTCGGTGGAGCTCGGGCGGCGACGATGGCGACGCTCTTCGCGGCGACCCATCCGGACCGGACCAAGGCGCTCGTGCTGTACGCGCCGGTCGCGAAGACGGTCTCGACCCCGGATTTCCCGTACGGCAAGACCCCCGAAGAACAGCGGGTGTTCTTCGAACGGTTCGTCCGCGAGGTTGGGACCGGGCAGAACCTGGCGCTGCAGGCGCCGTCGGTCGCTTCCGACGAGCGCTTCGTCAGGTGGTGGGCCCGCTTCGAGCGGCTCGTCGCGAGCCCGAGCGCCTTCGAGGAGCTCGGGCGGATCTTCACGGACGTGGACGTCCGCGACGTCCTGCCGGCGACCCACGTCCCCACCCTGGTGATCCACCGGAAGGACGATGCGATCGTCCTGGAGCGACAAGCCCGTTACACGGCAGACCAGATCCAGGGCGCGATGTACGTCCAGTTCCCGGGTCGGGATCATCTGCCGTTCGTCGGAGACGCGGACGCGATCGTCGATGAGGTGGAGCGGTTCGTGACCGGCAGGAGGCCATCCGGGAGACCGACAAGGTGCTCGCGACGATCCTGTTCACCGACATCGTCGCGTCGACCAAGCGACAGGCGGAGCTTGGCGACCGGGGATGGAAGCAGCTCGTCGAGCGGCATCACGCGATCGTTCGCGATCTCCTGAAGCAGTACCGAGGCGAGGAGCAGGACACGGCGGGTGACGGCTTCTACGTCCGTTTCGACGGCCCGGCGCGAGCGATCCGGTGCGCCAAGGACATCGTCGAGACGGTCCGTCCGCTCGGGATCGAGATCCGGGCAGGCCTCCACACCGGCGACTGCGAGATCGTCGACGGGAAGTGCAGTGGTCTGTCCGTCTCGAT
>VAXZ01000009.1 GCA_005885035.1 Actinomycetota bacterium
TGCCGGTGAGCCGTGTGGCACGCCTCGAACCGTGGATCCTCGCGCGACGCGGAGGTTCGTTCGACGACCTGGTCGCCGGGGTGGAGAGCGACGCGACGGAAGCAGCCTCCGACCCGAACTGCGTCGCGTTCAAGTCCATCGTCGCCTACCGGACCGGCCTGGACGTCGGCGATCCCTCACCGTTGGAGGCCGCGGAGGCCTTCGACCGGTGGCGCGCCGACGACTGGCGAGAGACGCGGGAGCATGCGAAGCAGGTCAGGGACTTCCTGATCCGACGAACGCTCGCGGTGGCGAGGGCGAACGACCGAGCGTTCCATTTCCATTGTGGCGGCGGGGATCCCGACATCGACCTGACGCACGCCTCCCCGAAGGGATTGTTCCCGTTGCTGGTCGACGTGCAGCACCAGCCGGTGGTGCTCGTCCACAGCGGGTTCCCGTGGGTCGAGGAGGGAGCCTTCATCGCCTCGGTCCTGCCGAACGTGTACCTCGAGCTCTCCGAGCTGATCCCGTGGGGCTGGGGGCAGGTCGAGCCCGCACTCGACCTCATCGTCGGCTCGGTCCCCGCCGCGAAAGTCATGTACGGATCGGACGAGGCGGGCGAGCCCGAGGGTTTCTGGGTCGCGGCCCTCATGGCCCGAGCGGTGCTCCAACGGGTGCTCGGGCGCCTCGTCGACCGCGACTTCGTCGCGGTCGACGAGGCCGAGCGGCTCGGGAGGCTGATCCTCGCCGATAGCTGCCGAGGTCTCCACGGTCTGAGGACCTGAGGACGTCCGCCGGACGCGATGGGGCCCCGCCCTCCGGGCGGGGCCCCATCGCCACCTTCCTGCCGGACCTGCTCACGCCATCGACGTGTCCTCCGCGATCTCCTGGGTCGCTGCGCCCTCACTGAGGAACTCCACGTCGGTCTTCCCGCGACGAGTGCTTTGCGAGATCAGGTAGATCGTGATCCCCGAGATCACGGAGACGGCCGTGAATGCGAGCATCCACTCGTTCCACACCCTGAGGATGGGGAACCCCGTCGGGTACCAAGAGCCGACGAAGATGAACATCACGGCCAGGATGTTGACCACGAACCCAGCCGCGCCGCAGATGTACAGCCATCCCAACGAGATCCGGCGTTCGCGCTCGAAGCGCTCCGGTTCGGCTCGCTTGGCGAAGAAGATGTCGAGGAACAGGAGCGCGGTCGAGATGCACCACACGATCGTCACACCGGCGTAGAGGACGTAGAACGCCTTGTATGGGTCAGCGCTTCCGCGTCCCACGATGAAGAAGATGAAGACCGTGAGGATCGTGGAGATCGCCGTCTGCAGGGTGATCGCGTTGGCCGGCACCTTGTTCCGATTGACCTTGCCGAACTGGTGCGGGAGGCGTTTCTCCATGCCGGACACGAACAGCAGCCGTCCGAAGGAGTAGTTGTAGACGACCGCCACGGTGAGCACCACCCAGGCCAACACCAGCGAGACCAGCGCGCCCGCCCACTTGCCGATCGCGAGGCCGACGGTCTCCGCGCCGCCGGTGGTGCCGTTCGCCCCTCCGGCCTGGATCACCACCATGTTGCCCCAGGTCGCCCAGAGGTACGCGGCCATCACGATGATGCTCCCCCAGAACAGGAACGTCCTGATCGCCTTCTCCCCACCCGTGACCTCGACCCCCATGTTCAAAGGCGTCTCGATCCCGAGGAGGGCGAGGATCGCGAACGAGAAGAACGTCAGGTTCGCGGGGAGTCCGAGCGCGAGCTTCTCTCCCTGGAAGGGATTCCATCCGGTCGCGAACGAGGTGGAGGACGGGTTCCCTTTCAGGAGCCAGATGACGCCCGAGAGGCCGATCAGGAAGATCACCGTGACGTACGCCCAGAACTGGACGTTCACGTAGTTCTGCGTGACCCGCATCCGGAGGTACGACATCGAGGCACTGAACCAAAGGACCGCGAGGACGACGAGTCCGAGTTGCCAGTTCTCCGTGAGGATCGCGCACGGCTGGCCGTTGCACGTGAAGAAGCTGGCGAACTGCTGGAGGAAGTTGGCCACGAGGATCCCGATGAAGACCAGCGAGATCGGGCCGGGCCACCAGGCGACGAACCCGGCGAAGAAGCCCCAGAACGGGCCCAAGACCTTGTGGGTCCACACGTACAGGGATCCCTCCTCCGGGAACATCCGGCCGAGCTGCGCGGTGACGAACCCACCGGTGATCAGGAAGGTCGCGAAGGCCAGGATCCAGAAGAGGAAGATCGACGGCCCGGCGGCCTGCACTCCCGCCGCGTTGTTGATGAACAGGACGATCGCGACGAAGATCACGACGAGGTCGAACGGTCCGAGCGTCCTCGCCACGAGAACGGGCGCGACCTTCTCCGAGATCATCGCCTGTTCGTTGGTCCGACTTGCCATACGGCACCCCCTCCCAAGGTGGAGGCACCCGTCGGGCGGGCGTTCCCCACCAGCTGACGCCTCGCGAATCGTTGCACCGGAGGGCGGAGCTGTCTAGCCGCGCTTGGGCGAAATCCTACGACGTGCCTGGTCAGGATGGGGAAACGGGTCAGCTCCCTCGCGCTCGCCGATACTCCGCGGCCATCTCCTCCAGTCGTTCGCGGGTCGACCCGTACACCTGGCGCGCTGGGAGGTACTGCTTCCTGGCCTTGGCCACGAACGTGTAGTTCGGGTCACAGACGTTCGCGACCGGACTCTCCGAGATCTGGGTGACCAGCTGGTACGCGTCGAGCTTGTCCAGGCCGAAGTCTTGAACGAGCCACAGCACCAGGTCGGCGTGGGCGATCCGGAAGGCGTCTTCGAGGGGTCGGGCGGAGCCCGTCGATATGATGGACGTGTCGTCCTCGAGGCGCGGCCACGGTGTCTGCTGACCCTTGATCAGGTCGACGATCAACGTGGTCTCCATCGCTCCTTCGACGGCCACCCCGCACGTCTCGCCCTCCCCCTGGCGGTAGTGGCCGTCTCCGATCGAGAACAGCGCGCCTTCCACGTTCACGCCGAGGTAGCAGGTCGTGCCCGCTCGCATCTCCGGGGTGTCCATGTTGCCGCCGTGCGCGCCTGGGACCAGCGCCGAGCGCGCCTCGAGGTTGGCGGGCGCGACGCCAACCGTGCCGTGCATCGGCTCGAGGGGGAGCTCGACGGTGTGGTCGCCGCGCCGGGCTTCGTAACGGACGGTGCGGCTCGCCGCATCCACTTGGTAGATCCAGACGAGCTCCTCGAGCGGATCCTGCAGCGTGACGGTGGCGAGGGTCGAGGTGAGCGCGCCGAACAGGGGGAAGGTCGTCGAGACGCCCCAGTCGCGAGCGGGCTCGATCGAGACGAAGTGCAGCGCCAGGGTGTCGCCCGGCTCCGCGCCCTCGACGAAGAACGGTCCCGTCTGCGGGTTCAGGAACGGGAACGTGATCTTCTCCGACGCGAGGTCGTCGATCGTGCTGACGAGTCCCGTGAAGCAATCGTCGGTCCAGAGCTCGAGCACATCCCCGGGCTTCACCCTCATCACCGGATCGGCGCCACCGAACGTCCATGCGTAGTCGCTCCGCTCGGGTCGATACGAGACGACGTTCAGGTCGGTCGTCATGATCCTCACCCCCGCTCGAAGTATCGGGCGAGCTCCCAGTCCGTGACGCACGTGTTGTCGAAGATGATCTGTTCCTGCTCGGCCGTGTTCAGCAGGTGCTCGAACACGAAGTCGCCGAAGGCGTCGCGGGCGACCGTCGATCCGCGGAACGTCTCGACCGCCTCGTGGAGCGAGGTCGGGACGCGCGGGACGTCTTTGGCTTCGTACGCGTTGCCGAGGAACATCTCCGGCGGTTCCACCTTGTTGCGGATCCCCCACATCCCGCTGGCGATCGTGGCCGCGAACGCGAGGTACGGGTTCGCGTCGGCGCCCGGCAGCCTGCACTCCACGCGGAAGCCGGTGTGCTCGCCGACCGTACGGAACCCGCATGTGCGGTTGTCGCGGCTCCACACGATCGCGGTCGGTGCCCACGACCCCAGCTGGTAGCGCTTGTAGGAATTGACGAACGGCGCGTACATCCACGCCATCTCGCGGGCCGTGGTCATCAGCCCGCCCAGGTACCAGCGGAAGGTGTCGCTCATGTGGGGCGGCGTGTCGCCGCCCCACATGAGCGACTCGGAACCGTCCACGTCCCACACGCTGGAGTGCAGGTGACACGAGGACCCCGCCTCGGCCATCGTCCATTTCGCCATGAAGGTCAGCGCCACGCCGTTGAGCGCGGCGATCTCCTTCGCCCCGTGCTTGTAGATCGCGTGGTGATCGGCGTTCGACAACGCATCGGAATACGTGATGTTGATCTCGTGCTGCCCTTTGCCGAACTCACCCTTCGAGAACTCGACCGGGATCCCGGCACCGCGCATGTGGTTGCGCACCTGACGGATGAACCACTCGTCCTTCGTCGTCTGCAGCATGTGGTAATCCATGATGTAGGGCGAGCTGGGTCGGGGATCGCGGTATCCGCGCTCGGCCAAGTCGTCGAACGGATCCTTGAAGAGGTAGAACTCGAGCTCCGAGCCGGTCTTGACCTGATACCCCTGTGCGGCGGCCTTGGCGATCTGATCCTTGAGGATCTGGCGAGGAGCGACGGCGACCGGCTCGCTCGTCTCCTCGTCGGCGATGTCGCAGAGCACCATCGCGGTCTTGTCGATCCACGGGCACCAGCGGAGGGTCGTGAGATCCGGGATCATCCGGAAGTCCCCGTAGCCGGTCTCCCAGCTGGCGTACTTGTAGCCCGGGAGCGGCTCCATCTCCATGTCGATCGCCAACAGGTACAGACAGGCGTGGAGCCCCTCGGCGCCCAGGATCTCCTCGATGAAGAAGTCCGGGAGCACCCGCTTGCCCATGTAGCGCCCCTGGAGGTCCGTGAACATGCAGAGGACGGTGTCGATCCGGTTGTTCCGGGACAGCTCCTGGAGCTCCTCGATGGTGAGCATCCCCTGCCGCTGCATCTCGCCTCCTCGCCGTCACGTGCGCGGGGCGGCGGGCGATCCGCCCGCCGCCCCGCAACCGCTCGGTTTCCGTTGGGACTACTCCGACGGCGGTGCCATCGGCGGTGACGGCGGCGGCGACATCGGCGGTGGCGCGCCCACTCGACCGCCATCGAGGATCGCCTCCTGTTCGGCCGTGGTCGCGACGAATCCCTCCGCGCCCGGGACGCCTTGCTCGCCTTGCGTGAGCGCGAACTCCTCTTCGGGCGAGAGCACCAAGCGGTGCCGGCCGGCGATCGCGAAGTAGAGGACGCCGAGCACGTAGTACGCCGCGACCCCGTACACGCCGGGCCGGTAGGCGTCGTTCAGGAAGATCGACACGAGCGCGATGGCCGCGAGGGTCCCCGAGACCACGGCGCCCGGGATCCCCCAGCGGCTCCGATAGGGCCGTTCGATGTTCGGCAGCTTCTGCCGCAGGATCACGAACGAGGTGGATTGGAGGATGTAGGAGATCACCGCCGCGAACACCGCCATGTTCAGCAGCGCCGCGACGATCTTCGCCCCCAGGTCGTTCTCCTGCAGGATGAAGACGAACAGGGCCACCGCATAGCCGACGATCGCCCCGGCGATCAGTGCGACCTGCGGCGTCTTCCGCGAGCCGTGCGTCTTCGAGAGGAACTTGGGGAAGTACCCCGCTCGCGAGAGCGAGTAGGTGTTCCGACCGTAGGCGAAGATGATCGTGAAGAAGCTCGCGATCAGGCCGATCATGAACAACAGGCCGAAGAAGTACGCGATCTTCTCTCCCGCGAAGATGGCCTTGAACCCGTCGAGCAGTGGGAACGCCGAACCCCCGAAGAGGAAGGCCCCACCTGGCAGGCCCGTGTTGATGAAGAGCGTGAGGATCGCCGCGATCAGCAGGGTGTGCATGGCAAGCACGGAGCCCCGGGGAACGTCCCGCCGCGGATCCATCGACTCCTCGGCCGCCAGTGGCACCTCTTCGATCGCCAGGTAGAACCAGATCGCGAAGGGGAGCGCCTTGAAGATGCCACCGATCCCGAAGGGGAACCAGCCCCCTCCACCACCGGCGAGCGCTGTGTCGCCGCCCCCTTTCGGGATGTTCGTCCACGAGCTCGTGTCGAACTTGCCCGACACGAGCGCGGCGATGAAGAAGAAGGCCAACACGGCCAAGGACAGCACCGTGATCGTGACGGTGAAGCGCATCGTGGCCTCGATCCCGATGATGTTGACGCCCACGAAGATGATGTAGAAGAGCGCCCACCAGAACGGCAAACTGTTCCACCATGCGATGTTCGTGACGGTTCCATCCGCGGCGAACTTGCCTCCGACGTCGAACAGGCCCACGACGACGGTCTGCATCAGCAGCCCCATCGCACCGACCACGACCGCGGGCGTGATCACGTACTCCATGTTCTCGGCCAGCCCGGTGAGGAACCCTCCCCACGGGCCCATCGCCGAGCGCGCGAACGAGTACGCACCGCCAGTGTGGGGGAGGGCGGGCGACATCTCGGCGATCGAATAGACGAGGCCGTAGTACATGACGGCCATGATCGCGCCGGCGACCAGAAGGCCGCCGAACCCACCGGTACTCAGGCCGAAGTTCCAGCCGTAGTACTCGCCGGAGATGACGGCCCCGACCCCGAGCGCCCACAGCGACCACATGCCCGCGTGGCGCCGCAGACCGCGCTGCTTGAAGTATTCCTCACCGACCTCCTGGTAGGTGACGGAGCCGACCTTGCGTTCCGACATGGGCCCCTCCTCTCTCGACCACAGCCGGGCTCTCGGCGCGTATGGAGCCACAACGGAGGTTTGTCTGTCAAACGGCGCTGTCCCGGTCCGCCGAACCGCGGCCGCGCCCGATCCACAGCACGATCGTGAGCACGAGGATGAGCCCCGCCGTGGGCACGATCCCCCACGCGTGGACCATGGTCGGAAGGGCGAGAGCGGTTGCGAGGACGCCGATGAGGAGGCCTACTCCCCAGGAGACCTGCAGGATCCGCCTGCCGATCCAGAGTGCCACGACCGCGCCGACGAGCGGCCATCCATCCCACCCCCCGCCGAGCATGTCGAGTCGACCCCCGCCCACGGCGATCGGCACGTTCACGCCTCTACCTTACGGACGGACTCCCTTCCACGGGCAGGTTTGACGGGCTTTGTCAGACAAAGTTACCCTCCCTGTTCCGCGAGGAGGCACGGTGAAGAAGCGACTCTCGTTCAGCGTCCGCGACGAATTGGCCGCTCGGATCGCGTCCGGGCGGCTGGCGCCGGGCGCCAAGCTCCCTGCCGAGCCCGAGCTGGCCGATGAGCTTGGCGTGTCCAGACCGACGCTCCGCGAGGCGCTCCGGTCGCTGGAGGAGGACGGGTTCGTGACGAGGACCCGCGGTGCGGGGACCTACGCCACACGTCGGCCGAGGCTCCGAAACAACCTCGATGTGAACTTCGGGGTCACCGAGGCGATCCGAGCCGCGGGGATGCGTCCCGGCACGATGCAGATCGCCGTGCACACGGACGCAGCTTCGGAACAGGTCGGCCTCGATCTCGATCTCTCGGTCGGCGATCCGGTCGTCGTCCTCGAGCGGGTTCGCACGGCCGATGGCCGGCCGGTCGTGTTCTCCCGCGACATCGTGTCGACGTCGCGCGTCTCATCGAGCGAGGTCGCCCGCATGCCGGTCGACGGTTCCCTGTACGACGTGCTCGAGCATCTCGGCTACGCCGTCGCGAACGGCGTCGTCACGATCGAACCCACCGTGACCGATCGGACGCTCGCACGGCTGCTGAAGGGGAAGGTCGGTGTTCCTATCCTGTTCCTCCGCCAGGTGGACTTCGATCAGAACGGAGATCCGGTGCTGCTGTCCGAAGAACACCACCTGGCCGAAGCGTTCGAGTTCACCGTGGTCCGTCGCGGACCCGGGAGGAGGGCATCGTGACGGCGAACGTCGGCAAGGGGATGCGGCTCAAGCGGGTCATCGACCCGGACGGCGTCTCCGTGATCTGTGCCCTGGACCACGGTATGACGTCACCGACGTTCCTCGAGCCACTCGCCGACATCGAAGCGCGTACCCGAGAGGCGGTCGCCGGCGGCGCGAACGTCATCATGATGAGCAAGGGGATGATCCGCGTCGCTCAGGAGGCGTTCGCTCCGACGACGTCGCTCGCGCTCTTGCTATCCGCGAGCGCGGGACCGGGCGGGGACCGTCCCGAGATCGTGCAGATCGCCGACGTCGAGGAAGCGTTGGTCCTCGGCGCCGATGCGGTCGTGCTCTTCACCGCGCTCGGGGGAGACACCGAGGCCGGCATGGTGGACATCCTGTCCGCGGTCGGGCGCGAATGCGCCTCGCTCGGCATGCCGTTCATCGCGGAGGCCGAGTTCCCGACCACCTACGCGACGGTCGAAGCGCTGAAGCAGCAGTACGGCTTCGAGTACCTGCGCCGGAACGTCCGCCTCTGCGCGGAGCTCGGCGCGGACATCGTGAAGACCAACTGGCCGGGCGACCAGGAGTCGTTCGCCAGATGCGTGGAAGCCGCGAGCGGTGTTCCTGTCGTCCTCGCGGGCGGTTCCCGGCTGGAGGATGCCGAGTTGCTCCAGCGGATGGAGCAGGCGATGGAAGCGGGCGCCATCGGGTGCTCCGTCGGGCGGAACATCTTCATGCATCCGCGGCCCGAGGCGATCACCAGGGCGCTCTCCCGGGTCATCCGAGAGCGCTGGACCGCGGCGAAGGAGCCGTCCTTCGGGTGGAGGCGTGCGGCATCTGTGGCACGGATGCTCGCACCTTCTTCAACGGCGACCCGAAGGCTCCGCCACCGTGGCAGCTCGGGCACGAACCCGTCGGCGTGCTCGAGAGCGTCGGGCCCGATGCGGTCCTGCCGTCGGGCATCTCCGTGGGTGACCGGGTGTTCCTCGGGTCGATCCTCACGTGCGGCACCTGTCGTTGGTGCGTCGAAGGGTTCCAGAACCTCTGCGAGCACCACCTCCTGTACGGCTACGACCCGTATCCGGGCGCGTACGCGGAGTTCGCGGCGGTCCCGCCCATCGCGACGAAGAACCTCATCGGGCTCCCGCCGGAGCTTCCCTCCGACCTCGCGACCGTCGCCGATCCGTTCGCCTGTGCGTTGAACGGGATCGAGCAGCTCGACGTGCGACTCGGTGACGGGGTCATGATCGTCGGCACAGGGCCGATCGGCTGCTGGCAGGCCGTCATGGCGCGCGACCGGGGTGCCGGGCGCGTCTACATGACGGACGTCTCCTCGGAGCGCCTGAAGGTGGCCACGGATGCGGTCGGTCATCTGATCGACGATGCCTGGGTCGCCGGCGACGACAACGGGGTCGGCGAGCTGCTGAGCCGGACGGATGGGGACGGCGTGGAGCGGGTCAGCGTCGCGGCTCCGGCGAAGGCCGGCCAACAGGCAGCGCTGGAGATGGCGGCGAAGCGGGCCAAGATCGTCTACTTCGCCGGCCTTCCCAAGCACGACCCGGTCAGCCCGCTCGACATGAACGAGCTGCACTACAAGGAGCTCTCGATCCTCGGCGCGTACGGCGCCACGCATCGCCAGTACCGCATCACGATGGACTACCTCGATCGCCGCCAGGATGACCTCGCGCGCGTCGTCACGCACCGTTTCCCGCTGGACAGGATCGCCGAAGCCTTCGAGACGATCCGATCGGGCACGGGGTTGAAGATGGTGATCCTCCCGTGAGCGGCCCGTTCGTGATCGGGTGCGATGTGGGCAGCCAGGGCACGAACGGCGCCCTCTACGACGCCGACGGTACGCTCGTCGGGTCGGCCTACGAACCGTACGAGCTGTCCTTCCCGCATCCGGGATGGGCGGAGCAGGATCCGGCGGCGTGGTCGAGCGGGGTCGAGCGTGCGTGCCGGAGGTTGATCGAGCTCTGTCCGGGGGGTGCCGCGGCGATCGCCGGTCTGTCGTTCGGGTCGCAGCTCGATGGGATGGTGGCCTGTGACGCCGCGGGTCGCCCGGTGCGTCCCGCGATGATCTGGATGGATCGTCGCGCCGAGGATCAGGCGGCGGCGGTCGCCGAGCGCATCAGCCCCGCGGCGTTCTACGGAGCCGTCGGCGCGAACCTGGACTCGTCCCATGCCGTGTTCAAGGCGCTCTGGATCCGAGATGAGGAGCCCGCATCGTGGGAGGCAACCACGCATCTCATGCCGCCCGGTTCGTACGTGCTCCGCCACGTCACCGGGGAGCTTCGCGTCGACTACTCGAACGCATCGTCGCTCGCGTTGCTCGACCCTCGAACGCGCGCGTGGTCGAAGGAGGTCCTCGACGCGGTCGATATCGATCCGGACATGCTGCCGCCGACCGACGAGGGGACGGCGGCGATCGCCGGGATCACACCCGCGTTCGCCGAGGCCACCGGGCTCGCGCCCTCGACCGTGGTCGCGGTCGGGTGCGGCGATGAGATGGCAGCGACCCTCGGGGCGGGCGTCTTCGCTCCGGGCGAGGTCTGCGACGTGGTGGGAACGGCGGAGCCGGTGTGCGCCGCGAGCGCAGAGCCGCGCGAGGACCCGACGATGCTCGTCGAGTGCCACCCGCATGCGGACCCGGATGTCTGGCTGCTCGAGAACCCCGGGTTCGTCTCCGGCGGGAACCTGCGTTGGTGGCGGGATCAATTCGCCCCGATCGAGCGGGACGCTGAGTCGGTCGGCCTGGGAGATGCGTACGACCTGCTCTCGCGCGAGGCCGGTCACGTGGAGCCGGGCTCGGCAGGCTTGGTCTTCCTCCCGTGCATGCAGGGCGCGATGGCGCCCGAGTGGAACGGTGCGGCGCGGGGGGTCTTCTACGGGCTCACGCTCGCGCACACGCGCGATCACATGACGCGCGCGATCCTGGAAGGAAGCGCGTTCGCCCTCCGGGACATCCTGGACGCGATGAAGAACACCGGACTCGACGTTGCGCGGCTCACGATCGTGGGCGGCGGAGCGAAGGGCCCGCTCTGGCGCCAGATCAAGGCGGACGTCACCGGCCTGCCCGTCCGGGTTCCCAGCTCGATCGAAACGACGGCGACCGGCGCCGCGATCCTCGCGGCCGTCGCGTCCGGCGTCCGGGGCTCGATCGTGGATGCGGTCGATGCCTTCGTCTCGTACCGGCCGGACGTGCATGAGCCGGACCCCGGCACCAGGGATCGCTACGAGGACGCGTATGGCCGTTACCGAAGCGTGTACGACGCGCTCCGGCCCGTCTTCAACGCCTGATCGCGCGGCGTCTAGGGCTGCAAGAGGTACAGGCGGAACGCGTCGTGCTCGATGGGCAGCACGTCGAACCTCGTGAAGCCGGCCTCGTCGGCGTAACGGCGCAGCGTCGAGGGCCGCATCACCGTTCCGGTTCCGGCCGAAGGCTGTTCGTACATCCCGGTCGGCAAGCAATCGAAGACGCTCCAGCCGTAGAAGTACGCCTCGCGGTCGTCGGGGTCGCCGGAGAAGGCGTCCTTCGTCCGCTCGTCCACGATCAGCATCGCGCCGTCATCCACGATGGCCCCCTTGACCGCGCGCAGCACCTCGACGGGGCGCGCCATGTCGTGGATGCATTCGAACGCCGTGGCGACGTCGAACGGCCCGTGGCGGACGAGCTGCGCGGCGTCCTCGCGATGGAAACGCACGCGATCCGAGATCCCTGCTTCGTCCGCGTGGTCGCGGGCCATCTGGATGGAGATCTCATCCGGGTCGAACCCGTCGACCTGGGCCGACGGATACGCGCTCGCGATCGCGATGGAGGACCAACCGGTCCCGCAGCCGACGTCGACGACCCGCGCGGGGCCTGCGCTGAGGCGGTCGTGGATCGGCCCGATCGCCGGCAACCACACGTCGGGGAGTGTCCTCAGGAACGTCGGGCGGTTGCTCGCGCCCTGACCCTCCACGCCCTCTTGACCGTACGCCTCGTACGGGACCCCGCCCCCGGTGCGGAACGCGTCCTCCACCGCGTGGAGCGCGGTCGGGAGGCTCATCAGCTGGCCGACGCTTGCCCCCAGGAAGGAAAGCGAGTCGCCGTCGAGCAGGACCTCCGCATGCCCACGCGGCAACGTGAAACGGGTGGGGTCGGCGCCCAGGTCGGCCCGCACGATCGCCCGGGTCGCCTGTTGCTCCAGCCATTCGCGCGCGTAGCGCTCGGCGATCCCGGCTGCGCTCGCGAGCTCATCCGACGTCATCGCGCCGCCGTCGGCCAGCGCGCGGTACAGACCGAGCCGCAGGCCGAGATGGATCGACAGGATGTCGAAGTAGCCGAGCGACGACGCGAAGACCGCTTGGGCGAACCGGTCGCGATCCGATCCCGCGTCACGCATCCTCTGTCAGTCCTCCGGAGTGACGTACGCGGCGGTGATGCCCCCGTCGACGATCAACGAGGCGCCCGTCATGAAGCTTGCGTCGTCGCTCGCGAGGAACAGAGCGGCCTTGGCCAGTTCTTCGGCTCGACCCAACCGACCCATCGGGATGTGGACGAACCGGCGTTGCCGCTTCTGATCGTCCGACAGGAGTTGCATCAGGAGCGGTGTCTCGATCGGTCCGGGACACAACGCGTTGCAACGGATGCCCCGGCGGGCGTACTCCACGGCGATCTCGCGCGTCATGGCGAGCACCGCACCCTTCGACGACGTGTACGCCGTCTGCGACGTGGCCGCGCCCATCCACGCGACGAACGACGCGACGTTGATGATGGATCCTCCGCCGGTCTCGAGCATGGCTGGGATCCCGTACTTGCACCCGAACGCGACGCCTTTCACGTTCACCGCCAGCGTCGTATCCCAGATCGCCTCGTCGGTGCTGTCGACCGAGCCGTCATCCGGCAGCATCACGCCAGCGTTGTTGTAGAGCACGTCGAGCCTGCCGAAGTGCTCCAGCGCGTCCGCTACCATCGCGCGCGCATCCGCCTCCCGGGAGACGTCGGCGTGGACGAAGTGCGCTCCGCCGCCGATCGCGGTCGCGGTCGTCTGCCCCGCCTCGTCGTTCACATCCGTCAGGACCACGCGGGCGCCCTCGCGGGAGAAGAGCTCCGAGGCAACCTTGCCCATGCCGCTGCCACCGCCCGTGATCAGCGCGACCTTGCCTTCGAGACGCATGCGCTCTCCTCTGGTGGCGGTTCCGGACCGGCCCTCGCCAGCGACCGGCGACAGCCTACGGTACGGTCCCGGAGACCGAGATCGCGACGAGCAACGGGAGGGACGAACGATGACGGAGCTGCTGATGCTGGGGGGCGAACGCGTGGACGCCGCGGAAGGAACGACCACGAAGGTGGTCGAGCCGGCGACCGGCGAGCCCGCCTGGGAGGTCGCCGAGGCCGGACCGGAGGATGCCCGTCGTGCTGTCGACGTGGCCGCGCGCGCGTTCGACGAGGGTCCGTGGTCGCGCATGGCCGCACGCGCGCGCGGCCGTGTCCTGACCCGGGCGTCCTTCCTGATCCGCGAGCGCCAGGAAGAGCTCGCTCGTCTCGAGGCACGGAACGTCGGCAAACCCATCGGCGCTGCGCGCGCTGAGATCGACCTCGTCGCGAACGTCTACGAGTACTGGGGCGGTGCGGCGAACAAGATCTTCGGCGAAACGATCCCGGTCGTTCCCGGCGGCCTGGACATCAGCCTTCGGGAGCCGGTCGGCGTCTGCGTCCTGATCTCCCCGTGGAACTTCCCGACGGTGATCGCCAGCTGGAAGATCGCTCCGGCGCTCGCCTGTGGGAACACCGCGATCCTGAAACCCGCCTCACAGACGCCGCTGACGATCCTCGCGGTCGCCGACATCCTCACGGAAGCCGGGCTCCCCGAGGGGACGCTCAGTGTGCTGCCCGGCCCCGGCTCGACGATCGGGAACGCCCTGATCGCCGATCCCCGCGTGTCGAAGATCTCGTTCACGGGCTCCACCGAGGTCGGCACGAGGGTGATGCAGGCCGCCGCGGACAACATCACCCGGGTATCGCTCGAGCTCGGCGGCAAGTCCGCGAACGTCGTGTTCGCCGATGCCGACCTCGACGTGTGCGTCGAGAGCTCCCTGTGGTCGGTCTTCGACAACGCTGGCCAGGACTGCTGCGCCCGGTCGCGTCAGCTGATCCAGCGACCGGTGTACGACGAGTTCCTCTCCCGGTTCGCGGCGCGGACCGATGCGATCCGGGTCGGTCCGCCGCTGGAGGAAACGACCGAGATGGGTCCGCTCGTCAGCGACGGGCAGCGGCAGACGTCGCTCGACTACATCGAGATCGGCGTGAAGGAGGGCGCGAAGGTCGTGACGGGTGGTGACGTTCCGCATGGCGCCGGCTTCTTCCTCCGGCCCTGCGTGCTCGCCGACGTCGACAACTCGTGGCGAGTCGCCCGCGAGGAGATCTTCGGCCCGGTCGTCTCGATGATCCCGTTCGACGCGGAGGACGAGGCGATCCGCATCGCGAACGATTCCCCTTATGGGCTGTCCGGGTCGATCTGGACGCGCGACCTCGGCCGCGCGATCCGCGTGGCGAAGGCGATCCGAACCGGCGTGCTGAGCGTGAACTCCTCGAACAGCGTCCACACCGAGGCGCCCTTCGGGGGCTACAAGCAGAGCGGGTTCGGCCGCGAGATGGGGATGCACGCAGCAGCCCTGTACACCGAAGTGAAGAACGTCTACTTCAGCGAGGAGTGACCGCGCTGGACCGTGGCGGAGCTCGTTGCGCGGCGACCCGGTCCCTTGGCTCCTGGAGCCAGAGGATCCGGCGATCCGTCACCTCGCCTCGCGCGAGCTCATGGACGAGCCCGCGGACGCTCCGTCCGTCCGGCGCGCTCGTGCGGCGGCGATGCGCGTACCGCCGATCTCGCCGATCCTCGATGGACAGGAGACGCCGGGGTACTGGGTGAAGCCGGGGTCGGGGTACGGGCCGAAGTACACGGGGACGGTCTGGTCGCTGATGTTCCTCGACCAGATGGGCGCCGACCCTCGTGACCGCCGCATCCGGCGTGCGTGCCGGAACGTCCTGGAGCACGCGCAGGCTCCGAACGGCGGGTTCGGCTGGAGCAACCGCGACGGCGACGTGGTGCACTGCCTCAACGGCAACCTCCTCCGTGCCCTGATCGACTTCGGGCTCCTGGACGACCCCTCGGTCCGCGAGTCCGTCGAGTGGCAGGCCCGCTCGATCACGGGTAAGCACTTCGACGGCTATCACCGCGGGGCCACGGCGGGACCGGGATTCAGATGCGGCATCAACGGGACCGAGCCGTGCGCGTGGGGTGCGATCAAGGCGCTCCGGGGACTGGCGGCGATCCCGCCGAGGCGACGCACGGGCGTCGTCCGCGACGCGATCGGTGTCGGGGTCGGCTTCCTGCTCTCCCGTGACCCGGCGACCGCGGACTATCCGACCGACACCGCGGTCAGTGTCAACTGGTTCCGGTTCGGCTTCCCATCCGGTTACGTCGCCGACGTCCTGCAGAACCTCGAGGTGTTGACGAAGCTCGGGCATGCGAGGGATCCGCGGCTCGGGCACGCGGTCGAGCTCGTGCTCTCGAAGCAGGACCCGAAAGGTCGATGGCGGAACGAGCACCCCTACCGCGGGAAGCTGTGGGAGGACGTTGATCCCGGCCGAGGTCCGAGCAAGTGGGTCACCCTTCGCGCGTGCCGAGTGCTCAAGGCGGCGGTCGGCTGATCCTGCGCGGCGGCGTCGGGTCTACGATGCGTCGATGGACCCCCCGGCGCCGTTCGCGAGGACTGAGCGACCTCGCACCGGCGAACTCGACGTGGTCTACGAGGCCACGTTCCGCGACCACCCGTCGTCGATCTGCATCCTGCGGCTGCGGGACCTGACCTTCGTGGCGGCGAACCCCGCGTTCGAACGTGCGAGCGGCCGATCGGTGGCCGATCTCGTCGGGCGCCGGCCCGACGAGATCGGACTGGTCGACCCGGCGGACGCGGCGACCTTGCATCGGGAGGTCGCTGCGCTCGAGGAGGGCGATCTCTCCGACTTCGTGACGCGGATCCGCTACCGGTTGCCCGACGGCCGCGAGGCGTTCGCCCGGATGGCCGTCGGGCTCACGGACCTGCACGGAGAGCGGCACGTCATCGCGTCGTTCACGGACGCCTCGGCGGCGGTCCAACAGGAGCTGGCGGTCGGGCGGCGGGATGCGATCCTCCAGACCATCGGCGCGGCGGCGCAGTTGTTCCTCCAAGCCGACCGCTGGGAGGACGCGATCGACGAGGTCCTCCGGCGGCTCGGGGAGGGTGCCGCCGTCTCGCGGGCGCACGTGTTCGAGAACGTGACCCTTCCCGGGGGCGAGCTCGGATCGACACATCGTTTCGAGTGGTGCGCGCCCGGCGTGGAGGCCCAGATCGGGAACCCCAACACGATCGATCAGGCCTTCGACCCCTCACAGGGCGAATGGCGCGCCACGCTCAGTCGGGGCGAGCCGTGGGCCGTGAACGTCGCCGACCTCCCCGCGGCCACGAGGGAAGAGTTCGCCGCGCAGGGCATCGTGTCGCTCCTCGACATGCCGATCTTCGCCGGGAAGGAGTGGTGGGGCTCCATCGGGTTCGACGATCGCGAGCACGAGCGCGAGTGGACCAGCGCCGAGATCGACGCCCTCCGAGTGGCGGCGGGCACGCTCGGCGCCGCGATCCGCCGGCAGCAGACGGAGCGGAGCCTGCGTGAGACCGAGGAGCTCTACCGCACGCTCGTCGAGCAGATCCCGGCCGTCGTCTACGTGAACGTGATCGGGGAGGACTACGTCCCGCTGTACACGAGCCCGGGCATCGAGCAGATGCTCGGTATCACCCCCGACGACTTCATGACCCGTCGGATGTGGTTCGAGCTCGTGCATCCCGACGATCGAGAGCGTGTGAACGCGGAGGACGAACGCACCGAACGAACGCTGGAGCCGTTCTCGATCGAGTACCGGATGCTCCGCGCGGACGGTCGGGTCGTGTGGGTCCTCGACCAAGCCGAGGTCGTGCGCGACGAGAACGGCGACCCCCGCTTCTGGTCGGGCGTGATGTTCGACATCACGAGCCTGAAGCAGGCGGAGGAGGACCTCGCTCGCGCGCTCGAGATCGAGCGGGAGGCCTCCGCTCGGCTCCGTTCGCTCGACGAGCTGAAGAACACCTTCCTCCAGGCCGTCTCGCATGACCTGCGAACGCCGCTCACGTCGTTGCTCGGGAGCGCGCTGACGCTGGAGCGTGAGGACGTCGAGCTCGGCCCGGAGGTTCAGGCAGACCTCGTGCGCCGGATCGCCGGCAACGCGCGGAAGCTGCTGCGGCTCGTGACCGATCTGCTGGACCTCGACCGGCTCTCGCAGGGGCTCCTCGAACCGCAGCGCGCGACGGTCGACCTCGCCGAGGTGGTCCGCAACGTTGTCGCCGAATCCGATGCGGTCGCGGACCGGGATGTGTCGGTCGTTGCGACCACGACGACGGTCGCGATCGACGTCCCGAAGGTCGAGCGGATCGTCGAGAACCTGTTGGTGAACGCGGCTCGACACACGCCCCCGAACGCCCATATCTGGATCCGGGTCCAGCCCGGGAACGGGGGCGCGATCCTGGCGGTGGAGGATGACGGACCGGGACTCCCGCCCGAGGACCGCGAGCGGGTCTTCGGCGCGTTCGAACGGGGAGTGAACGCCGCCACGCATGCCCCCGGTTCCGGGATCGGACTGACGCTCGTGGCGCGGTTCGCCGAACTCCATGGAGGCAGGGCGTGGGCCGAGGAGCGGGAGGGGGGCGGCGCATCGTTCCTGGTCTGGCTGCCCTCGGGGGGCGCGGTGCCCCCCGCAGGAGGCACTCTTCTTCGTACCTGGCTAGACGCTCCTGGCTAGACTTTGGCGGATGGCCGAACTCCCGGAGGAGCTGCGTAATCGCCCGCCCCGCCCCGCCGGCCAGGAGCCGACGGCGACGCTCACGTTGGACGCGTACGGCCGCCTCCGTTCGGAGCTGGAGGAGCTCACCACCTCGGGTCGGGATGCGATCGCGGAACGCATCAAAGCCGCACGGGAGCACGGCGACATCCGTGAGAACGCCGAATACGACGCCGCGAAGAACGAGCAGGGGCTGATGGAAGCCCGCATCCGCAGCATCCAGGCGATGCTGCGTGACCCCGAGATCGTGGAGGCGCCCTCCGCGGCCGACGAGGTCGGTCCCGGGATGCTCGTCACCGTGAAGCCGCTCGACCTCGAGGACGAGGACGAGACCTACCTGCTGGCGGAGCACGCCGAGGAGAAGGCGCCCGGAGCTCGAACCGTCACGACGTCGTCACCGTTCGGCTCGGCCCTCATGGGTGCAGCTGAAGGCGACGAGGTCTCGTCGCGGGCAACAGGTCCGGGAAGCGCCTCGTGTCCGGGACATGCCGGCCCCACGGAAGAACGAGAGCGCGGCCGGAGGCGCGATGCAGCGCGTCTTCGCGTGGCCCTACCGAGGGATCCTCGCGTTCCTCATCTGGACAGGTGTTCGGCCGTGGCAGCTCACCTTGCTCTCGCTCGCGTTGAACGTCGTCACGGGTGTGCTGATCGTGAGCGGTGCGTGGCTCGCGGCCGGAGGCGTCCTAATCCTCGCGGGTGCGTGCGACGTCTTCGACGGCTCCGTTGCCCGGCACCGCGGCGAGGCCAAGCGGGCCGGCGCCTTCATGGACTCCGTGCTCGACCGCGTGTCCGACATGATCCTGTTCTCATGCCTGTTCTGGCGTCTCGCGGCCGATGGGAGAGGCTTCGAAGCGGCGCTCGCGTTGGTGACGCTGATCGTGAGCCTCGTGGTCAGCCACATCCGCGCCGAGGCCGAGGCGGCCGGGGTCCTGTTGAGCGACGGATTGTTCCAGCGGCTCGAACGCGTCCTGGCGCTGATCGTCGGGCTGGTGATCCCCGGTGCGATGCTGCCTGTCCTCGTGCTCCTCGCCGTCCTGGGGACCGTGACGGTCGTGCAGCGTGTGTACTCGGCGCTGCGAGGCGCCTGATGACCGAGTTCGTCCGGGTGGGCTCGCTCGCCGAGATCCCCGAGGGCGAGCTGCGCGCCTACGACATCCCCTCGGGCCGGGTCGTCGTGACGCACGACGAGCGACGGTTGTTCGCGGTCAGCGAGACGTGCACGGGTAACGGGTGCGCGCTCGCCGACGGGACGTTCGACGATCGATCGGATCGGCTCCTGTGCGCCGCGTGCGAGAGCGTGTTCGACGCCGAGACCGGCGAGCCCCTCGAGGGTCCCGCCCGCGATCCGCTCGCGGTGTTCACCGCCCGTGAGGTCGACGGGTGGGTCGAGATCTCGGCCGAGCCGGTCGGCTAGATCGGCCTTCCTCGTCGACCGACGGGGCGGTAGGCTCGGCGCTCGTCCCCACAGGAGGTCGCGCATGATGGAGCCCAACCGGTTCGACCTGTCGCAGGACCGTTTGCCGACCGCGTGGTTCAACATCATGCCGTCGCTCGTCCGGGCCGGGATCCAGCCCTTGCCGCCGCTGCACCCGGGGACGAAGGAGCCCGTGACGCCGGACCTGCTGGCGCCGCTGTTCCCCGAGGCGCTGATCATGCAGGAGGTCGCGACCGACGAGTGGATCGACATCCCGGGCGGCATCCTCGACGTCTACCGGCTCTGGCGACCCTCGCCGTTGCATCGGGCTGTTCGCCTGGAGCAGGCGCTCCAGACGCCGGCTCGGATCTATTACAAGTACGAAGGGGTCTCGCCGGCCGGGTCGCACAAGCCGAACACCGCGGTCGCCCAGGCCTTCTACAACAGGGAGGCCGGGACGAAGCGGATCGCGACCGAGACGGGAGCCGGGCAGTGGGGCTCCGCGCTGTCGATGGCGTGCTCGTTCTTCGGGATCGGGTGCCAGGTCTTCATGGTGAAGGCCTCGTACGAGCAGAAGCCGTACCGCCGGATCTTCATGGAGACCTTCGGGGCCGAGGTGATCCCGTCGCCGTCGCCCACGACGCAGGCCGGCAAGACGATCCTCGAGGCGCATCCGGACTCGACCGGGTCGCTCGGTATCGCGATCAGTGAGGCGGTGGAGGTGGCGGCCACGTCGAACGGCGCGGTGAAGTACTCGCTCGGCTCGGTGCTGAACCACGTCTTGCTCCACCAGACCGTGATCGGGCTCGAGGCGAAGGAGCAGATGAAGCTCGCCGGTGAGAGCGATCCGCACGTCGTGATCGGGTGCGTCGGCGGCGGCTCGAGCTACGCCGGCCTCGCGTACCCGTTCATCGCCGACCGTTTGGCCGGTCGAACGCAGACGAGATTCATCGCGACCGAGCCTGCGGCATGTCCCACCCTGACGAAGGGGCGGTTCGCCTACGACCTCGCCGACGCCGCCGGGATGACGCCGCTGCTGCCGATGTACACGCTCGGGCACACGTTCGTGCCGGCTCCGGTGCATGCGGGAGGCCTTCGCTACCACGGCGATTCCCCGTCGCTGTCGTTGTTGGTGAAGCACGGACACATGGAGGCGCGCGCCTACACACAGAACGAGGTGTTCGACGCCGCGGTGCGGTTCGCCGGCGCCGAGGGGATCATCCCCGCGCCCGAGTCCGCGCACGGGCTCAAGGCCGTGATCGAGGAGGCCGACGCCGCGCGGGAAGCCGACGAGGAGCGCGTGATCCTGGTCAACCTCTCGGGGCACGGCTACTTCGACATGCAGGCCTACGACGACTATCTCAACGGCCGGCTGCCGGACTTCGAGTTCGATCCGGCCGCGGAGGACGCCGCGAGAAACGGATCGGGTTGCAGGAGCGCGGGCTCGCCGTCCAGCTCGTCGCGTGGGCGGGTGAGGAGCCGGCCGGCCGCGCGATGGTGGTGTTCCCGGGTCATCCGGAGTGGTCGCCGTCCGCGTATCGCGAGGGCTGCCCCGAGATCCGGGACCTCGGGGTCGGCCCCGCGTGGCGCCGTCGCGGGATCGCGACGGCGCTGGTCGCCGCCGCCGAGCGCGAGACGCGCTCGGCGGGCTTCCCCCGTTTGGGGCTGGGTGTGGGGCTCGACGACGACTACGCGGCCGCGCGCTCGTTGTACGAGCGCCTCGGGTACGTGTTCGCCCACGGACCGTTCGTGCAGGCGGCTCGCCTCGAGATGGACGACGGCACGTCGCTTCCCGTCGCCGGTGTCTGCACCTACCTGGTGAAGGAGCTCACCGACGGAGGTTCCGCCGGTCACCCTTCGTAGGTGCGGGGGTCCAACTGGAACTGTTGCGTGGCGAACCGGGCGACCAGACGCATCAGGATCGTGTATCCGTCCGCGTTGAAGTGCACGCCGTCATCCGCACGGACGAGGGTGAGCTGTTTGCCGTCGTGGTAATACGCGGTGTAGCCACCGCCAGGTGCGGCGAACGTGTTCCACGTGTCGAAGAACGCCACGTTCGTGAGTCCGTCGGCAACGGCCTGGAAGGCACCGTTCTGTCGCTCGATGAACTCCCAGCGCCTCGTATCGCGGGGGTTCGGGAGCCCGACCCAGATCACGTGTCCCCCCTCGGACGTCGCGACCCGGGCGAACGAGCGCACGCGCTGTTCGTACGCGGGAGGGAAATCCCCCGTGCCGACCTGGGCAACCAGCTGCCCTTCGGGCGTCACCAACGACTGGGCGTCGTTCTCCCCGAGCATCACGATCGTCAGGTCGGGACGGGATCGATCGACGATGAGCCGCATCTGTGCCGGCCAGTTGAAGTAGTCGGGGCGAGAGAGTCCCGTCGAGATCCGGCCTTGCTTGATCACGTCCACGAGGGACGGCTTGAACACCCGCTCGGCGAACGACCCGATCCCTTGGGCAAGCGAATCTCCGACGACCACCACGCGCAACGGCTTCGCGGCGGTGGGCTCGCGGATCTTCGTGTCGCGCTGCGGGTGACCGCTGAGGTGGCTCGGCGTCGGAACGCTCGGCAACGGGTCGACGTCGCCGGCGCCGCCGACCGCTTCGTTCGGACGGCGACCGAGCGCGCTGCTGGCGTTGTCGATCAGCCCGGTGAGGCCGAGTCGACCCTCCACCCATACGACCGGTCGGAGGATCGCGAGCGAAACGGTCCTGCGGATGCCGTCGGGTTGGGCCTCGGATGATCGCTTCAGCTCGGGCGCGTACAGCAGGCCCCACAGGAGTATGCCGACCAGGAGCACCACGAGGACCCGCCCCGCGGGCATGCCCCGCCGGCCCGGAGGCAGGCCGTCGGCAGGGTCGTTCGGCCGCTCGTGCCCGGCCGTCGTGCGTTCCTGGGTGTCGGTGGTCATCTCAGAATTGGAAGTAGATGAACGGCGCGACGCCGCGGGGCCCGAGCGTCGTTATCAGGAAGAGTACGACCGCGACCGTGATGCCCAGCGGGACCGGGCGGAGCCGCGAAAGAGCCGCCTTGAGCCGTTCCGCGGGCCGATGTGGAAGGAACTGTGTCACGAGCCCGGCGGAGATCGCCAAGAGGACGGGGGTGGTGACGAGGGGTGAGGGGAGCCGCCACGCGGTCAGGGTCCGCGCGAGCAGGGCGACAGCGGTCGCGACCGAGTCCGCTCGGAACAGCGTCCATGCGATGCAGACGAGCGTGAAGGTGGCGAGCCGCTGCATCCAATGGACGAGGAGGGTGTCCGGCGGCTCGGCGAGCTGCCCCGCCTTCCGCTTGCCCTCCTTCCAGTGCCCCACCGCCAGGTAGGCCCCGTGCAGACCGCCCCACACGACGAAATGCCATGCCGCGCCGTGCCACAGACCGCCCAGAAGCATCGTGATCATCAGGTTGAGGTAGGTGCGAGCCGACCCCTTGCGGTTGCCGCCGAGCGGGATGTAGAGGTAGTCGCGCAGCCACCGGGACAGCGTCATGTGCCAGCGACGCCAGAACTCCTGCACGGAGCGCGCGCTGTAGGGACGGTCGAAGTTCTGCGGGAACCGGAACCCGAGGAGCTTCGCGACCCCGATCGCGATGTCGGTGTACCCGCTGAAGTCGCAGTAGATCTGGACCGCGTAGGCGACGATCCCGATGACCACCTCGGGAGAGCTGTGCCGAGCGGGATCGCCGAAGACGGGATCGACGATCGCGCCCGCGAGGTAGTTGGCGATCACCACCTTCTTGAACAACCCACCGAGGATCAGCCACATCGCCCCCGCGACATCGATCTGGCGGGGGTCGCGTCGCACGACGAGTTGGGGGATGAGCTCGTTCGGACGCACGATCGGCCCCGCGACGAGGTGGGGGAAGAAGGATAGGTACAGGAACAGGTCGACCCAGCTCGCGATCTCGAAGTCGCCGCGGTAGATGTCCACGACGTAGGCGATCGCCATGAACGTGTAGAACGAGACCCCCACCGGCAGCACGACCTGGATCAGGGGCGGGGCGACGTGCAGCCCGAACGAGGTGGCGGCGTTCGTGACGTTGACGGTGAAGAAGCCGTAGTACTTGAAGTAGAGGAGAGGGGCGATCGTTGCAGCGACGCCAAGCGCGAGGGCGAGGGTTCGGCGTTTCGCGTGGTGTTGGCGATCCACGGCGATCGCGGCGACCTGGGTGATCAGCGACACGGCCGCGAGGAGGAAGACGTAACGCCAGTTCCACCAGCCGTAGAACACGTAGCTCGCCGCGATCATGAATGGCTTCCACACCCGGGGGTTGTGGTTCAGCCACCAGTGGCCCAGGAAGACCAGGCAGAAGAAGATCGCGAAGTCCGTCGTGGGGAAGAGCATCGCGCCCCGGATGCTACGCCACGTGTCGGACGCGGCCCGGAGCGGAAGTGAAGCTCAGGCTCGCTGCAGCGCAGTCAGCCGTCTTTCCAGGAACCGGCGTTCGGCGTCGTTCGTCGTCAGGTCCAGCGCTCGCCGGTAGGCCTCGACCGCGTCGTCGGTCCGACCGGCACGCCGGAGCAGGTCGGCCTTCGCGGAATGGAACAGGTGATAGCGATGGAGGTCCGGCTGGAGCGGCTCGAGCATCCGAAGTCCGCTCTCGGGACCGTCGGCCATCGCGACGGCGGCCGCGCGGTTGAGCTCCACGACCGGCGAAGGCTGCAGGGCGGCCAGTCGACCGTAGAGGGTGGCGATCTCGGGCCAGTCCGTGTCTTCGGGGCGCGGCGCCCGGGCGTGGCACGCGGCGATCTCGGCCTGCAGGCGGTACGCGCCCGGGCGCCGCGCCCCCTCGGCCAGGACGGACAGTCCCTCGTCGATCATGACGTGATCCCAACGGGAGCGGTCCTGTTCCTCGAGCAACACGAGGTCGCCCGCCTCGTCGGTCCGGGCCGCGCGACGCGCGTGCTGGAGCAACATGAGCGCGAGCAGGGCGCGGACGTCCTCGTCCCCGGGGAGCAGTCGATCGACGAGTCGCGCCAGCCTGATCGCCTCGTCGCCCAACTCCGCTCTGAGCAGCTCGCCCTCGGTCGCCGCGTATCCCTCGTTGAACACCAGGTAGAGCACCGCGAGCACGCCGTCGATACGCTCCGGCAAGAGCTCGCGTGGCGGCACACGGTAGGGGATCGCGGCGTCGCGGATCTTGCGCTTCGCCCGGGTGAGGCGCTGCCCCAAGGTGGGCTCCGGAACGAGGAACGCCCTCGCGATCTCGCGGGTCGACAATCCGGCGACCGTCCGCAAGGTCAGCGCGACCCGGGCGTCCATCGCGAGCGCCGGGTGGCAACAGGTGAAGAGGAGCCGTAGACGATCGTCCGGGATCTCGTGCACGTCGACTCCGATCGTCTCGAGCTCGGCGATCTGTGCGGCGGCCTCGGTCTTCGCCCGGTCGACACGATCCCGGCGGAGCTTGTCGATCGCGCGGTTGCGAGCCGTGGTGACGATCCAGGCCTCGGGGTTGTCCGGCACCCCGCGGCTGGGCCACGTACGGAGCGCGACCTCGAACGCGTCCTGGACCGCCTCTTCGGCCAGGTCGAAGTCGCCCGTAACGCGGATCAGGGCAGCCACCGCCCGCCCGGAGCCCTGCCGGAACGATCGCTCGAGGGCTCCGAACGCGTCGGTCATCCCTCGATGATGGGGCGCACCTCCACGGAGCCGTGCCGCGCCCCCGGGATCTTGCTCGCGAGCTCGATCGCGGTGTCGAGGTCGTCGACCTCCACCAGGAAGTAGCCCCCGAGCTGCTCCTTCGTCTCCGCGAACGGGCCATCGGTGACGAGCCGCTGGCCGTCGCGGACGCGCACGGTCGTGGCCGCGGGGCTGTCGGCCAGCTGGTCGCCGCCGCGCATGACGCCGCGCTCCTCCAGCTCTTGCGCGAACTTCTCGTACTCCTGATAGATCGCGTGCTGTTGCTCGTGGGGGACCGACTCCCACGCCTTCTCGTCCGCGTAGATCAGCAACGCGTATCTCATGCGCACCTCCTGTTCCGAGGGCGGCCGTGTGCCGCCCGTTCACCGTAATCGACGAACGCGCGGACGCGGTTCCGACATCAGGATGCAGCGTCTTCGGCTAGCCTGGGTGGTGAGGATCAACCACGAGGAGGCACATCCGATGTCCCGCGAGAGCGACTGGCATGTGTTCGACAAGGCATGCGACATCACGGCGATGGCTGCCAAGGGCTCGGCGGCGACGGCGACGCCGGCGCAGGTGGCCGACATCTTCCGCGCCGTCCATGCGGCGCTCCAAGAGGTCGTCACTGCCATGATCAGCTCTGAGTCGCGGGCGGGCTTCTAGGAAGGTGGGCGTCGCCGGCCGGAGTCATCTGCCGGCGTGATCTGCCGGCGTCATCTGATGGTGAGATCGCGCATCGACACGATGCCGACGAGCTGGCCGGACTCGGTCACGGGCACGTGACGGAACCCCTTGGCCAGCATCAGCGCGAGGGTCTCCTGAGCGGACACGTTCGCATCAAGGGTGACCGGATCCTTGGTCATCCACTCCCGAACGTCATGCGTGGCTGCGTCGTGCTCCGCGGCCAGCGCACGCACGATGTCCCGTTCGGTGAAGATGCCGACCAGGTCCCCGCCGTCGACCACCAGGGCTGCCCCGACGTGCTGGAGGCTCATCACTTGGGCGGCCTCGGCGACGGTCGCCGTCGGTGGGACCGAGATGAGATCCATGCTCATGAGCTCGCGAAGGGCAGGCATGACCGCTCTCGAGAGTAGTCCGCTTCGCCGGGCACTGCGCGCCTGGTACCGACCGCGCCGAGAGGCATACCCGTGGCGGCGGGCGGGGATCGATCCGTACGGGGTCCTCGTCAGCGAGGTGATGTTGCAGCAGACGCAGGCCGCCCGCGCCGCCTCCGCGTTCGAGGGGTTCCTCCGGCGGTTCCCCGACCTCTCGAGCCTGGCCGCGGCGTCGCGCGGGGACGTGATCCGCGCGTGGGCCGGACTCGGCTACCACCGGCGGGCGGTTGCGTTGCACGAAGCCGCTCGGACCATCGTCCGCGTGCACGGTGGGATGGTGCCGCGCGAGCCGCGAGCGCTCCAACGGCTCCCGGGGGTCGGTCCCTATACCGCAGCGGCGGTCGCGGCGATCGCGTTCAACCGACCCGTCGTCGCCATGGATGTCAACGTTCGCCGGGTGACGTCGCGCGTCGTGCTCGGGCGCGAGCCGGAAGACGGCAACGATCCGCAGATCGCGGTGGCGGCCGGGCTCCTCCTCGATCCACGCGGCCCGGGTACGTGGAACCAGGCGATGATGGATCTCGGTCGCGAGGTGTGCCGGCCGGCGCCGCGGTGCGAGGTGTGCCCATTCGAGCGTTTTTGCCGGTTCCGCGGCGCCGGCCGCCCCGGGAGGGTGACCGCCGCTCGGACGCAGCCGCCGTTCGAAGGATCCAACCGCCAGGTGCGCGGCCGGATCGTGGCCGCACTCCGTGTTCGACCGTCGGCCGGCATCGCCGGTCTCGTCGTGGCAACCGGGATCGACCTCGGCCGGGTCGAGGTCGCGGCTGCCGGTCTGGTTCGCGACGGGATCGTCGAGCGCCGTGGCCGCTCGTTCCGGCTCGCGGGGTGACGCGCCCCTCCGCGCCGCCCGCAAGAGGTTCCGCGTGGAGCCGTTCGGTTAGCCTGATGAACCTCGAGCCTCGCCGGGAGGATGCTGTGGAGGATCCGAACGCGCCGCAGGGCGTGCTGACGACTTCGGCTGCGACCGAAGCGCTCGCCCGTGAGCTCTATTGGGCGGCGTCGCCGATCCCCGAGCACGGGACCGCCCAGCTCGCCGGCGACCCCGCCGATCTCGTGCGCCGGTGGAGCGAGCTCGAGGCGACCCTCCGTCGCGACAGCTCGGTCCACCTTCCGCAGGATGAGCCCTTCTTCCGGGGAGGGGGGTCGCTGAAGCGGTGGATCAAACGCACGATGTTCCGGGCGCTCCGGCCATTGACCAGGCGCTACGACCGGATCGATGCCGATCTCGCGCTGCTCGGCATCGAGACGTCGCGGGAGCTCGCCCTCGCACGCCAGGACAACGTCGCGCTGACGATGCAGCTGCAAGAGATGCGGTCGGTTCTGCAGGAGTTCGGATCGACGCTCGAGGCCCGCGTCTCGCCGCCCTCGTTGATGACGCAGCAGGAGCTCCCGCCGCTCGGGGACGTCGTCCTGGAGCTCGGCGCTGGCGCCAATCCCCACCCCCGGGCGACGATCCACCACGATCGGATCGTCCACTCGGACCGGATCGATGTCGCTCACGACCTCACGTCGTTCCCCTGGCCATGGGCTGACGCCTCGGTCGACGCCGTTATCGCGATCGATGTGTTCGAACACCTGAAGGACGTCGACGTGCAGACGTGGCTCGACGAGTGCTGGCGCATCCTCGTGCCGGGCGGACTCCTCGTCATGCGGCTCCCGGCGTGGACGAACCCCGTGTCCTACCGAGACCCGACGCATCACCGCGTGTTCCACGAGGAATCGTTCTCCTACTGGGATCCCGACCACGACCTCTACGAGCTCTTTGGCCGCTACTACTTCTTGGAGTCCGATCGCTGGTGGAAGGTTCGGAGGGCGTTCAGGGAGTTCGAAGATCTCCGGTTCGACCTAGAGAAACGCGCCTGATGCGGATCGCGGTGTGCCACCCACAAGCTCCCTTCATGGCGGGAGGCGCGGAAGCGCACGTGCGCGGGTTGGTCGCCGCGTTGCGCGAAGCCGGTCATGAGGCCGAGACGGTCACGATGCCGTTCAAGTGGTACCCGCCATCCGAGCTGGTGCATCAGATGGGTGCATGGAGGAGCGTCGATCTCTCGGAGTCGAACGGCGAGCCGATCGACCTCGTCATCGCGCTGAAGTTCCCCGCGTACCTCGTTCGTCATCCCAACAAGGCCGTATGGCTCATCCACCAGCACAGGACCGCCTACGAGCTGTGGGACAGCCCCGAGCTCGGCGACATCGCCGGGTATCCGGACGGTGCCGTCGTCCGGAGCCTGATCCACAGCGCGGATCGGCTGGCGTTGGGCGAGGCGTCCCGGCTCTTCACCAACTCCGAGAACGTGCGCGGCCGGCTGGACAGCTCGATCGGCCTGGACGCCGAGGTCCTCTATCACCGCTCACCGCTCACCGATCGTCTCCTGGCGGAAGATGCGCGGCCCCTGGGGGACGCGATCGTGTTCCCGAGCAGGTTCGACCGCCTCAAACGGCAAGGGCTGGCGATCGACGCCATGCGGCAGGTGGGAACCGATGTGCGTTTGATCCTGGTCGGTTCCGGAGCCGAACGGGATACGATCGCGAAACGCGTCGCCGAAGCCGGCCTCGGTGAACGCGTCGAGATGCGCGAACGCGTCCCCGACGACGAGCTCCTCGAGTTGTATCTCGGCTCGCTCGGCGTGTACTTCGGTCCCCTCGACGAGGATTACGGGTACGTGACGATCGAGGGGATGGCCGCCGCCCGTCCGGTGGTCGTCACCTCGGATTCCGGGGGTCCGCTCGAGTTCGTCCGCGATGAAGAGAACGGCTCGATCGTGGACGCAGAACCCGCAGCGATCGCGGCGGCTTTCGACCGGCTCTTCACCGACCGGCAGCTGGCGCGACGGCTGGGATCGGCCGGTCGAACGTTCGTCACCGACCACATCCCGCAGTGGCCGGAGGTCGTCCGCCGCTTGGTCGGGTGAGTCGATGGCGAACGTCGCGTTCTGCTCGCCCTTGCCCCCCGCGCAGACGGGGATCGCGGCGTACGCCACGGCGGTGCTGGGCGGGCTCGACGAGATCGGGTTCACCGCCGAACACCACGTCGACGCGATGTGGCCATCGGGACCCGGCGCCGAGGAGCGCGTTCGCGCGTCGGACGTCGGCGTCTTCCAGTTGGGGAACAACGTCGAGTTCCACGGGGCGATCTACCGGCTCTCGGTGTGGAACCCTGGGGTCGTCGTCCTCCACGATCTGGCGCTCGACGGGCTGATGTACGGGCTGGGGCTCGCGAACGACCCGCTGACGCAGCCCGCCCGCGCGGAAGCGATGGCGGCCGCCGCTCGCAACGCCGACCTCGAGGATCCGCTCGGGGTCCCGTGGTGCGCGCAGGCGGTCCGGCGAGCGAGGACCGTGATCGTGCATTCGCGGTTCGCGCGTGACTACCTGCTCCGAGTCGGATGCAGGACCCCCATCGTCGTGACGCCGCATCCGTTGGTGGAACGCGACGACGAGATCGATGCGGCGCGCGAGCGACGAGTCAGACTCCGTCACCGGGTTGCCCGGGGGGACGAGGTGGTCGTGGGGATCGCGGGAGATCTCAACGCGAGCAAGGGCATCGAAGCGCTGCTGGCCGCGCTCCCTCGGGTTCGCTCGAATGTCCGTGGCGTGCTCGTCGGGCGAACGAGCTCGCATTGGGACGTCCAGGGAGCCGTCCGACGGAGTGGCGTGGAGGACCGGGTCACCGTCGTCACCGACGTCCGGGACGACGAATTCCTCGAATGGCTGTGCGCATTCGACATCCTGATCAACCTCCGCCACCCGCACCGTGGCGAGACCAGCGGTTCGCTGGTGCGCGCGTTGCATGCGGGCGTCCCCACGATCGTGAGCGCCGTGGGCACCTACCTCGAGGTGCCGGAGGGCGTGGTGGCCCGGATCGCGTCCGGTCCGCCGGATCCCGTCGAGCTGGCCGCCGCGATCGATCGCCTCGCGGAAGATCGGGAGGCTCGAGGGTCGATGAGCCGCCACGCGCGGGACTACGCGCGAAGCGCGTTGGCCCCGCGCGTGACGGCGGCGGGGTACGCGGAGGCCGTGCACCGGGTGCTCGAGCTCAACGCCGACCCCGTCCGGACGTCGATCGCGCGATGGGCGCGCGGGCTGCGTGCTGTGGGCGTCGGCCCGCAGCACGCAGCCCGCGGCCTCGGGGTCCGGTTCGCCGAGGCGCTGTTCGAGCTCCGGCCGGAGTCACCCGGATGAGCTTCGACCTCGACGCGACGGCGACGGCGAGGCTCCGATCGGCCGGACAGCGGTACACGACGCAGCGTCGTCGGCTGATCGAGCTCCTCGCCGATGCGGGCAGCCCCGTGTCGATCCCGGACATCCTCGCCGGTGGCTCCGGTCTCAAACAGAGCTCGGTCTACCGGAACCTCGCGGCGCTCGAGCAGGCCGGCGTGGTGCGCCGGCTCGTGACCGATGAGGAGTTCGGTCGCTACGAGCTGGCGGAGGACCTGATCGGCCACCACCATCACCTCGTTTGTTCGCGATGCGGCAAGATGCGTGATGTGGCCGCACCCGAGGAGCTCGAGCGAACCCTCGAGAGGGCGCTCGACCGGATCGCGAAGCGGGCGGGGTTCGCTCGCGTCTCTCACCGGCTGGAGCTGCTCGGGCTCTGCGCCGACTGCGCCGCGGAGGTGGGGGCCGATACGACGAGGGCTTGATCGTCGGTCGGTCGCGCGCTGGCTGGTGGTGGGCCTGCTCTGTGGGGCGTGCTCATCGGCTTCGGGCGGCTCATCCGGACCACCGACCGCACGGCCGAGCAGTCCCGCGAACGTGCAGATCGTCACGCCGACGAACGGCGAGGTGATCCACGGAGCCGTCGTCCCGGTGCGGGTCCGGCTCGAGAACGCCACGATCGTCGCCGCCACGACGACGAACATCAGGCCGGACCAAGGGCACCTCCATCTCTATCTCGACGATCAGATCGAATCGATGAACTTCTCCACCTCCGCGACGCTCCCGGCCGTCAAGCCCGGGCTCCACGTGCTGCGCGTGGAGTTCGTCGCGTCGGATCACCTCCCCTTCGACCCACGCGTGATCGCCCAGGTCGCGTTCGAGGTGAAGCGGTGACCGAGGGGCTGATCCTCGGTCGCCGGTCGCGAGGTGCCGACGTCGACGTGGCGATGGCCCTGGCAGTGCTGGCGGGTTGCGCGTTGCTGCTCATCCGCACTTCGTTCACCGGTCTCCCCGCGACGGCCACCGTGTTCGCCGCGTTGTACCTCCTGTTGGGGACGGCCTCCCTGGCCGTCCCGGTCGGGGGCGGTGGTGCACGGTGGCTCTCGCCCTTCGGTGTGGCAGCGGCGGGGATCACAGCCATCGTCCTGGCCGCGTGGCTCGTCGGCCCGGGCTTCCCCGTCCCGCACGGGCCTGAGGTCCTGCTGCTCAACTCGCTCGCCGCGGTCTCCGAGGAGCTGTTCTTCCGGCGGCTCGTCTACGGTGGGATCGTGCGGTTCGGCCCTGCGCTCGCGATCGGGGGATCCGCGCTGCTGTTCGCGACGCTCCACGTTCCGATCTACGGTCCCGCCGTGTTCTGGGTCGACCTCGGTGCAGGCCTCCTCCTCTCGTGGCAGCGCTGGGCATCGGGGGGGTGGGGCGCGCCCGCGGCGACGCACGTCGTCGCGAACCTCGTCGCCGTCCTCCGATGAAGCGCACGCTCGCGATGCTGCTGTGCTCGTCGTTGCTCGTGGCCGGCGTTTCCTGTTCGAAGGACGCGCAGCCGATCCGGATCGGCGCGATCTACCCACTGACCGGGTCCCAGGGTCCCGGAGGGCGAGACGAGTTCCGCGGCGTGTCGCTCGCGACCGATCTGGTGAACGTCGACGGGGGGGTCGGCGGGCGGCCGATCCAGCTCGCGCCCCTGGACGTCGCAGGCGGCGATGCCGCCCCCGGCGCTGTGGACACCCTCGCCGACCAGGGGATCCGATTCATCCTCGGGAGCTACGGCAGCACGATCTCACAGCCGGCCGCCGCGGAGGCCGCGCGGCGAGGCGTGCTGTTCTGGGAAACGGGCGCGGTCGGTTCCTCGTCCCCCTCGAGCGGCGGACGCCTGTTCTTCCGGGTCGCCCCGAGCGGGCAGTTGCTCGGCAGCGATGCGATCTCGTTCGTGGATCGACAGCTCCTCCCGAAGCTCGGACGATCCCCCCGTTCGCTGCGGTTCGCCGTCGCGAACGTGAACGACGTCTACGGCAGCGCCGTCGCGGACGGCGCGATCGCCAGGATCAGGGCGCTGGGGCTGCCGTTCGTCGGGCGTTTCGTCTACGACGCGGCCCACCTGGATGCCCACGCGGTGATCCGGCGGATCGCGGCGGTCCATCCCGACGTCCTGTTCGTCTCGGCGTACGTCCGCGACGGGATCGCGCTCCGGCGAGAGATGGTGCGTCAGCGCTTGCGCCTCGTCACGAACATCGGAACGTCGTCGAGCTACTGCATGCCCGCGTTCGGAGCCGCGCTGGGGCCTGAGGCGGTCGGGCTGTTCTCCTCCGACAAGCTCGACAGCGAGTACGTCGATCCGGCCGGACTGACCCCCTCGGGGCGTGTGCTCCTCGATCGGGCTCGGACGGCGTACGAAGGCCGCTACGACGAGGAGATGAGCGCGGCGGCGCTCGCGGGGTTCTCGGCGGCATGGGCCCTGTTCCACATGGTGCTCGCGGCCGCCGATGCGACGACGCCCGAGGCCGCGGCCGCGGCCGCGCTCCAGATGCGGGTGCCGGTCGGAGAGCTTCCGAACGGGAGCGGTCTCGCGTTCGCGCCGCCGGGAACCGCGGACCCCGGTGCGAACCTCCGGGCGATGAGCGTGATCTGGGAATGGGTGCGCCCGGGGGTGCGAGCGGTGGTGTGGCCGCAGCGGTTCGCGACCGCGCCGATCGCCGCGATCCGGATCGAACCGTGAGCCCGCGTCGGCGGGCCGCCGCCGTCGGGGTCGCGCTGTGTCTCGCCTACCTCGCGGGTGCCGTGGTGAGCGCCTCGCTGGGTCCTTCGTCGCGCCGTCCCATCCTCGACGGACTGGCGCCGCCGCCGTTGTACCGGTGGGTCGACCCTCCTCCCGCGCTCGCCTCCAGCAACCAGCCTCCGAGCGCCGGTCGATCGCTGATCGCGCTGGACCCCACCAAGGGGTCGGCGGCGACCGTGTTCTCGACCCGGGACTTCCAGGCGAGCCTCGCCCTTGGGGAGGGCGCGGTCGCGCCCCACGGAGCGGATACGAAGGTGCAGCTGGTCATCACCCCGCTCGCCCCGAAGACCGGCGCGATCGTTCCCGCGGGAACGCAGATCGCGGGCAACGTCATCGAGGTGTCGGCGACGTACGAGCCGAGCGGAGCGTCCGTCGGCGAGCTGCGCACGCGGGGGGAGCTCGGACTCGTCTACCCCTTGCTCTTCCAGGGCGTCGGGTTCACGGATGCGATGCTCCGCTCCCAGGACCAGCGGTCCTGGTCCGCGATCAAGAGCGACGATGCCATCGCCCAGCAGTCCGTGCACGCGGCGGTGAGCAGGCTGGGCCTCTACGCCGTTGGGCAATCCCCCGTGGGCCCGACCTCGCCTCCCTCACCCGCTGCCGGCCCCCGGAACGGCTCGATCGTCGTCGCGATCATCGCCGCGGTGGTCCTGATCGGGGCGGTCGCGTTGCTCCGGCGACGATCGCCCGGACCGCCCCCCCCTCCGCCGCGCCGCAGGCGCAGCGTCGACCCGTGGGAAGACTGAGCGGAGGCATGTGGGGAGGGGTCGGGCGGTACACTCGCCCGCGGTCGGCGTCCCGGCCGCCCGCGGCGTTCGCCGAGCCTCTGACCGGAGATCCCATGACATCCACTGACGGACAGGTGAGCCCGGCCGCAGCGACCGGCGGGCTCCGCCCGCCGGTCGCCGCGGCCCGCCTCGGATCATGGTGGATCCTCGCCGCCGCCACGCTCCTGATGCTCGGGGTGTTGGGATGGCGGTTCGTCGCCGACCCGTCGCTTGCGGCTCCGACCCGCGATCCCGCCTGGTACACGTGGCGGGCGAACGTCGTGATGGAGGACGACCCGGCCTCCGTCGTGCAGGGATGGGGCCCCGCCGGTCTGTTCTCGGGCGGCTACCGGGTGACCGTCCCGGTCGAGGGAGCCTTGCTGCAGCGTGTCGTCGGCATCGACACGTACTCGATGGCGAAGTTCCTGATGCTCGGCGTTCCCATCCTCACGGGTCTCGCGTTGGGGGCCGGCGCGGTGCGAAGCCGGAAGGATCCCGTCGCTTTCCTCACGATGCTGCTGGCGACCGTGGCGCTGTTCCTGACGACGCCCTACGTCGGGTACCTCGACAACATCACCGTGCTCTTCCTGTTGAGCCTGATGCTGGCGTTCCTGAGCGCGGCGCGAACCTCGTGGGGAGCCCGGACCGCGCTCTTCTTGATCGGGATCGCCGCCGCGTTCACCCACCCCACGACCTGCGTGCTCTTCGGCATGACGCTCTTGGCCGTGTTCGTGTTCCACTTCGTCACGAGCCGGTTCCGGCTCGGCGAGGCCCTGAAGTCCGACGGGCCGATGCTGCTCTCGGTCGGGCTCGGCATGTCCGCGGGGCTCGCGAGTTGGGTGGTCGGGATCTGGGGGGCGAGCGCCAACCTGAAGGACGCTGCCCTGCCGCCCCCGTACACGAAGTCGTTCTTCGTCGCCCGGCTGCTCGAGTGGATCGGTTCGATGCAGCCCGTGATCGTGGTGCCGTTCATCGCGCTGGCGATCGGTTCGACGATCCTTCTCGCTCGACGCCGCCGGGTGCCGGCGGATACCTTCGACGTCACGGCTAGCTGGTGGCTCTTCCCGCTGTTGGGGATCGCGTCGGTCGCGCTCGGCGCCGACGCCCAGGTGTCGGGTGATCCGAACTCCCCGGTCGTCCCCTACTACCGGTTCATGAACGCGACCGCCGGGCCGATGGCGCTCGTGGGGCTCGGCGCCTTCGCGCTGATCTGGTGGGCCCGCACCCAGCGGGACCGGCGGTCGCTCGTCCGGGGGTTCGCCATGATCGTCGGCGTCGTCGCGGCCGCCTGGGCTGTGGACGCGGTATCGCTGACACATCCGCAGATCCCGTCGAAGGTGTTGGGCGTCGTGGCGGTGGTCGCGATCGCCGGCCTCGCCGCCGTCGCGTCCGCTCGGAGCGAGGGGACGCGCCGGGTCTTCGCGGTCGCCGCTGCGTCCGCGCTGGTCCTCGGCTCGCTGGGGTTCCTGCTGATCGACGGCGTCGAGCACCGGTGGGTCAGCGCGACGAACCAGTATCCGAACGTATCGGTTCGCGGTTCGCTCGCCGCGGTCGACGTCGTGGCACGAGCGGCCGGAGCGCGACCGCTCGTCTTGATCGTGAACGACGGCGACACCGATGATCCGGCGACCCACACCAACACGGCGTACGGGTGGGCCAAGACCTATACGAACGTCTTCCGCACGGGGCTGCCGGGCACCTCGGCGAAGTACCAGGCGACGTACCTCGGTTCGTTGGAGAACTTCCTGGCCGGCCGAGCGACCAGCAGCACGTCCGGCAGCATCGGCTACGACCGAGCGGCAGAGAGCCATTACCAGGAGCTGCAGCTCCGCGAACGGACCTACCCGGTTCCGCCCGCGGTGTTCCTGGTCCGCGAGTACTACGGCGGGCTCTGCAACGGCGTTCCTGACTGCACCGAAACATCGCGTCAGCAGCGTCTGGAGGCGGCGCTCGCCGAAGGCGTCGCGATCGGCCCGGACGTCGTCGTCATGCAGTGGCCCGGCTTGTGGTCGCCGCCGGCCGACGTCGTGGGGGAGGCGAACGTCGTCGCGAACGCCACGGTCGAGGCGCTCGAGCATCACCCTGGACCGCTCGCCAACTTTCCACACACGCTGCTCGTGATCGCGATCCTCGCCCTGCTCCTGCTCGTGCCCGGCGGGCTCGCGCGACGCTGGTTCGGGCTCGACTCGACGATCGACCGGTTCGCGCTGATCCCGGGGGTTTCGGTCGTGCTCGTCATGCTCGCGGGGGTCGGAACGCTCGCCGTCTGGCGGGGACCGCTCACCATGACCAAAGGGTGGGCCGTCGTGGTGGTCGCGATCGGCATCGGGGTCGCCCTGCGGTTCGCCGATGCCTGGCTCCGACGGCCGCTCGACGCGTTCGGCAGGTTCTTCGACGACCTCTTCGCGGTCTTCTCGAACCGCGACTTCTCCGTCCTGATGGGCTACCAGTTCCTTGCACAAGCGGGTCAGGGAGTCGTTCAGGGAGCCATCTTCAAGGCGTTGGTGTTCGGCGGCGAGAAGGGATTCGACATCTCGGTCGCGCCGTCGGCCGATTACCTGCTCAAGGTCGTCCTGGCCCTGTACATCCCATACACGTTCCTCTCCCCGTTCGTCGGCGTGTTCATCGACCGGTTCGAACGACGGCGGGTCGCCTGGTGGGCCGACATCCTGAGCGCTGCGATGGTCGCATCGATCGTGATCCTCGTGGTCTTCCCCTTGGGTTCCGGGTCGCCGGAGCACAGGACCTGGCCGACGGCCGGGTTGATCGTGGGGCTGCTCGTCGCCCAATCGGTCGCACGCATCGCGCTCGCGATCAAGTCCGCGGCGCTGCCCGACGTGCTCTCCGGGAGGGACCTCCTGCAGGGCAACGGTCTCTCCCAGGCGGGCGGCGGGCTCGCGCAGGTCTTCGGGATCGGCGTCGGCACGATCGTCGCCGGGCAGATCGCGCCGTGGGTCGGTGTCCTGTTCGGTGCGGCGGTCCTCCTCGCCGGCGCCATGGTCTCGAGGCAGATGCGTCGGGTCGAAGCGCGCCGTCACGACGGGAGCCTCGGTCAGGAGGTCCGTCGGATCCTTCGGACCGTGGTCGCTGGCGTCGAAGAGGTGGCCGGGCGACCGGCGGCGGCGCTCGGGCTCTCCGCCTTCCAGATGCTGCGCTACCAGTTCTGGGGGTTCGTCCTGATGACGTTCGCCCTGTACGCGAAGAACCTGGTGCAGGGTGGCAACGCCGACACCCTCTCGCAGATCCTCTCGGGGGTCGGGGGGCTGGTCGGCGGGGCCCTCGGCCTGATCGTGGCGCAGCGGCTGAAGGACCGTGTGCCGCCGATCAGGCTGCTGCTCGGTTCGATGCTCCTACTCGGCGCGGCGACAGTGGTCTTGGGTGGGATCCTCACCGTCGCCGCGTTCGCGGCGCTGCTGTTCGTCGGCTTCTTCTCGTTCTTCCTCGGGAAGATCTCGACGGACACGATCACGCAGCAAGCGATGCCCGACGACTTCCGCGGGCGCGCGTTCGCGCTCTACGACATCGCCTACAACCTGGGGTTCATCGTTCCGGCGGCGATCCTGTCGGTCATCTGGATCGAGGGCAACGCCGCGCGGACGCGCGAGATCCTCGTGGCGTCGGGAGCGATCTTCCTCATCCTCACCGCGTTCGTCGCCGCGTGGTCGCGACGGATCCGCCCGGATCTGGCCCCGCAGGACGACCTCGTGGGGGACGAGGCGGCCGAGCTGGCCAGGTCCACCGAATCCTGAGCCGTGGCCGAGGTCTTCGCGCACGACGGGACGCGGCTCCACGTCGAGGTCGATGGCGCGGGTGATCCCGTGACGGTGCTGGCGCACGGTCTGACCAACTCGTGCAAAGAGCTGTCGGCGTTCACCCCTATGGCGCCGGGCACGAAGGTGCGCTTCTGCTTCCGAGGTCATGGGCACTCGGGGACGCCCGAGCCCGGGCACTACCGATTCGCGGACTTCGCCGGAGACGTTGACGTGGTCGCGCGCACGTACGGCGCCACACGGGCGGTCGGGACCTCGCTCGGACAGGGAGCCATCACCCGGCTCCTGGCCGAACAGCCGGATCGGTTCGAACGGCTCGTGTTCATCCTGCCCGCAGCGTTGGACCTTCCCCTGTCGGGGACCGAGATCGCCGGGTTCGAACGCACGGCCGACCTGCTGGAAACGCTTCCGACCGACCAGGCGATCGACGAGATCCTCCGGGGGTCGGGGCGAGCGAGCGAGTACACGGATCGACCTTGGCTCCGGGACGTCGACATGTTGTTGTGGCAGGACCTCCAGCCCCTCGGCGTGGCTCGAGCGCTTCGCGAGGTGACGCTGGACGTCGCGATCGCCGATCGTGAGCTGCTCCGGCGGGTGAGCGCGCCCACGCTCGTGATCGCCCGCGAGGGCGATCCGGTCCACCCCGCGGAGCTCGGCCGTGTCCTCGGTGAACTGATCCCGAACGCGGAGCTCATCCTGCTCGGTTCGGAGGAGGAGCTGTATGCGTCGATCCCCCAGCTGGTCGAGCGCGTGGCTCGGTTCCTCGGATGAGTGGCCGAGCCGCTCATCGCTTCGGTCGGCCGAGGAGCGATCTGGCGGGCTCGGGTCTGGCGGTCCTGATGGGGGTGCAGTTCTCGCTCGTCGTGATCCTCGGGAAAGGCCTCCTTGGGGGTCAGCCGCCGTTCGCCCTGCTGTTCTTCCGGTTCGCGGTTGCCGCCGTGGTCCTCGCCGTGGTGACGATCGCGTCCCATCGACCGCTC
>VAXZ01000010.1:0-4317 GCA_005885035.1 Actinomycetota bacterium
ACCTGCACATGCGGACGCACACCGCGCTGCATTCGTTGTCCGGCATCATCTTCGCCGACTACGGCGCGAAGGTGACCGGGGGCAACATGGAGTCCGGGGGCATCGCGCGGATGGACTTCGAGCTCGAGTCGATGAGCGCCGAGCTCGGCCGTGACGTCGAGGCCAAGCTCAACGCCCGGCTCGCCGAGGATCGTCCGGTCCACGTCGTCCTCCTTCCGCGCGCCCAGGCGCTGAAGGACCCGGACCTGATCCGGACGAAGATCAACCTGGTTCCGGCATCGATCGATCCGATCCGCGTGATCGACATCGAGGGGATCGACAAGCAGGCCGACGGCGGGACGCACGTGCGCTCGACTGGGGAGGTCGGGCGGGTCCGCGTCGTCAAGACCGAATCGAAGGGCAAGGCGAACAAGCGGATGCGGATCCAGCTGACGGGTCCGTCGCGTCCGAGAGGTTCCGGCGCGCGGCTCGATTGACCAGCCCCTCACTCGGAGCGTACCCTCGGGGTCCCCGACAGGAGGGATGTCCGTGCCTCGCTACCTCGTACAACGGAACTTCGGCAGGGTCGATGACGAGCACATGAAGATCCGCTCGACCCGAAGCACCGAGCTCATCGACAACCAGTTCACCGACATCTTCTGGGAGCACAGCCACGTGGTGACTACTCCGGACGGAGATGTCAAGACGTTCTGCATCTATCGATCGCCCAACGAAGCGCTGGTGCATGAGCATGCCGAGGCGCTCGGTGGTCACACGATCGAAGCGATCTTCGAGATCGGTGGCGACGTGGAGCCCGCCGACTTCCGCAAGCACTAGGCCGAGCCGTCGGCGGCGAGCCGCTTCAGCTGCTCCTCCTCCATCACCGTGTGTTCATGACGGATGCCGGCGACCGTGCGGCGAAGCCCGATCGACCTCCGTCGGTCGTCGTCTCTCGGGATCAGTCCGAGCGCGTCCTCGTACAGCGCGACGGCCTCGGGATACGCCCAGGCCTGCTCCGCACGTTCCGCCGCGACCAACAGGTACGTGACCGCGCGTTCGGGGTCGCCGGCCTCGCGCCAGTGGTACGCGAGGATCGCCGCCACCGCAGCCGTGTCTGGGGCCGCCTCCTCGACGTAGCGAGCGACCGCCTCGTGCCGCTCCCGACGCGCGCGCCGGGGGATCGTCGCGTAAGCGACGTCGCGGATCAACATGTGACGGAAGGTGTACTCGCGGTCCCCTTCGACGGCGGAGGCGCGTTCCATCCTGATCAGATCGCGGCGCTCGAGCGATCCCAGGATCTCGTCCAGATCCCCTTGATCCGGTCGTAGCGACGCGAGCGGTCCCGCCCAGAACACCTTGCCGACGACGGAAGCGTCGAACACGACGTCCCGCTCCTCCCGAGGAAGCGCATCCAACCGCGCGGCGATCATGGCCCGCACCGTGGTCGGAAGCTCATCGTCGGTCCCGTCGCGCTCCAGCATCCACGCGGCCATCTCTTCGATGAACAGCGGGTTCCCGCTCGCCGCCAGCTCGATCCGCTGCGCGATCTCGGGTTCCTCGCCGACGAGACCCGCGGCGAGCCAATGGGCGGAAGCGGCTGGGAGGGGCTCCAGCCGCATCGTGGTCGAGGACGACAGACCACCTCCCCACGCCGGGCGCAGGTCGAGCAGTTCGGGGCGCGCGAGGGCGAGGAACACGATCGGAGCGTCTCTCGCGCGCCCCGCGAGGGAGGTGATGAGATCCAAGGTGCTGGGATGTGCCCAGTGGACGTCCTCGAACACGATCAAGGTTCCGGTCGTTGACGCCAGTGCCTCGACGTACCGACGCGCGGCCTCGAAGAGCGATCGTCGATCGTCGGCCACGGCCTCGGGGGTTCGGGCGAAGACCGACAACAGCTGGACGAGGGCCGGGTCCGCGAGACCGAGGTGATCCAGGGACGCTTCGAGTTTCGCCATCGCCACGGGGTTCGGATCCGACTCGAAGATCCCTGCGACCTCGTGGACCAGTTGCACGAACGTTTCGTAGCCCGAGCTCTGCTCGTAGGGCAGCTCGCGAACGTGGAAGGCCTGGCCGCCGGTCTCCTTCACGTCGAACGAGAACTCCTCCGCGAGCCGCGTCTTGCCGATCCCCGCCTCGCCCAGGATCGTGACGAGGTGCGGTCGTCGCTCGGCGACGGCGCGGCTCCAGATGTCCCGGACGAGGCCGGACTCGCCGTCGCGGCCGACGAATGGCATCTGCGCAGGGCGTACCGCGAGCGGCACGAGCGCCTCGATCGCCACCCACGCCGGGATCGGCTCGCGCTTCCCCTTCGCGGCGACCGCCGGAACCGGCTCGCTCCGGATCACCCGTCGGGTGGCCCGGAAGGTCTCCTCGCCGATCAGGACGCGACCCGGGGGCGCCGCACCCTGGAGCCGTGAGGCGGTATTCACGACGTCGCCCGCGACGAGCAGGTCGCCATCGGGAGAGCCGGGGTCGATCGTGACGACGGCTTCGCCCGTGTTGACCGCCATGTGGATCTCCAGATCGGGGTGGGGTGAGCTCGCGTTCAGCTGTTCGATGATGCGTGGGATCGCCAAGGCCGCCCGGACCGCTCGTTCGGCATCGTCCCCCCGCGCCACGGGCGAACCGAAGACCGCCATGACGGCGTCGCCGATGAACTTCTCGACGACCCCCCCGAACCGCTCGATCGTCGCCTTGGGCCTCGGGGGTTCGGGCGAAGACCGACAACAGCTGGACGAGGGCCGGGTCCGCGAGACCGAGGTGATCCAGGGACGCTTCGAGTTTCGCCATCGCCACGGGGTTCGGATCCGACTCGAAGATCCCTGCGACCTCGTGGACCAGTTGCACGAACGTTTCGTAGCCCGAGCTCTGCTCGTAGGGCAGCTCGCGAACGTGGAAGGCCTGGCCGCCGGTCTCCTTCACGTCGAACGAGAACTCCTCCGCGAGCCGCGTCTTGCCGATCCCCGCCTCGCCCAGGATCGTGACGAGGTGCGGTCGTCGCTCGGCGACGGCGCGGCTCCAGATGTCCCGGACGAGGCCGGACTCGCCGTCGCGGCCGACGAATGGCATCTGCGCAGGGCGTACCGCGAGCGGCACGAGCGCCTCGATCGCCACCCACGCCGGGATCGGCTCGCGCTTCCCCTTCGCGGCGACCGCCGGAACCGGCTCGCTCCGGATCACCCGTCGGGTGGCCCGGAAGGTCTCCTCGCCGATCAGGACGCGACCCGGGGGCGCCGCACCCTGGAGCCGTGAGGCGGTATTCACGACGTCGCCCGCGACGAGCAGGTCGCCATCGGGAGAGCCGGGGTCGATCGTGACGACGGCTTCGCCCGTGTTGACCGCCATGTGGATCTCCAGATCGGGGTGGGGTGAGCTCGCGTTCAGCTGTTCGATGATGCGTGGGATCGCCAAGGCCGCCCGGACCGCTCGTTCGGCATCGTCCCCCCGCGCCACGGGCGAACCGAAGACCGCCATGACGGCGTCGCCGATGAACTTCTCGACGACCCCCCCGAACCGCTCGATCGTCGCCTTGACGGCCCGGTAGTACTCCCGGAGGACATCGCGGACGTCCTCGGGGTCGGCGCCGTCGGATCTGCTCGTGTGACCGACCAGATCGGCGAAGAGCACCGAGACCACCTTGCGCTGTTCATCCGCCGACACATGCGTGACGTTCGCGCCGCATGACGGGCAGTAGCGGACCGGTCCGGTCAGCTCAGCGCCGCACGCCGAACAGACGAAGCCAAGGCGCGACCCGCACTCGATACAGAATCGCGCATCCTCGGGATTGGATGCGCCGCAGCGCGCACAAGCGATCACGGGAGCGAGTGTAATCCGGGTCGATCCGGCGAGGGCCCCTCAGCCACCGACGGCAACGCCCAGCAGGACGAACAGCGCATAGACGGCGATCCCGCCGACCGTGAGGATGAGCCGGAGCTGGCGCGGGATGGGTGATCGCCCGAACGCGAAGTAGAGCAGGGGGCCGATGAAGGGCACGACCAGGACGGCGAGCATCCAGCGCGTCCGGTACGGGAGGGGCTGCGACTCCTGACGGATCAGGTCCCAGAGCGCGACCGCGACCCAGGCCGCGTAGAGCACGAACGGCAAGACGTAGCCGTACAGCCCGATCAGCAGGCCCCACCAGGAGGTCGCGAGCGGCATGCCCATCACCGTGAGCTCTTTCGAGACCGTCGGGCCCGCCGACCCCGAGATCTCTCCGATGGGACGGATCCGGTAGGGCTGGGGGACCGAGCCGCCGGGGATCGCGAGGGTGGGGGGCGCCGCCGCCGCATCGCCCGGCATGCCGGGCTGCGGCGGCGGCGCCCCCTGGGCCCTCCAGTC
>VAXZ01000010.1:4380-31106 GCA_005885035.1 Actinomycetota bacterium
CCTGCGAAGCAATCAGCCCCGGAAGAAGGTGCCGCCAAGGCGAGATCGGCGAGCCCACTCCGGCGGACGACGTTGTCACGGACCTCGTTCCGCCCTGTCGGCCAGAGGTTCCGGTCGAGGATCGGGACCATGACGATGCCGTACGTCCGTTGATCCTCGACCAGGTTCCCGGTGATCAGGTCGTCAAGCCCGCCTGCCACGACGATGCCCATCCCGAACGACGGATAGGTGAGCGCCAGGGCCGGCGCGGCGACGTTGTCGTTGTCGTGGACGTAGTTCCCGGCGATCAGGAGGCTCCGCTGGGGAGCGCCCCCGACGGTGTCCTGCGTGTTCGGCACGATCCCGGACATGTTGTTCGTCCACTCGCTGTTCACGATCGCGACCCCTTCGGCGTTGGTCCCGCTGAAGCCCGCGGCGTTGTCCTCGCCGACGACGGCGCTGATCACCGAATGGCACGGCGAACAACCCTCGACGGAGAAGCCCGAGTGAGCAGAGCCGCTCGCGTAGGAATGGTCGAGCTGGCCGTCATCGGAGCCGTAGGCGGCGATGCCGGACCTTCCGTTGTCGTACGCGGTGAGGTACCGACCCCAGTAGCCGTGCACGCCGTTCCACGAGAAGCCGTCCAGGAGGTTGTTGCGGGACGTCAGGTTCTCGATCGCAACGCCGTCGGCTGCGAACACCTGTATCCCGTTCGAGCGCTCGAACCCCCCATCGATGATCGTTCGATCGCGATCGAGACCGCGGATCGTGAGATACGGCGTCGTGACCGTCACGGACTCCGAGTAGATCCCCGGCGCGATCAGGACCATCCCGCCCGGCTTCGCGTGGTCGACGGCTGCCTGGATCGTGTCGAAGTCCTTCGGTACCCGGATCGTTGCGGCGTACCCGGTCGGCACGGGTTCGCGTCCGGGTCCGACGCCGGCCGGAAGTCGCAGCTCGGGCGAGACCCCTGGAGCATCTTGCGCTCTCGCGACCGGAACGGAGAGGAACCAGATGAGGGCCGCCGACACGATCAGGACGCCGTGCAGCAGGGGTCGTCGCCACATCGGCGCGGACCCTAGCATGGGCCGATGGCCGCGGAACGTCTCTCCAGCTTGGACGCGAGCTTCCTGTATCTGGAAACACCGGCGCTGCACATGCATGTCGCCGGTTTGTCGATCTTCGCCCCTCGCAAGGACGGTCCGCTCACGTACGACCACGTGCAGCGGGTCGTCGAGGCGCGGATCCATCTCGCACCCCGACTCCGTCAACGGGTCCTTCCGGTTCCCGGCAACCTCGGCCGCCCCGTATGGGTGGACGATGATCGGTTCGACCTGGACTTCCATCTCCGTCGCTCGGCCGTGCCGTCCCCGGGTGGTCGTCTCCAGTTGGAGCGATCGGTCGGCCGCGTCCTCTCGCGCCCGCTCGACCGATCGAAGCCGTTGTGGGAGCTGTACGTCTTCGAGGGGCTCGACGAGGGACGGACGGGCGTGCTCCTGAAGCTCCACCATGCGCTCGCCGATGGGATCGGGAGCATGTTGATCGGATCGGCGTTGTTCGATCTCGAGCCGGACGCCTCGCTCGGATCGTCGCCGAAGGCGCCGTGGCGACCCGATGCGATCCCGCGCCGCGAGGATCTGATCCGCGCCGCGATCGAGGAGATGGCATCCCATCCTGTCGAAGCGCTCGCACGGACGGCCCGTGCCCCCCAACGGGCGATCGACACGGTCGTTCGAACGCTGTCCGGCGCGATGGCCCTGGCGGGCATGGGTCTCACTCCACGGGGGCCGTTCGACGGCCCCACGGGCCCGGCGCGACGCTTCGCGACCGCCGATGCTCCGTTCGAGCGGCTCCGCACGATCAAACGCGCCCTCGGCGGCACGATCAACGACGTCGTCCTCACGGCGGTCGCGATCGGTCTGCACGAGCTGCTCGCCTCGCGCGGCGAGTCGACCAAGGGGAGGAGCCTCCGCGTGATGGTCCCCGTCTCGGTGCGGTCGAAGGCGGAGACGGGAGACGTGGGGAACCGCGTCGCTCCGGCGTTCGTGGAGATCCCCATCGGCCGCATCAGCCCTCGATCGCGGCTGGCGAAGGTGCGGAGAGCGACCGAGGAGCTCAAGTCGTCGTCGATGGCGGTATCGGCCGATGCCATCATCGGCCTGGGGGCGTTCGCCCCGCCGGCCCTGCACGCCATGGCGGCCCGCGTCGTCTCGCGCGGCCGGTGGTTCAACCTCGTCGTTTCGAACATCCCCGCGCCACAGATGCCCCTGTACCTGGCGGGCGCGCGACTCGTCGCGAACCACCCCGCCATGCCCCTCGGCGAGCACGGGGGGCTTTCGATCGGGTGCACATCGCTCGGCGGGACGATGGCCTTCGGTCTCACGGCCGACTGGGACACCTTGAAGGACATCGACATCCTGGCGCGCGGCATCGAGCGCGGCATCGACGATCTGGCATCTGCGGCCTCGAAGAAGGCGGCGAAGGCCGGTTAGCGCAAGACCGCGGCGTACCAATCCGCGACCTCACCCAGCCACCGCCCGGCTGCTTCCATCTGGGGGACGTGCCCGATCCCGGGCAGGATCCGTCCTCTCCACGAGGGGTGGGTCGCCAAGGCCGCTTCGGCGAACCTGGGGGGAACGAACCGGTCGCGACGTCCGTGGATCACGAGGACAGGGCACCGGATGGCTCCCAAGGTCCTTATCCCCAGCGATGGTGTTCTCACATAGGTCGCGATGGAGCGTGCGGCGTCGATGAAGTGCTTCGGCTGTCCCGGGTCGTCTCTGGTATCGCGGATGAGCTCGACCTGGAGCCGGATCACCTCCTCCGGGATGGAACCCGGGTCGGTGGTCAGCAAACGCAGGCCGAGCCGAACGAACGTCTCCGGGCTCATCGACCGCCGGCGGGCTCGCACCACGCGTTCGCCGACACCGTCCAGGCCGTACAGGGAGAAGGCAGCGAGGACGGCAGGGTGAGGGAGACCGCCGCGCGTCCACGGGAACACGGAGGCGCTGAGCACGACCCCGGCCGTGCGCTCGGGCTCCACCGCCGCATGGACCGACGCGATCAGCCCTCCCATCGAGTTGCCGATGACCACGACCCTGCCGCTCGCCGCCTCGTCGATGAACCGAGCGAGGGAGCGGCGAAGGTCCATCACCCTCGTGCCTCGCCCGGCCGCGGGCGGCCGGCCGAACCCGGGGAGATCGAGTGCCAGGACACGCCCGAGCCCGGAGAGCCCCATCCCGACCTGCAGCCAGTTGAGATGGGATCCTCCGAGACCGTGCACCAGGACGAAGGTCGTGTCGGGTGGGCCGTCCCACTCTCGATAGACGATGGCCCCGTCGACGTCCAAGGTTCGTATCGGCGGAAGCTCCATAGGCAACCCGGGAGCCTACCGAGGTCGGTCCGAGCTTCCGTGGGCCGCACCCACGTGGGACGGGGGCCCCATCCGGGCATAGAACCGGGCCCTTCGAACGTTGAAGGGTTCGGTGGCGTAGAGCAGGGGGAGGGCGATGGTCGCGGCAGGATCAGATGGAGGGTCCGACCAGGGCTTTCACACGACCTCCACACCCGCACACGCGGGCTGAGCTTTACAGACGTAGGACCACCACCTACCATGGAAACGAGCGGCCAAGGCGTTTGCCCTACGCGCGTCTGCCCACACCAACGCCGCTCGCGAGGGATGACACGAGTTCTCGATGATCAGGTGTGCCGCGCTGTGCGGCGGGCCGGGTCGCGAGGAGGAGCGTGATACGAAGTGCCCGAGCCGGCGCGTCCCCTGGGGACCGACGACGCTGATGATCTCCGCCTCTACCTGGAGGCTGCGGCGCGCGAGCCGCTGCTCACCAAGGAGGAAGAGGTGGAGCTTGCCATGACCATCGAGGGCGGCAAGGAGGCCGAGGATCGCCTCCGCGCCGGACGCCTCCGTTCGGAGAAGAGCATCGCGAAGGCGCGCGCCGACGTCCGCAAGGCGGAAGCGGCACGCCAGCGGTTCATCATGGCCAACCTACGGCTGGTGGTGTCCGTGGCCCGTAAGTACCAGGGCCAGGGCCTTCCCCTGCTGGATCTCATCCAGGAAGGCAACATCGGGCTGATGCGCGCGGTCGAGCTGTTCGACTGGCGGCGTGGGTTCAAGTTCTCGACGTACGCGACCTGGTGGATCCGTCAGGGCATCACGCGGGCGATCGCCGATCGTTCTCGTTCGATCCGCCTGCCCGTGCACATCCACGACCGGCTGCGCAAACTCAACCGGACCCGGTTCCAGTTCGCGCAGTCGATGGGCCGCGAACCCACGCGCGAGGAGCTGGCCAAGGCGCTGGATACCACCGTTGATGAGATCGACGACCTGACCGAGATGGGCCGGCGAGAGCCGCTGTCCCTCCAGTCTCCGGTCGGCGAGGACACCGAACTCGGTGACCTCATCGAGGAGGTCGACTCGGACGCGGCGTTCGACGAGGTCGAGGACCAGCTGCTCCGCGAGGAGATCGGCGGCGCCGTGGACAAGGTGCTCGACGAGCGCGAACGCCACGTGGTCGCCTTGCGCTACGGGCTGGAGAACGGGCAGCCGCTGAGCCTACGCGAGACCGGGAAGGTCCTGGGGCTGTCCGGGGAGCGCGTCCGGCTGATCGAGCGTGAGGCGCTCCGGAAGCTCCGCGACTCCAACCTGATCAACGCGGTCGCGCTCGGCGGCTGAGCCGCCGAGCACGACCCGAGGTCCGAAGGGGCCGCCCCGGTGGGGGCGGCCCTTCGCTGTTCAGCCGCTCGCCCAGGTGTGCCGATGACTGAGAAGGGATGGAGGTCTCGGCGTTCCGCGGCAGTACCCCCGCGAACATCTCGGCCCCTTCGCTCGATGGGAAGGGTGGAGATGAGCCGGATGGGCGGGAGCACGAGCGTGCCCTCGTCCGGCGAGCTCAAGACGGTGATCGCGATGCCTTCGGCGACCTCTATCGCACGCACCTGCCGGCCATATCCAGGCTGGTCCGATTCCGGCTGGGGACCGAGGACGAGGACGCGGTCTCCGAGGTGTTCCTGCGCGCCTGGCGAGGGCTCGGGTCCTATCGCGACACCGGCGTTCCGTTCGCCGCGTGGCTCTACGGGATCGCTCGGCACGTGGCGATCGACTTGCTGCGCAAGCGTGGCCGGGATGAGCCTCGCGACGAGCTCCCGGAGCGCGGGGTCGAGCCGGTGACGGCAGAGGTCCTGACCCTGCGGGGTGCGATCGACCACCTCCCGACCGAGCAACGCCAGGTCATCGAACTGAAGTACCTCGTGGGCATGACGAACGAAGAGGTTGCGGCGGCCATGGGCACCACGCCCGGGGCGGTCAACGCGAAGCAGTGGCGGGCGCTGAAGGCGCTCGCGGACGTGCTGGAGGAGCGGGCATGAACCAGCTGGATCGCGATCTGGGGGCCTGGGCTCGCGAGGAGCTATCCCGCGAGCAACTCCTCGCCGTGCACGGCGCGGCGGCCGCGGCCCTCGTTGCGGTGCACGACCGTCTGACGGCGGCCGCGGCCGCCGTCACGGTCCCCTCCGTCGAGGTCGGGTGGGCGGCTCTCCTCGCGAGGATCGATGCTCCGGCTCCAGTGGTGCCACGCCGTCGTCCGCGGCCGCGCAGGACGATCTCGATCGCCGTCGCCGCCGCCCTCGTGCTGGGCGGGATCGCGTACGCCGCATCACGTGACTCGCACGACGGTTCCCCCGGGGTGTCGCCCTCCACGACCGCTCCGGCGCTCGCCGGCGCATCCTCCGGCTCGCGCGGCCGGCGCAGCGCGCCTGGTCCGACGGCACGGACGGCTCCACCTTCCGGCAGCGACCGACCCTCGGGCTCGGGCCCCTCGGCCCGCGGCGGCACCGGAACCGGAGGTACCCCCGGGATCGATGTCGGCGGGGGCGGCGGATCGGCGAAGCCCGGGGACGACCCTCACGATCGCGACCAGGGAACCGGGAACGACGGGTCCCACAACGATCACGGATCCGGGAACAACGGACCCGAGGGTTCGCCTCCCCCCGAGTCGCATGGGCGCTGAGCCTCCCCGGACCGATCCGCTTTCTCGCCACCGAGGCGTACATCCCGGTTCCGTCGAACGATAGGAAGGGGGAAAGCCTCTGATCGTCCACGGACGATCGGCGCGGGCAGCGCTCTCGGAGAGGAAGGACGCAGGCCGGGACGACTTCAGCGACCCCATCCCCCCGCGGCGGGAGTTTGGTCTCCAACCCTCGCACCCCGCCGTCGACCTGGCCCTGCGGGAGGGCCGGCACCTCGGTGCCGGCCCTCCCGTCGCGTTCGTTCCCCCACGATCGACCCGTCGATCAAGGCGGCTCGCCGCTGATCGAGCGTGCTCGCTCGACCTGTCGCACGAGATGTGCACGCAGCCGTTCGCGGAACGCATCGACGTCACCGTCGTCGTCGACGTCCCCGGCAGCGAGCAAGGGCTCGCCGAAGACGATCGCCAGACGTGGCCGCCACGGGCGGCCTCGGGACATCCCGGTTGCGGGCCACCGGCGATGCGTGCCCCAGATCCCGACGGGGATCACCGGAGCACCGCTCGGAAGGGCGATGCGCGCCACACCGCTTCGGATCCGCATCAGCGTGTCCGGGTCGGGATTCACCGTTCCCTCCGGCGCCACGGCGAGCAGGACGCCCTCCTTCACAGCGGTGAGCGCGGCCTCCAGCGCCGATCCGTCGCCCTCGCCGCGCCGGATCGGGATCTGGTCGTAGCGACGGAGGATCCATCCGAAGAACCCCTTGCGGAAGAACTCGGCGGCCACCAGGAACCGGCTCTCCCGCTTGATCCGGCGGCCGATCTCGATCGCGAGCACGGGTCCGTCGAGCGCGCTGATGTGGTTGAACGCGACGATCGTCGCTCCGCTCGAAGGCAGGTGCTCGAGACCATCGACACGCGTCCGGAACACGAGTCGGACGAGCGGCGTGACGGTCGGGAGGCCGACGCGCCACCAGCGGTTCAGCTCACCCCCGGCCACGAGCCGCATGCTAGCGTCCGACCCATGGACGTGCTCGCGATCCGGGACCTCGCGGCCGCCCATCACGAGGGATACGTCGCCTCGCTTCGAGCGATGGTGGACATCGATTCCGGGACGTTCAACCGGGCGGGCGTCAACCGGATCGCCGATCTTTGCGAAGCGCGCTTCCGTGAGCACGGGTGGGACGTCGAACGCATCGGTGACGTTGCAGCCACCGGACCGGAGCTGGGGGACACGGTCGTTGGGACGATCCGTGGTGCGGGTGGCGCCCGGGTCCTGATGATCGGCCACATGGACACGGTGTTCGATGACGGGACAGCCTCGGAGCGACCCTTCTCGGTCCGCGGGGACCGCGCGTACGGACCGGGAGTAAGCGACATGAAGGGAGGCCTCCTGTCGGGCTTCTTGGCGGCCGACGTCCTCCGCGAGGCTCGGTTCGACGCGTTCGAGCGCATCACGTACGTCTGCAACCCGGACGAGGAGATCGGCTCGCCATCATCGAGCGAGACGATCAGGCGGCTCGCCGCCGGACACGATGCGGCCCTCGTCTTGGAATCCGGTCGCTCGAACGGAGCCATCGTGTCGTCCCGCAAGGGGACCATCGACTACGTGATCCGGATCCATGGTCGAGCCGCGCATGCCGGGGTTGAACCCGACGAGGGTCGGAGCGCCGTGATCGAGGCCGCACACAAGGCGATCGAGATCGCCGACATCCACGGGCGGTGGCCCGGAGTCACGTGCAACGTGGGCGTCCTCCGAGGAGGAACGAGGTCGAACGTCGTGGCGGAGGACGCGGTCCTTGAGGTTGATCTCCGCGCCCCCGAGCTCACGACGCTCGAGGAAGGGAGGCGAGCGATCGAAGCCGTCTGCGCTCGGCCAGCCACGGATGGGGTGACGATCTCGGTCAGCGCTAAGGGCTCGCACGAACCGATGGAGAAGACCCCCGCATCCCGGCGTTTGGTGGATGCAGCCGTGGCCGTTGCCGGCGAGCTCGGGTTCGCACTTTCGGACACCGCTACGGGGGGAGCGTCCGACGGCAACACGACCAGTGCGGCGGGCTGCCCGACCCTCGACGGACTCGGGCCGGTCGGGGGAGGGGCGCACAGCCGGGACGAATGGCTCGACCTGGAGAGCGTCGTACCTCGGATCGCGTTGTTGGCCGGAGTGATCACACGGCTATGAGTGAGGACACGACATGGCAGTTCGACGAGCTGCACCCGGGCGCGTACCGGATGCTCGTGGAGGGCGTCCCGGCGATCCTCTACATCGATCGGCCGGACGAGCTGTCGACGAACCTCTACACGAGTCCCCAGATCGAGTCGCTGCTCGGGTACTCCGTCGAGGAGTGGATGGCGGATCCCGAACTGTGGAAGCAAGCGATCCATCCCGACGACCGCGACCGGGTCTCGCTCGCGAACGAGGAATCCAACCGCAACGCGGAGCGCTACCTCGATGAGTATCGGATCATCACGAAGGACGGGCGAACCGTGTGGATCCGCGACGAAGCCGCGCCCGTCCGCGGGCCCGACGGGACGCTCCTGTACTGGCGAGGGGTGATGCTGGACATCACCGAACGCATGCAGGCCGAGGAGAAGCTCCGATGGAGCCTCGACGTGCTCCGTCAGACGTTGCAGCAACGTCGCGAGCTGGCCCGGCGCTTGCAGAACGCTCAGGAGTCGGAACGCCAACGGATCGCGGCGGATCTCCATGACGATCCGATCCAGGTGATGAGCGCCGTCGACATGCGGCTGCAGATGCTCGCCGAGTTCCCCAACACCGTCACCGCGGAGGCGATCGCGGGGATCGAGTCGGAGGTGCACGCGGCGATCGATCGTCTCCGCTCGATGCTCTTCGAGCTCCGGCCGGCCGCCCTCGACCGGGAGGGTCTCGTCCCCGCGCTCCGTGTCTACCTCGAGCGGAAGGCGAAGGCGAGCGACTGGGTGGTCGAGGTCGTGGACGGGATGACGCAGGAACCGGATCCGGACATGCGGGCCCTCCTGTACCGGATCGCGCAGGAGGCAGTCGCCAACGCGGCGAAGCACGCGAAGGCGTCACGGGTCCGGGTCGAAGCTGTTTCGGCGGGCGACGGGGTGACGCTGCGGGTGCGCGACGACGGCCAGGGCTTCGTGGCGGATCTGGACGCCGCTCCCGAGCCTGGTCACCTCGGTCTCTCGACGATCGTCGAGCGAGCGGAGCTCGCCGGTGGCTGGGCCCGGATCCTCAGCGCACCCGGCGAGGGAACGACCGTGGAGTGCTGGCTGCCGCTGGACGTCGCCACCGGCGACCCTGCGCTCGGCGCCTGAGGCGCCTGCTCAGACCGAGGCTTCCGCGCGGGTGGCCTCGACGGCGCGACCGGTCGAAGGATCGAAATAGTGGAACCGCGAGGGGTCGAGGGACAGCGTGATGGACCCACCCGGCTTCACCGTCGTCCGCGCATCGACGCTCGCGCAGAAGATGCACTTCGCCGCCTCCGCCCCGAGGAGCAACTCATCGTCTCCGTCCTCGACGGTCGCGGCCCGGATCTCCTCCGCCGTGACCGGCGGCTCGTCCACCTCGAACAGGACGTTGACCTCGGACCCGAGCTCCTCCGTCACCTGGGCGGTGACGTCGATCGTGGGGAGCGACTCATCGCGCCAGACGCTCGCATCCTCCATGTCGGAGGGACGGACGCCCAGGATCACGCTCTTGCCCTCGTACGCTGAGAGGTCCACCCCGTCGCCGCTCGGGAGGTCCCAACCACCGAACTCCAGCCGTCCGGCACGAACCCTCGATCCGACCAGGTTCATCGGCGGCGAACCGATGAACGCCGCCACGAACAGGTTCATGGGGTGGCGGTAGAGCTCTTGCGGCGTGTCCACCTGTTGCAGGACCCCGTCGCGGAGCACCGCCACGCGCTCGCCGAGCGTCATCGCCTCGACCTGATCGTGCGTCACGTAGACGGTGGTGGTCTTGAGACGCTCGTGCAGCAGCATGAGTTGTCCTCGCATCTGCACACGGAGCTTCGCGTCGAGGTTGGACAGCGGTTCGTCCATCAGGAAGGCTTGGGGTTCGCGCACCATCGCGCGACCCATCGCGACGCGTTGCCGTTGTCCGCCGGAGAGCTCCGCCGGTCTGCGCTGTAGCAACGGCAGGAGCCCGAGGATCCTCGCGGCATCGAACACACGCCTTTTGAGCTCCCCCTTGGGGGTCTTCCGAAGCTTCAGCCCGAACGCGAGGTTCTGCTCGACGGTCATGTGCGGGTACAACGCGTAGCTCTGGAACACCATCGCGATGTCTCTCGCCTTCGGCTCCAGGTCGGTGACCTGCCGGTCGCCGATCAGGATCTCTCCGGCCGTAACGTCCTCGAGGCCCGCGATCATCCGCAGGATCGTCGACTTCCCGCACCCGGAGGGGCCCACGAGGACCATGAATTCGCCGTCCGCGATCTCGAGTGAGACGTCGTCGACGGCGACGACGTCGTCGCCGAAGAGCTTGCTGATCCGATCCAAGACGATCCTCGACATCAGGACTCCCCTCGTCGACGTGCTCGAGGCGCCTCGCGTCGGGTCCGCGAGCCGCGCCCGGCGGCAGTCTTCGCCGTCAACCGTTCGTGCGTCAAGCTCTCACGCACCCGCCGATACGCCGCTTCACGCGCGCCGATGTTGTCGAGCCCGATCAACGCGGCCCCGACCACCGGCGGCGCGTCCAGCACCAGCACGCGCGCGTCGGGCGCGAACGCTCGGACACCCGCTTCGATCCGCTCGAGGAAAGGCTGCCAGCCGCTCTGGAAGACGCCGCCGCCCAGAACGACATCCACGTCGAGCTTCTGCATCCGGAGCCGGCGGATCGCCACGGTCGCCATCGCGACGATCTCGTCGGCTTGGCGCCATACGACCTCTCGTGCGATGCGATCGTTCCTCCGGGCGGCGCGGAACAGGACCGGCGTGAGCTCGGTGAGCCGGTGCTCACCGAGCGTCCCCAGGTAGAGCGCCTCCATGACCTGGCTGGGACGGCGCATGCCGAAATGGATCGGCACGAGGCTTCGGAGGATCGTCGGTTCGCCGCGGCCGTCCTCGGCGCGGATCGCGTGCCACAACGAGAGGGTGCCGAGCTCGATCCCCCCACCGAAATCCCCGCTCACCGGACCGATCGCCGGGAACCGCGTGACCCGACCGTTGGGAGCCACGCCCGAGCAGTTGGTTCCGAAGCCGCACACCACCCCGACCCCCCACGAGCGCTCCGTTCCCGCGCGGAGGACGGCGAAACTGTCGTTGCGGACCAGGTCCTCCGCTGCGAGGCTGTGTCGGCGCAGCCATCGCACGATCCTCCGATCATCGACAGGGAGGTCCGCACCCGAGAGGCAGAAGACGCCCAGATCGGCGAGGGGCGCGGCCGCCGGGTCGCGTCCGGCGACGCGCGCGGCCGCGCGCGTCGCCTCCAGGATCGGGCGCATGTGGTCATCCTCCCCTGGAACGCCCTCGGAGGCCGCGCCGGTCGCGATCCGCGCCGCGCCGAGCACCCTCCCATCACGGCGCATGAGCACAGCGTCGACCTTGCTGCCACCGCCGTCGACCGCGAGGACCGCCGCCCTCGTCATGGCACCTCCGCCAGTGCATCGACCGTGATGAAGGCGGTCCCATCCGGCAGGTCGTCGAGGACCCGCTGCAGCGCCTCGACCGTCCCTCCGGGCCACGTGTGGAGCAACAGCACGGTCCCGTCGCCGTGGCGTCGGATCCCCTCGATCGCATCGTCCGCGATCGCCTGCGGCGACCGTGTGGGTTCCCAGTCCTCGACCTCCACGTGCCACCCGACGTGCCGGTACCCGGCTGCGGCGAGCGCGGCGAGCACGCGAGGATCGTCCGCACCCGTTCCCCACGGACACCGGAACCACGGCCGCGGATCCCGGCCGGTCGCTTGGATGATCGCTCCGCGGGCCGTGTCCACATCCTCCCGGAGCCCGCGGTCCAGGAGCAGCGGCATCCTCGCGTGATGGTGCGAGTGATTGCCGACCAGATGACCTTCGTCCGCGATGCGACGGGCGGTTCCGGGATACGCCTCGGCCCATCGGCCCTGGATGAAGAAGGTCGCGCGGATGCCCGCGCCCGCGAGCACGTCGAGGATCCGCTCGGCTGCTCCGGGCGGGCACCAGGAGCGGTCGGGATGCTCCGCATCGAACGTCAACGCGACACTCCCGGGCTCACTCACGTGTCGTTACCTTCGACGCATGGACGTAGGAGCCGGGGATCCGGCCGCTCGTCACGGAGAGTCGCCATGCCAGGAGCTGCGCCGGCACGACGGCCGCCGCGGGGCTGAGCAGTCGATCGAGGGATCCGATCGCGATCGACAGCGTGTCGCTGGGAGCCGGCGTGACGGTCGTCACGAGCAGGACGGCCGCGCCCAGCTTCGCGAGGTCCGCGGCGAGATCCCGATCGAGCTCGGCGGTCTCGGGCTCCGTGGCGAGCACGATCGCCGCCAGGTCCGGACCGGCCAGCTCGAGCGGCCCGTGGCGGAACTGCGCCGCCTGGAGTGATTCCACCGGCATCCCGGCCGCCTCTTTGATCGTGAGCGCACCCATCTCGGCGGCCGCGCGGGCGGCGCCTCGACCCAAGATGACGGTCGTCGCGCGGCCGCCGTGCCAGCTCACGAGGCGGTCGGGGAGCGCCCGATCGGCGACGAGCGCGGCGACTGCCTCGGCCGTGCGCCCCGCTTCCCGCGCGATCGACGAGGCCGCGTCGTGCGCGGTGGCGCCGGCGATCGTGCGGGCGAGCGCACCCAGCAGCGCGAGCGCGCAGACGAACGTCATCGTGGACGGTCCGGTCTCTTCCCCCGCGCGCGTGTCGAGCGCGACGTCGGCGAGCGAGGCGAGCGTGTTGCCGACCCCGTTCGTGACGCACGCGATCGTCGTGGACCGTCCCGCTCCGCGGAGGGCGCGGGCGACGCCGACGGTCTCAGCACTCTCGCCGGACTGACTGACCAGCACCAGGAGATCCTCGTCCTGAAGGATAGGGAGCCGGAAATGCAGGAGTTCGGCCGCGTCGAGCATCAGCGTCGGTACGCCCAGGGCGGCGAGCGTCGTCACCGCCGGATAACAAGCGTCGTAGGAGCTCCCCATACCCGACAGGACGATGTGGCCCCGACGGGCCGGAGCCACGGCCGCTTCCAGCGCCTCGGCCTGCTCGATCGCCCCGTTCCCTGCCCGCCGGAGCGCCTCGGGCTGGCCGGCGATCTCCGCGATGAATGGGTCAGGAAAGTTTCCTAACGATTTCATGGGCCGGAGTGTACGATGCCCGGCGCATGGGTGTGAAGGTGGCGGTGGTCGGCGGCGGCAGTACGTACACGCCGGAGCTCGTGGAGGGGTTCGTCAAGCGCACCGACCGCCTTCCGGTCGACGAGCTCGTCCTTCTGGACATCGATCCGGAGCGGCTCTCGATCGTCGGCGCGCTCGCGGAGCGCATGGTGCGAGCGGCGGGGTGGGCCGGCTCGGTCCGGTTGACCGACCAGATGACCGAGGCGCTCGAGGGAGCGAACTTCGTGATCGTGCAGCTCCGCGTCGGCGGGAACCAGGCGCGGTTCTTCGACGAGACGATCCCACTCCGGTTCGGCTTCATCGGCCAGGAGACCACCGGGCCCGGAGGCTTCGCCAAGGCGCTCCGAACCGTGCCCGTCGTGCTCGAGATCGCCGAGCGGACGGCGCAGATCGGGGCTCCCGACGCATGGGTCGTCGATTTCACCAACCCCACGGGGCTCGTGACGCAGGCCCTGCTCGACCAGGGTCATCGTGCGTGCGGCCTATGCAACGTCGCGATCGGCGTCCAGCGCGAGCTCGCGAGGCGCTTCGAGGTTGAGCCATCCCACATCCGGCTGGACCACGTCGGGCTCAACCACCTCTCATGGGTACGCGCCGTGCTCGTCGACGGCGTTGACCGGTTACCCGAGCTGCTCGCCGAGGCTCCCGAGGAGCTCACCGAGGCCGCGCCGATCGAGCTCGTCCGCGCCCTGGGGGCCATCCCGAGTTCATACCTGCGCTACTACTACCGTACGAGCGAGGTCCTGGAACACCAACGGACGCATCGCACGCGCGCCGAGGAGGTTCTCGAGATCGAGGCCGGGTTGCTGGAGCTCTACCGCGACCCGGCGCTCCACACGAAACCGAAGCTCCTCGAGGAACGCGGGGGGGCCTGGTACTCGGACGCCGCCGCGGCTCTCGTCGCCTCGCTCCACGCCGGTTCGCTCGACGAGCAGGTCGTCAACGTGCTGAACGAGGGGGCGATCCCGAACATGCCCGACGGCGACGTGCTGGAGCTCACGTGCCGGGTGGACCGTGCAGGCGCGTTCGCGCAGCCGACCGACCCGCTCGCGCCGGAGATGCTCGGCCTGGTGCAACACGCGAAAGCCTACGAGCGCCTGACGATCGAGGCCGCGCTCACGGGGTCCCCCACCACGGCGCTCAAAGCGCTCGTCACGAACCCGCTCGTGGGCGACGTGGATCGCGCCGCCCCCATGCTCGATGCGGTCCTGGACGCGAACCGCGCGCATCTGCCCCGGTTCTTCGCGGACTAACTGGCCCCGGGGAGCTCGGGAGCGTTGCGTTGGATCTTCGCGAGCGCCTCGACCGCCTGCTCGACGCCCGCGCGATCAGAGCGGAAAACGTTCTCATCGATGTAGACGGATGCGCGGAGGCCGGCCGCCTCGGCGACCGGGAACGACATCGCGGACGGATCCAACCGCGCGGCATGCTCCACGGCTACCGGGAGTCGCGAGAGCGACGGCTGGAACAGGTCGTAGTTGGACATCGGCTCGTACCCCGTCCACGCTCCGACCCCCTCGGCCTCGAGTGCGTCGCAGACGACCTGATTGGTCCGGCCGGCGAACAGCTCGGGTTCGATCGCGAGGACGTAGCGGTAGAAGCTCCAGCGGGTGATCCTGGAGTCGTGCGGCATGACTCGGACCCCGGGCACCTGCGCGGCCAACCCTTCGAAGTACGAGCCGAGCTCGGCGCGCTGGGCTTGCTGCTCGGGGAACCGTCGCATCGCGACCAGCAGGAGCGCGGCTTGGAGCTCACCGAGCCGGTAGTTCGCGCCGAACGTGTACTCCTTCTCCGCGTCGTCCTTCGGGCGGCCGCAATCGATGATCGAGTGGGCGAGCCGGGCAAGGCGCTCGTCGTTCGCGAGCAACGAGCCCCCTTCGCCGGCCGTCATGATCTTCGACGACTGGTGGCTGAAGGAGCCGAAGTCGCCGATGCACCCAGCGCCCTCGCCGTTCCAACGCTGCCCGTGCGCGTGAGCGCAATCCTCGACCACCGAGAGCGAGTGGCTTCGAGCGATCTCCATCAGCCGATCCATATCCGCCATCTGGTGCCCGAGATGCACGGGGATGATCGCGCGGGTCCGAGGGGTGATCGCGGCCTCCACGAGCGCCGGGTCGATCGTCCAGGTCTCCGGCGTCACATCGACGATCACGGGAAGCGCACCCGCCGCGATCGGCGCGTACACCGTGGCGGCGAACGTGAGCGCGGGGATGATCACCTCGTCTCCCCAGCCGATCCCGAGCGCCTTGAGGGCCACCTCCATCGTCACGGTCCCGTTGGACATCAACACCCCGTACCGAGCGCCTTGGTATGCGGCGAAGGCTTCCTCGAACGCTGCGGCTTTCGGGCCGGGCTCGGGGAACCCGCCCCATCGGCCGCCCCGGACCACCTCCTCCACGGCGGCGACGTCCTCGTCGTCGCCGTGTGGCCACTCCGGGTACGGCTCCGCGCGGACGGGGACGCCGCCGGCGATCGCGAGCTCTGTCATCGGTCCGGCTCCTTCGTTGTCGGTCGATCTGCTCGCGGGAGCCTTGACCGCCCCCACGACGCGAGGCTAGCATCCCCTCGGTTCGTTAGGAAAGTTTCCTGACTGATCTGACCGTCTCACCGAGGGAGCCGACATCACGGGCGGGACCCAGACGTACGCGACCGGGACGCCAAGCCTGCTCCGCGCCATCAACGAACGCACGGTGCTCGAGCGGATCCGGGGGTCCGGCCCCCTCTCCCGTGCACAGATCGCCCGGGAGACAGGCCTTTCGAAGCCGACGGTCTCCCAAGCGCTCTCGACCCTCGAACGTGCCCGCCTGGTCCGTGAGGCCGGCCGGACCTCCGGCGGCAAGGGTCCGACGGCGCTGCTCTACGAGTTGAACCCGGCCGCGGGGTGGGTGGTCGGGATCGATGTGGGGCGGGAGTACGTCCGGGCCGCCGTCGCCGACCTCACCGGGAAGATCGTGGCTCAGCGGCGGGCGGCCGCGCGGGCCCGGAGCGCGCGGACACTGATCACCACGATCGGCTCCGTCGCTCGCGCCGCCGCCGAGTCGGCCGGCATCGGGTGGCGTCGGGTCACGGTGGCGGCCGTGGGCAGCCCGGGCGTGTTCGGTTCGGCCGGACATCCCCTGCTCGCCCATAACCTGCCCGGCTGGACGCGCGAGGGCGTCCTGGACGAGATCCGGCGGGAGCTCGCCACCTCGGTCGTGTTCGAGAACGACGTGAACCTCGCCGCCCTGGGCGAGCGGTGGCGAGGACTTGGGCGCGACGTCGACGATTTCGTCTACTTCCACGTAGGAACGGGTGTGGGCCTCGGGATCGTGATGCGCGGGGAGCTCTACAAGGGAGCGAACGGCGCGGCCGGAGAGGTGGCCTACCTGCCCCTCGCGACGGCCGATCCGCACGACAAGGCCAATCGCCGGCGTGGCGCCCTGGAAACGGCGATCGGCGCCGACGGGGTGCTTTCGGCCGCGAGACGCGCGGGTGTCCGCGGCTCGACGACGGCCGCCGAGGTGTTCGAGGCCGCCCGCAACGGTGACCAGAAGGCTCGGCACGCCGTCGCGTCGGTCGCCGAAGGGATCGCGCTCGGGATCGCCGCGATCGTGCCGGTGCTCGACCCGGCCCTGGTGATCCTCGGCGGCGGGATAGGCCGCAACGCGGACCTGCTCCGCGAGTCGCTGGAGCGGGAGCTCCGTGCGCTGTCGCCGTTCCGGCCGCGGATCGAGGTCTCGTCGTTGGGGGAGGAGGCGGAGCTGATGGGCGCCGTGTCGCTGGCGCTCGAGGCGGCGCAGGATCGTCTGTTCTCGCGGATGGACGGGGGACGGCGGGTAGCGGTATGAGTCGGTCGGACGGGACATGCGAGGAGGAACGACATGAGACGGTTGTTGATGGTCGTGGCGGTCGCAGGGCTCGTCGCGTCTGCGTGTTCGTCCAGCAGCACCGCCGGGCTCCAGCCGTCGGCGGCTCGGTCGCTGACCCCGGCGGCATGCACCACCAAGGGGTTGGCGGTCGGTAGCGCGAGCGCCGGCCCGAGTGGCGAGCAGCCGGTGACGATCAACCTCTGGAGCTTCTACAGCGGCGGGGAGTTCAAGAAGTACTGCGAGGTGCTCCAGGATTTCCATCAGAAGTATCCGTGGATCTCGATCCAGCACACGGGCGGGAAGTCGGATCAAGACATCTTCCGCGCGGTCAACTCTGACACCGCGCCGGACATGGCGATCACCTCGGGTCCCGACAACGTCGCGAAGTTCTGTTCGAGCAATACCTACAAGGATCTCGCCACGTACCTCCAGAACGACAACATCGATCTCGCAGCCACCGTCCCCGACGCCGCGCTCCGGTACACCAGCTACAACGGGGACCAATGCTCGCTGCCGGTGCTCTCGGACGCGTACGGCCTCTATTACAACAAGGACATGTTCGCCAAGGCGGGCATCACGGGCGTCCCGAAGACGCTGTCGGAGCTCCAGACCGACGCGAAGAAGCTCACGGTGTTCAACCCCGACGGCTCGATCAAGGTGGCCGGTTACGTCCCGCTGCAGTCCTTCTACGAGAGCACGCAGCTCTACAACGGCGACTACAGCGGTGGCATCTGGTACGACCAGAACGGGAACTCCGCTTTCGCGTCGGATCCGAGCTGGGCGAACCTGCTGCAATGGGAGGAGGGCTTCATCGCCGATGTCTACGGCTCCGACGGCTACCACAAGCTGCAGGAGTTCTTCTCCAAGCTCGGCGGCCCCGACTCGGAGTGGTCGAGCGCCCACGGCTTCGAGACCGAGCAGGTCGCGATGATGATGGACGGCGAATGGCGCAACGCGTTCATCGCCGATGACGGGTCGAACGTGAACTACGGGACCGCCCCGTTCCCGGTCGCGGACGACACCCCAGACCTCTACGGCGCCGGGCAACGATCCTCAAGAACGTCCCGACCACGTTCGAGTCGCTCAAGGACCCCGGGCTCAACAGCGACGAGCACTTCAAGGTCTTCCTCCAGATCTTCGGGAACGAGCACTCGGCGTTCAAGCCGCTCACGCCGATCGGGTCCACCGATGCCGATCTGTGGGATTCGTTCATCGACAAATGGGAATCGGGCGGGGTGACCGACCTGCAGGGCGGACTGCAAGCTCTGGCGAACCAGATCGATCAACAGCTGCAACTGGGGTGAGCACGAAGACCGACATCACTGCTGCGCGAGCGGCGGGTGCGGCGCCGGGACGCCGCCGCCGCACCCGCCGCCGATACCTCACGGTCGCGGCGTTCATGTCGCCGTGGATCGTCGGGTTCCTGATCCTCTACGTGTATCCGATGCTCGCGAGCCTGTACTACTCGTTCACCAAGTACGACGGCGGGAAGGTTGCACCTCGCTGGGTCGGTCTCTTCAACTCGGCTCGGCGTACGTCCTGACGAAACCGCGTCGAGGGCGTGCGTTCTACCGAACGGCCTTCTTCCTGCCGACGATGGTGCCCGCGGTGGCGGCAGCGGTCGCCTTCCTATTCCTCCTCAACGCGGGTGGTCCGATCGATCACGTCCTCGGGTTCTTCCACCTCCCGCAGCCCTTGTGGTTCTTCAACGCCCAGTGGTCCAAACCGGGGCTCGTCGTGATCGGGCTCTGGGGCATCGGCAGCACGATGATCATCTTCCTGGCAGCGTTGCTCGACGTTCCCGCGCACCTGTACGAGGCGGCCGACATCGAGGGCGCGAACGAATGGCAGAAGTTCCGGCGGATCACGCTGCCCATGATCAGCCCGGTGATCTTCTTCACCGCGGTGATCGGCGTGATCTACGGGTTCCAGTACTTCACCGAGGCCTACGTCGTGGGGGCCAGCGTCGGCAGCGCCGCCGGCGGCTCGAGCAGCGCTCTGGGCTCACCACAGGGGTCGACGCTCTTCTACACGATCTGGTTGTACCAGCAGGGCTTCGAAGCGTTCCATCTGGGCTACGCATCGGCGATGGCCTGGATGCTGTTCGTCGTCGTGATGGCGTGCACGCTCATCCTGATCAAGTCCTCGAACCGGTGGGTCTTCTATCAGGGAGGGTTCCGGTGAGTGGGGCCGCCGTCGCGACCGTGGCGCCCCGGGCGCGCCAGCGCACCGCCGAGGCCCGACGCAGGTCCTTCCTGGCCGCGGTCGCGAATCACTCGGTGGCGATCGCGCTTGCGGCCGCCTTCATCCTGCCGCTCTTCTTCGTTGTGACGACCTCGCTGATGTCACAACAGCAGGCACTAACGCACGATCTGATCCCGCACCCGTTCCAGTGGCGGAACTACGTCGACATCTTCCAGGAGGAGCCGATCCTCCGGTACGGCTGGAACACGTTCGTCTACGCGGGCTTGGCGACCGTCGGCGTCGTCCGCTCTTCGGTGCCGGTCGCGTATGCGCTGTCGGTCATCAAGTGGCGGGGACAACGGGCGGTCTTCCTGCTGGTGATCTCCACGATGATGCTGCCGAGCCAGGTCACGATCGTCCCGTTGTTCCTCCTCTTCAAGCACCTCGGGTGGATCGGGTCGCTCAAACCGCTCATCGTTCCCGCGTTCCTCGGCGACGCGTTCTCGATCTTCCTGCTTCGGCAGTTCTTCCTGACGATCCCGAGCGAGCTCGTGGACGCCGCACGGGTGGACGGCGCGAACGAGTTCCAGATCATGTGGCACGTCGTCGTCCGGGTTGCGAAGCCGGCGATCGCGGCGGTGGGCTTGTTCGAGTTCCTCTATGCCTGGAACGACTTCTTCGGACCTCTGATCTATTCGCTGAACAACGACAAGATCTGGACGCTCTCGGTCGGACTGCAGCAGTTCACCACGATCCACCGTGGGGTTCTGTGGAACCAGCAGATGGCCGCGTCGGTGGTGTTCATGCTCCCAGTGATCATCCTGTTCCTGATCGCACAGAAGGCGTTCATCGAAGGCGTCACCCTGACCGGTGTGAAAGGCTGAGCCCCGTGCGGGTGGCGCTGATCGGGTCCGGCTGGATCCAGGACTTCCACGCGCGCGGGATCCAGGATTACCCGGACGCGGAGCTCGCCGCGGTGGCGAACCACCACGAGCAGAGCGCCCGAGCGCTGGCCGAGCGGTACGCGATCCCGCGCGTGACCACGGATTGGCGCTCCCTGACGGAGGATGACGCGATCCAGGCAGCGATCGTCGCCACGCCGAACGCGCTCCACGCCGAGCAAGCCGTCGCCTTCCTCGAAGCCGGCAAGCACGTGCTGGTCGAGAAGCCGATGGCGGTCTCCGTCGAGGGATGCGACGCGATGATCGAAGCTTCCCATCGCGGAAGCGCCTCCCTGATGGTCGCCCAGTGTTGGCGGTTCCACCCCGACGTGATCGCGATGCGGGACCGGATCGCCTCCGGAGAGCTCGGCGAGGTCGTCAAGACCCGCGGATACGGCGTCCATGCCGGCTGGGGCCCGAAGGGCTGGTTCGTCGATCCCGCGCTCTCCGGCGGGGGCGCCCTCGTGGACATGGGCGTGCACGCGATCGACACGGCGCGGTTCCTCCTGGGCGACCCGACGCCCGAGCGGGTCTGCGCTGCGATCGGGACGCGGTACGGCCCGTACACCGTCGATGACGACGGCATCGTGCTGATCGGGTGGTCCAACCGAACGAACAGCGTCGTCGAATCGGGCTGGTGGCATCCCCACACGGAGGGGATGGAGGCCGACACGGAGGTCTACGGGACGAAGGGATACGCCCGGATCTTCCCGCGTGAGCAACCGAGCGGGGATCACGATCATGCTCCCCAATCGATGTACACAGCCCAGATGCATGAGTTCCTGAGCGCGGTCGAACAGGGGAGGGCTCCCACGCCTTCGGGGAGCGACGGCCGCGTGGTGATGGAGGTCGTGGAGCGTGCCTACGCATCGGCGCGTCAGGACGCGTGACTACCGTCCTGGGCGTCGACGGGGGTGGACGCAAGACCTACGCGGTCATCGTCGATGCGTTCGGGGCATTGCTCGGAGCCGCAGCGGCGGGGCCGTCGAATTGGGAGATGGCCGGGGTCGACGTCGCTCGTGACGCGATCGCTGAAGCCGCCGACGGCGCGCTCGCGAACGCGGGCATCGCGCGCGGAGCGATCGAGGCCTCCGTGTTCGGCCTGGCGGGTGTGGACTGGCCGTCTGACGTCGATCGGCTCCTCGGAGTGATCCGGCCGCTTGGGTTCGGCGGACCCTGCCGGATCCTGAACGACGCCTTCGTGGCGCTTCGCGCCGGCACCGTTCAGCCCTGGGGCGTTGTCGTCGTCGCGGGCACCGGGACCGTCGCCGCCGGTCGGAACCCAGCCGGGGAGGAGTTCCGCACCCTGGGGGAGGGCGCGATCTTCGGCGACTTCGGCGATGAGTTCGACGTGTCGGAGCTGGCCGTTCGCGCCGTGGCCGACCAGTACACGGGGCGCGGCCCCTCCACCGCCCTGTCCGAGATGCTGTGCGAGCATCTCGGCGCTGAGTCCGTCGCCGCGCTGCTCGAACGCCTCTGCCGGGAGGATCCGCGGATCCGCTCGCCCGAGGTCCAGATCCTCACGCCACTCGTGCTCGAGGCGACGGAGCGCGGCGACCTCGTGGCGCGGTCGATCCTGGAACGGATCGGGCAGGCGCTCGGGGAGGCAGCCGGTCTCGTCGCGACCCGCCTCGGCATGCGCGACCTCGAGTTCGACGTGGTGTGCTCGGGGAACCTCTTCCGGACCCCGAACCGCTACCTGCTGGACCAGCTCGAGCTGGAGGCGCGCCGCGCGGCGCCGGGCGCCCATCTGGAGCTGCTCGAGATCCCGCCCGTGGTGGGTGCCGCCCTGATTGCGCTCGAGCTCGCAGGTCCCCGGATCGGCGTCGGCGCGAAACCTCGGCTGAGCTCCGCCGCGCTCAAACGGTTCTGGGGCGAAGAGCCATCGGCCTGAGGATCGCTCGGGCCGGGGGCCGGGGGCGAGCTAGCGCAGTCGTGAATCCGCGACCGCGTGTGCTGCCCGGACGCTCTGTGGATGCCCCGTCACCGCGAGCAGGAACGGCTCGCGGTGCAGCGCGAGCAGGCGCAGCGGCGTCCTGGCGACGACCGTGGCGGTCCTCGGGACGTCGCGCAGGAGCGCGATCTCCCCAACGTACGCACCCGGTCCAAGGGTGCCCAGGTGCTTGCCCCGACTGGTCACCTCCACCTCTCCATCGACGATCACGTAGAAGAGGTCGCCGACATCTCCCTCTCGTATCAGGACCTCGTCGGGCCCGACCTGCACGGGGGTCATGTTCGTCATCACGCGTTCCATCGCGGGAGCAGGGAGCGGCGCGAAGAAGGGGATCTTCCGAACGAGGGCAAGTGCTTCCGCGTCCGGCGCTGCGGCCCGCCGGTCGATCGAAAGCAACTGACTCGACAAGACCAAGATCACGATCGGCAGGAAAGCACCGATCACGACGAGCGCAGTTTGTACGCCGAACACCTGGATGAGGACGGCGGCGCCGATGGATCCGACCGCGAGCGCGAGCATGCTGAGTCCCTCGAGCACCCCGAACACACGCGAGAGCACCTCGTTCGGGGAGATGCGTTGGAGCAGCGTGCGACCCGCGACATCTCCGAGGGTGCGCCCACCTCCCGCGATCGCGAACAGGATCGGAGCGCTCACGGCTGAGGGCGTGACCGCCACCAGGCCGATGGGGACCCCGAAGACGACCGCGCCGGCGGCCAACGGTGGAGTGAGCCGCCTCCGCCCGACGAGCACCACGGTGGCGGTGGCGCCGAGGACGGCGCCGGCGCCGAACGCGGCGCTGAGATAGCCAGCGCCGCTTCGACCGATGCCGAGGAGGTCGATCGCCGTAGCGACGAACAGGACGTCGAGCGCTCCGACCACGATATCGCTGGAGGCGAGCAGGAGGACGACCAGGCGGGGCTCCCGCTCTCGGGCGAGCGTCGTGAAGCCCGCAAGGGTCTCCCGCCAGATATCGCTCGCGTCCACCCGGCCCGGAGGGGTGACCGCCGACGGGTCGGCCCGGACCCCCCATACCAACATCGCGCCGAGCAGGCTGACACCTGCGAAGACCGCGAAGACCGCGTCGGGTCCCGACAGTCCGAGGAGCACACCGGCGGCAAGCGGGCCAAGCATCTTGCCTGAGCCCTCGACCACGCCCGTCACGACGTTCGTCGCGGTGAGGTCGTCCGGTGTCTCCGTGAGCGCAGGGACGAGCGAGTTCTGCGCCGGCCGGATGAAGGTGATGCTGATCGAGGCGATCGTCGCGGTGGCGTAGACGATCCATGGAGCCGCGTCCACGAACAGCGTCACCGCCGTCGCACCGATCGCGACGCCCTGCACCAGGTAGTCGATCAGCAGCACACGGTCGCGTCGGAAACGGTCGCCGGTGTAGGCGGCGAACGGGGCGACGATCGCCGAGGGGATGAGCAGGATCACCGCCACCACCCCCGCCTCCGCCGCCCCGCCGCGTTCGAACGCGTAGACGAGGATCGCGATCCACGTCGCGAACTCGGTCATGTTGAACCCGAGGAACGCCAACTCGACCCGGCGCAGGTTCGGGTCGGTCATGACCGTGCGGAAGACATGTCCCCGCTCACTCACGAGCCGAGCATGGCAGCCGACCGGATCGGGGTCGAATCGCGGTGGGCTGTGCGTACGGTGGGGCGGCCCCGCTCCGCGGGGCCGCCCCACCGTTATCCCCGCTCCCGTGCTAGCCGACGGGGCAGGGGTTGGCGACGTCGCGGCTGTTGAAGTTGTTGTAGCGGCTGACGGTCGTGCACCCTGCCGTCGGGTAGACCGTCAGGAGCTGCTACGCCGGGATCGCGAACAGGGTGGGGCGGTGTCCCTTGGGCCGCTTCCCTTCCGCGGTGGCGACCGGGTCCTTCGGCGAGCGGCCACCGGCTGGCGCATACTTCACCGGCAAAGAGCGCGGCTGAAAGGAGACGCGGGATGAAGGTGGAGGAAGAGATCTCGATCGCGCGTCCGCAAGGAGAAGTGTTCGCCTACATCGCAGATGTTCGGAACGATCCTTCGTGGCACACCGACGTCCTGGAGGTGCGATCGTCGACGGACGTCGTCGGGCCGGGCACGGTGTTCGACGTCAAGGTCAAACCGTCGATGGGTGTGTCCGAGGGCACGATGACCGTCTCACGCTTCGAGCCGGCGACGTTGATCGAGTTCCGCGGCCAGATGGGGAAGATGGCGCCGACGGTGACCAACATCTGCGAGCCGGATGCGAACGGAACCCGCGTCACGCGACGCGTTGAGCTGGAGCCGAGCGGGCCCATGCGCCTCATGACTCCGATGATCAAGCGGATGATCGCGAAGAGCAACCAGGGCTTCCTCACCAACTTGAAGCGGCTCCTCGAAGGATCCGGCGGATAGGCGTCGACCGAGCCTCATCACCGGATGATGGCTTCTCAGACGACCGAGTAGAGGCGCCAGTCGCCGGGGACGCCTTGTTCGTGCGAGCCCCGGTCCTGGAACTCGATCGCTGAGCCGGCCACCAGATCCTTCACGGTCTGCGACGCGAGGATCTCGCCCGCTGCGGCCTGCGACGCGACCCTGGCACCGATGTGAACGGCGATGCCGCGGAGCTCGCTCCCCACGATGTCGCATTCCCCGGTGTGCAGGCCGATCCGGAGGTCCACTCCGATCTCGCGCATCGACCCGATCACGGCGCGCGCGCAGGTGATGGCCGAGGCCGGGGAGTCGAACGTCGTCAGGAAATGAGGTCTGCGGCAGGTCCACGGCCGCATCGTGAACCGTCGCGCCCGACCGGCGCAAGGACGTCACCGTTGCGCTCACTGCGGAGCGCGGCCACCTCGACTGAGGAAGTCCCTCTCCGCGTCCGTCGGTGCCAGGGCGGCAGCACGCTCGTAGGCGGACGCGGCCTCGCTGCTCCGGCCCAGCCGGCGAAGCAGATCGGCTCGCGTCGCGTGGAACGCGTGGTAGTTGTCCAGGTCCAACTCATCGACGAGGGCCAGTGCAGCAGCGGGGCCCTGCACCTCGCCGATGGCGATGGCACGGTTCAGGGCAACGACCGGCGTCGGGGCGACCGCGAGCAACTGGTCGTACAGGGTGACGATCTGCGACCAGTCCGTCTGCTCGACGGTCGAAGCGTCCGCATGCACGGCGTTGATCGCGGCCTGGAGCTGATACGCGCCGGGCCGATCGCGGAGGAGGCAGCGGCGGACGATCGCTTGACCCTCTTCGATCATGGCCCGATCCCATCGGGTGCGGTCTTGTTCTCCGAGCACCACGAGCGATCCATCGGGCGCCGTTCGTGTCGCGCGACGGGCCTCGGTGAGGAGCAACAGCGCCAAGAGTCCCGCGACCTCCGGTTCATCGGGCATGAGCGTCGCCAAGATCCGCGCGAGTCGGATCGCCTCTGAGCAGAGACCGGATCCGGCCGCGCTGGTCAGCCCAGCGTTGTAGACGAGATAGACGACGGCCAGCACAGGACGCAGGCGTCCGGGCAACTCATGACGCTCGGGCACGCGGTACGGGATCCGCGCCGCCTTGATCTTGTGCTTGGCGCGGACGAGGCGTTGGGCCATCGTCGACTCGGCGACCAGGAACGCGCGGGCTACCTCGCCGGTCGTCAGTCCGCACAGCAGACGGAGGGTCAGTGCTACCTGCGCTTCCGGGGCAAGCGCCGGGTTGCAGCAGGTGAAGATGAGGCGAAGCCGATCGTCCTGCACGGGCCCGACCTCCTCGGGTATGCCCGGATCGTCACGTGCGGGCGAGAGCGGTGCCACCTCGGCCGACAGCTGCCGCCCACGCGACTCTCGGCGCAGACGGTCGATGGCACGATTGCGGGCGGTCGTCGTGATCCAGCCGCCCGGGTTGGGCGGAAGACCGTCGCCCGGCCATCTGCCCAGGGCGAGGGCGAACGCCTCCTGCACCGCATCTTCGGCGACGTCGATGTCACCGAAGATCCGGATCAGGGTGGCCACCGATCTGCCGGATTCTTCGCGGAAGATCCGGCCGACCTCGGCGGCGTCGACCTGAGGTGCGGCGTCGATGTCGTGCACGTCGTTACGCCTCAGACTGGCGGAACGGACGGACCTCGATCGGCTTCATAACGCAGGCGGTCGTCTTCGAAGCCCAGCCGATCGCAGCGTCGAGGTCGTCGGCCTCGATGATGTAGAAGCCTCCGAGGTGTTCCTTCGACTCCGCGAAGGGCCCGTCGGTGGTCATCACCTCGCCGTTAGACATGCGCACGACGGTGGCGGTGTCGGGTTCGTGCAGGGCGCCGCCAAAAACCCAGGCGCCAGCCGACTTCAGCTCTTCATTGAGGGCCTGGATCTGCTTCCAGGACTCCTGCATCTCCTCGTCGGTCATCGGGGTGTCGATCTGGCCCTCGACGCTGTGGACGGACAACAGATACTGCGCCATGGTGGACCTCCTCGTGATGAGCGGGCGCTTCCCGCCTCTCACCCTGCCACGAACGGGGCTCGCCCGGATCGACAGGTCTACACAGAAAGATGTTGAGCGGTCAACAGTGCCCCGACCCCAAGGAATTTCTCGCCGATGATGGGGATGATGCTCCCTAA
>VAXZ01000011.1:0-17488 GCA_005885035.1 Actinomycetota bacterium
ACACGGCCGTCGCCTCGGCTTCGGTCGACTGCCCCACGGCGACGCTTGTACTCGCCGCGACCCCCGACCTCGTGGTCGATGTCACCTCCGATGCGACCGGACCCATCCAGAAAGGCCACGCCGTTCGGTACTCGATGACGGTAGCCAACGCGGGCTCGGCCGTCGCGCATCACGTGGTCGTCACAGACCGGCTGCCCTCCGGGGTGGAGCCCATCAACCTCCTCCCGAAGATGGACGGCGGGAGCTGCTCGGCCGTCGGCTCGACCGAGGGTCGAGCAGCGTTCACGATCATCTGCGTCCGATCCGCTCTGGATCCCGGCGCCAGCGCGGTGGTGACGATCGACATCCGGGTTGGCGCCAACCGGTCCTGTGGACCGATGCTCAACCACGTCACCGTTTCGGCGAACGACGAGCCCGGAGCCGCCCGGGCGAACGATTCGGCGACACATGTGGATCGTGTCCTGTGTGCGCCGTCGATCCAGCTCAGTTCGCAGGGTCCTCACGTTGCCCGGGTCGGCGATCACGTTCGTTCCGTCTACGCGGTCACGAACGACGGGGAGGTACCTCTTCACGCTCTCTCGCTCCGAGCGAGCGGATGCGTCCTCTCCTATCGCCGCCACGCCGGACCGCTCCGACCGGGGCATGTTTGGTCCGTCCTCTGTGAGCGAACGATCGGCGCCAAGAGCTCCGATCGCTTGGCCATCGCGGCGCAGGTCACGGCGCGGACGCCGGACGGTACGTTGATCCACGACGCAACGGCGGCCGGGATCCGCGTGATCCATCCGGGCCTGTTCGTTGCGGTCCGGACATCCATGACGTCCGCACACCCAGGCGACGTCGTGACCTACACGTTCGTGTTGAGGAACACCGGAGACAGCGTCATCCGCGGGATCAGCATCGTCCACGACCGCCTTGGGCTCGTCGGGCATATCGGCGCCCTTCGCGCGGGCGGGACCGTCCGGCTCACCTCGGGCGGAGCGCTCTCGGGGGTCCCCGAGACGCTCTTGGAGACGACGACCGCCACGGGCACGGACCTGTCGGGGTCGCCGGTTTCCGGACGCACGACGACGAGCCTCACGGTGCTCGCGACACGCAGCGGGTCGGGCCACGCCGGGACGGCCTTCACCGGTTCAGACGTAGGAGGGGCGGGTGCTGCTGCGATCGCCCTGCTCGCGATCGGCATCGTTGCGCTTCAGGTGGGGTCGCGCGGGCGCAACCGTCGCCTCACCCGATGAACGTACGGATCCTCACCCTTCCCTCATCACGTCGCGACGGGTGACTGGCCCCACCTCGACGCGTCCGTCTCTCGTTCTGGGACCTCTGACCAGCGCGTTTGGCAGACCAAGCGGCGTCATCCACACTTCGGGTCCGCACAGCCGAAGGAACTACGTCTCCTGGGGGGCGGGGGGTCAGGGCTTTCGTCCAATGGCATCCCCCGAGGAGGAGGCGTAGCTTCTGTCAGGGGACCGCGGTGGGCCCGATGGGTGTCAACCGCCGGCCCCACGGGTATGTCGGTCAGATGGGCCACGCAGGCGGCCACGAAAGCTGGGGGTTCGGAGATGGGTAGTCGGTCAAGAACCGGTCGAACGCGGAGCGCCCGCCGGGGCGCTTTCACGTCGTTGTTCTGTTTGTTGCTCCTTTTCTCCGTTGCGTTCGGCCAGGCGGGGCTGACCGCATGGGCGGGAGGCCTCTCGCTATCCATGGGGCAGTCGAAGGCCGGGAGCGGCTCCGTCGCGAAGGGCTCGACGTCGGGGTCCACGGCCCCTGCACCGACGATCGCGGCGGCGGGGTCGCTCAACGTCAACCTCGACCAGTTCGCCAACAAGCCGGGCCAGGGATGGCAGAACGGCGACCTCAACGGGAACAACTCCTCCTACGGCGAGGGCGACGTGGTCCCCTTCCGCCTGGCGATCGAGGGCCTGGCGGCGGGGCAGCACACGATCCACCTCAACTACGACTTCTTGACGGGAGGCAGCGAGGCCTACGACTTCCTGGCCACCTGGAACGTCACCGAGAACCCGAACAAGTGCGCGGACCCCAACTCGGGGGGCGCGTCATCGCAGTGTCCCAACAGCCTCGGCGCTGCGGACGTCCATGCGTTCCCGGGTGACCCCTTCACGCCGGCGGTCAGCCCTGGGCTCTCGGTCAACGGCGCGATCGCCTTCGCCGGCGTCAGCCGGAACCTCACGATGTACGGCGGCACGGTCGACGGCATCACCGTCCCGGCGCACGCGTCCGGCAAGGGCGACATGGTCGTGACCTTCACGACGACGAGCGACTGGGCGTTCTTCCTCTGGGGGGCGCACATCGCGCAGTCGGCCTACTGGAACGAGTCCAACGGCGGAGCCGCCAACGGCGCCGCCACGATCAGCGGCGCACCGTGGCACATGCGGACGCAGCAGCTCGACGGCAGCGCGAACAAGAACCAGGACCGCAGCATCCAGCCGAGCGCCATCGCGGTCGTGCAGCCCAACATCTCGGTCACCAAGACGGCCGACCAGGGCACGATCAACGCCGGCGACACGGCCGCGTTCACGATCGTCGTGACGAACAACGGTCCCGGCACGGCCAACAACGTCACGCTGAACGACCCCTTGCCGGCGGGCGTCGCGTGGTCGATCGACCCGGCCGTCACGGGGTGCTCGATCTCGTCCGGCACCCTGACCTGTACGTTCGCAACCCTGGACGAAGGAACATCGAAGACCATCCATGTCTCCGGCGTCACCGATGCCCAGGACTGCGGCACGCTCTCGAACACCGCGACCGTGGCTGCGGACAACGAGGGCTCGGACCAGACGGACAACTCCGACACGGCGACGATCACCGTGAACTGCGCCACGATCAGCATCACCAAGACCGCCGACCAGGGCACCGTGAGCGCGGGTGACCCGATCGGGTTCCTGATCACCGTGACCAACAGCGGGGCGGGCTCCGCCTCGGGTGTCACGGTCAGCGACACGCTTCCGACCGACGCAGGCCTGAACTGGACGATCGACGCTGCCGGGAGCGACTCCGGCTGCTCGCTCACGGCCGGAGTCCTGACCTGCAACTTCGGAACCCTCGCCTCGGGGGCCAGCAAGCACGTGCACCTCACCTCCCCGACGACCGCCGCCACGTGCGGCGCGGTCGACAACACGGCGAGCGTGACCACGTCGAACGACGGGTCCGACTCCGATAGCGCGTCGGTCACCGTCGACTGCCCGAACGTCACCGTGCTCAAGACGGCCGACCAGGGAACGATCGATGCCGGCGACACGGCAGCGTTCACGATCCTCGTGACCAACGAGGGTCCGGGGACCGCGAAGGACGTGACCCTCACGGACACGCTTCCGACCGGGATCGTCTGGAGCGAGGACTCAGCGGATTGTTCGATCGCCGCCGGGGTCCTCACTTGCGCCTTCGGCGACCTCGCCGACGGTGCTACGCGCACCGTGCACATCACGGGCGCCACCGACGCGACGGACTGCGGCCTGCTCTCGAACACCGCCGTGGTGGCGGCCTCGAACGAGTCGGTCGCCAACGTCGGTGACAACCTGTCAACGGCGACGATCACGGTGAACTGCCCCGCGATCGCGATCACGAAGACGCCGGACCAAGGGACCGTGACCGCGGGCGACAGCATCGGGTTCACGATCGAGGTCACCAACAACGGCGACGGAACGGCCCACGGCGTCACGGTCACGGACACGTTGCCGACGAACGGCGGGCTCGACTGGTCGGTCGACGCGGCCAACAGCGATGCCGGCTGCTCGATCACGAGCGGCGTGCTGACCTGCGACTTCGGTGACCTCGGCTCGGGTCTGAGCAAGGCGGCGCACATCACCTCCCCGACGACCGTCGGCAGCTGTGGCGACGTGAACAACACGGCGAGCGTGACGACGTCGAACGACGGGACCGACTCCGACAGCGCCACGATCACCGTGAACTGCCCGGACGTCTCCGTTACGAAGACCGCCGATGCAGCGGTGGTGGAGGGTGGCGACGCGGTCGGGTTCCTGATCACGGTCGGGAACGACGGACCGGGGACGGCGAACGGCGTCACCCTGACCGACACCCTGCCGACGAACGGCGGCCTCGAGTGGACGATCGACCTGATCGACGGCCTGGCACCCGGGGCTCAGCCTCCGTGCTCGATCGATGCCGGCGTCCTCACGTGTGACTTCGGCAGCCTCGCCGAGGGTGCTTCCCACACCGTGCACGTCACGTCGCCGACGGACGCGACCACCTGCGGCGCGGTGAACAACACGGCGACGGTGGACGCGCTCAACGAGCCGAACACGGCGCAGTTCACGGCCAACGACCAGGCCAGCGCGTCCCTGACCGTGATCTGCCCGGCGATCTCGATCGTCAAGACCGTCAGCCCCCGGAGCGGCAACCCGGGCGACACCGTGACGTACACCTACCTGGTCACGAACACCGGCGACACCACCCTGTTCAACGTGAGCGTCGACGACGACGTGATCGGGCACATCGGCGACATCGCCAAGTTGGAGCCCGGTCAGTCCGTCACCCTCACGAAGGACTTCGTCCTGCCGGCGGGGAACCCGATCGTCACGAACGTCGGGACCGCCACCGGGACGGACGTCCTCGGCACGCAGGTCTCCGACAACGACGATGCGTTCGTGACGATCGTCCTGGCGAAGAACCCGCCACCGTCACCGCCGCCCACGGCCTTCACTGGCTCCGACGCGGCGCGTCTCGGCCTGATCGCGGGCGTGCTCCTCGCACTCGGCCTGCTGGGGATCGTGCTCGGACGGAAGCGCCGGGAGGCGTAAGCCTCGGAGGATGGGTGAACCCTGAGGGGCCGGGCGGCGGAGCCGCCCGGCCCCTCAGTCCTTCCCGGACACCTCGGCGCGCCAGGTGAGCCGGAGGTGGCGCGCCGCGCGCGCCTCGTCCAGTCGCCGGACCGGCGTGGTGACCGGTGCCTCGTGCAGCAGCTTCGGATCGGACCGAGCTTCGGTCGCCGCTTGCCGCAGCGCCGCTGCGAACCCGTCCAGCGTCTCCTTCGATTCGGTCTCCGTCGGCTCGACCATCATCGCTTCCTCCACGACGAGCGGGAAGTAGACCGTCGAGGGGTGGTACCCGAGATCGATCACGCGCTTCGCCACGTCCATCGCGCGCACGCCCGCATCGCGCTCGAGTCCGGTGGCGGTGGCGACGAACTCGTGCATCGGCCGTGAACCCGGGTACGCGAGCGGGAAATCCTCCCCGATCGACGACGCGAGGTAGTTCGCGTTCAGCACGGCCAGCTCGCTCACCTCCTGGAGCCCATCGGATCCGTGGAAGAACACGTACGCGTACGCGCGGACGAGAACCCCGAAGTTTCCGTGGAAGCCATGCATCCGCCCGATCGCCCGAGGGGCGTCTTCGGACATCCGGAACGTGCCGTCGGGATCCCGCTCGACACGCGGCACCGGGAGGTACGGGACGAGGTGCTCGACGACGCCCACGGGTCCGGCGCCGGGCCCTCCGCCGCCGTGGGGCGTCGCGAACGTCTTGTGGGTGTTGATGTGGACGATGTCGAAGCCCATGTCGCCGGGTCGGCTCCGGCCCATGATCGCGTTGAGGTTCGCGCCGTCGTAGTAAACGAGCCCGCCGACGTCGTGGACGATCGCCGTGATCCGAGCGATGTCCTCCTCGAACAGACCGAGGGTGTTCGGGTTCGTGAGCATCAGACCGGCGACGTCCTCGTTGACGAGGCCGGCGAGCGCATCGACGTCGACCAGTCCACGCTTCGTGGAGGGCACGGGCACCGCCCGGTACCCACCGAGCCGAGCGCTCGCCGGGTTGGTGCCGTGGGCCGAATCGGGGATCAGGACCGTGCTCCGAGGGTTCCCGAGATCGGTGTGATGCGCGCGCATGATGAGCAGCCCGGTGAGCTCCCCGGCCGCGCCCGCGGGAGGCTGAAGGGTCGCGCGGGTCATCCCGGTGATCTCGCACAGGGCGGCCTCGAGCCGCCAGAGCATCTCAAGGGCTCCCTGCACCGTCCCATCCGGCTGCAGGGGGTGCAGTCGCGCGAAGCCGGGGGCGGCCGCCGCCACTTCGGCCAGCTTCGGGTTGTACTTCATCGAGCAGGAGCCGAGAGGGTAGATCCCGGTGTCGACGCCGTAATTCATCTGGGACAGGCGCGTGTAATGCCTGACCAGGTCGCGCTCGGCCACCTCCGGGAGCCCGGGGGCTTGCTGGCGACGATGCGCCGTCGGGATATCGGCCGGCTCGACGTCGAGGTCGGGGAAGCTCCACGCCGAACGCCCGGGCCGGCCCAGATCCCGAACGGTCCCCTCCCCGGGTGGGCCCTGGCGTCGGACCGGTGCCCCGAGGCTCACGAGGCCAAGACCTCCTCCATCGCGGTGGCGAGCGCGTCGATCTCCTGTCGCGTCCGGCGCTCCGTAACGGCCACGATCAGGGTCTCGTGGTCCACCCAGGGAGCCGGCACGCCGGCGAGGAACCCTCGGTCGACCAGCGCGTCGCGGACCTCGGCGGCCGACCTGGGGAGTCGCAAGGCGAACTCCTTGAAGAACGGTTCGCCTGGGAAGGCGGCTTCCACGCTCGCAAGGCCCGTTAGCGCCTCGAAGGCGTACGAAGCCTTGGCGGAGCACTGACGGCCAAGCTCCGCCAGACCTCCGGGCCCGAGCCAGGCCATGTGGATCGTGGCCGCGAGCGCCATCAGGGTCTGGTTCGTGCAGATGTTCGACGTCGCCCTCTCCCGGCGGATGTGCTGCTCGCGAGCCTGCAGCGTGAGCACGTAGCCGGCCCTCCCGTCGACGTCGATCGTCTCCCCCACGATCCGACCGGGCATCTTCCGAACGTGCTCCATCTTGGCGGCGAGCATCCCGAGGTACGGGCCGCCGTAGTTGAGGTGGTTCCCGAACGCCTGCCCCTCGGCGACCGCGATATCCGCTCCGAGATCGCCCGGTGGCGCCAGGATCCCCAGGGAGGTCGGATCGAACACCTGGATCAGCATGGCGCCGGCGGCGCGAGCCGGTGCCCCGAACGCCGTCACGTCCTCCAAGATCCCGAGGACGTTAGGGTGCTGGATCACGACCGCGGCGACGTCCGGGTCGATCCCCCGCGGTGGGGCGCTGCGGCCGTCCGGAGCCGCGAGCACCTCGGGCTCGTAGCCGGAGCCCCGGCCGTACGTGCGGAGCGTCTCGACGTAGCGAGGGTCGACGCCTCCGGCGACCAGGACGCGCGACCGTCCGCCGGCGCGAGCCATGTTGACGGCCTCGACGAGGGCCGTCGCACCGTCGTAGAGCGACGCGTTGGAAACGTCGAGCGCCGTGAGCTCACACACCATCGACTGGAACTCGAAGAGCGCCTGCAGGACGCCTTGGGAAAGCTCCGGTTGGTACGGCGTGTAGGAGGTGTAGAGCTCGGAGCGCCCTGCGAGCGCCCAGACGACGCTCGGGACGAAATGGTCGTAGGCGCCGCGACCCGCGAAACAGACCAGGTCCTCTCCGGCCCGATCGCGACGAGCGAGGGATGCGAGGTCGGCCAGGATCTCCTGCTCCGATACCCCAGGGGGAAGACCCAAGGGTCGCTCCAGGCGGAGGTCCTCGGGGATCTGAGAGAAGAGGTCGTCGATCGAAGGAACGCCGACCGTCGCGAGCATCTCGCGAACGTCGCCGTCGGTGTGGGGTGCGAACCTCACGCTACGAGTGTACGGGCGGTCGCGCCGGTCGCCGTTGTCAGCCCGAGGCGTCCTCGAGCCCATACTTGGTCACCAACGACAGGTAGTCGCGCTGGTAGAAGACCTTGCACCGGATCTCCGGATAGCGCTCGCGCAGGCGACGCACCTTGCGGTTCTTCTTCGTCACGAGCTTCTGGTTCAGCGTGGTGATCTCGATATAGAGGTCGAACTCCACGAGGTAGAAGTCCGGGGTGAACCGCTGGACGACGTTGCCGTCACGATCCCACCCGATGTCGAAGGATGTGGGCTCGTACTCCCATCGGATCTGATAGAAGTCGAGCAGACGCGCGAACTGGCGCTCGGATGCGTGCGCGAAGCGGACGGTGTCGCTCTTCAGCAGGGGCGTTGCGAGCGGCTCGGCGCTCACGGCCCTCCTGCTGCGGCCCGTCGCTTCCCGGAGCCACGCTTCGCCTTCGTCAGGGCGCTCTCGACGTCCTCCCATACCCGATCCAACGCGATCGCGAATACCCCCTGCCCTTGCCGGAGGAGGTCGACGACCGCCTCCGGCGAATCGGCCTCGTACACGGCGCGGCCGGCCGAGATCAGGGTCACGGCCGCGACCGGCCGTTCCATCTGGCTGAGATGTTCCACCGCCGTCCGTACCCGCTGGAGCGAGACCCCGGTATCCAGGAGGTTCTTGATCACCCGGAGCGTGACGAGGTCCTGGAACGAGTAGAGCCGCTGCGAACCGCTCCCCGTTGCGTCGCGGACCGACGGGATGACGAGCTCGGTTCGAGCCCAGTAGTCCAGCTGTCGGTACGTGATGCCGACGATCCGACAGACCTCGGGGACCCGATACCCTTGCTCGCTCATCTGGCGCGCTCCGAACTGCCGACGGGAATCACGACGTTGTGATTCAGCAGCGTACGGGGCCTCCCGCGTTCCGTCAAGCCGTCGGGCGTCCTCGCTCGGGTCCGTCGCCGCCTCTCAAGTCCGCCGATGGTCCGGCCGATGACCTTCCTAGTCAGGTCGGACTAGCAGGCCCGGCCGGTCTGGAGGGGAGGCGGAGAGATGAGGACCAGGATCGTACGGATCGCGCTCGTGGCCGCCCTCGGTGGCCTTCTCCTCGGCGCCCTGCCGTCCGGCGCCCATGGGGCGACCACGGGAGCCCTTCGCCCTCGGCACGCGATGCTGAGGGCCACCAACCTCAGCCGCTACAACCATGCACTGCACCGCGTGTGGATCAACCGGGACATGTCGCAGCTCGCTCGGAAGCACTCGCTCGCCATGGCCAACTCGAACACCCTGTTCCACACGTCGGATCCGGCTCGGTTCTACCTCAAGGGGATCAACTGGCACTACTGGGGCGAGAACGTCGGCGTGACCGGCGGCACCGTTCGCGATATGGAGTCCGCGTTCATGGCGTCGGCGCCGCACCGGGCGAACATCCTGCACAGCACGTTCCGTCACGTCGCGATCGGGGCGGTCCGAGTCGACGGCGTGCTGTGGGTGACCGTGTTCTTCTACAGCTGACCCGCGTCGCGCCCGGCCGACGTCAGGACGCGAAGTCCTCCGGGCTGACGTTGTCCAGGAACTCCCGGAACTTCTCGACCTCCTCGTCTTCGTCTCCCGGGATCAGGATGTGGGCCTCCTCGAGGACCCCTTCCTCCGCGAAGATCGGGACCGACATCCGCACAGCGAGCGCGATCGCGTCCGACGGTCGGGAGGACACCTCGAAGCCATCGGTCCCGCGTTGCAACGCGATCGTCGCGTAGAACGTGCTGTCGCGAAGCTCCGTCACGACGATCCGCTGCACCTCGACGGTGAGGTCGTCGAGGATGTTCTTCAAGAGGTCGTGCGTCATCGGCCTCGGGGTGACCACCCCCTGGAGGGACAGCGCGATCGCCGCCGCCTCCGCCGCGCCGATCCAGATCGGCAGGTACCGCTCTCCCCCGCGCTCCCTGAGCAGCACGATGGGCTGGTTGGTGGGCAGCTCCACGCGGACGCCGGTCAGCTCCATCTCGATCATGGCGGCCCGATCATGGTTGCTCCAGCCAGGGTAGCGACGGCCTTCGGAACGGGCAACTCACTGGCATCCGCGACAGCGTTCAGGCTGCGGCATCGGTGAGCAGAGGCGCGAGCACGTCGGGGTCGGATCGCAAGGCTGCCAGATCGTCCACACGCAAGATGTCCGGTAGGTTCCGGTACCGCTCTCGGTAATCCAGACCGTAGCCCACGACGAACGTGTCCGGGCAATCGAAGCCCACGTAGCTTGGGACGAGCGGCACGATCCGTCTGACGGAGCGATCGAGGAGCGTGCAGATCTCCAGGCTTGCCGGGGCTCGGGCGCCCAGCACCGAGAGCATGTAGCGCGAGGTCAACCCCGTGTCGACGATGTCCTCGACCAACACGACATCGCGGCCGGCGAGGTCGACCTCGACATCGAGGAGGATCTGAACGCGCCCGAACGACTCCTCCGCGTTCCCGTACCGGCTGATCGCCATGAAGTGCGTCTCGACGGGAAGGTCGACCGCACGGATCAGATCGGCGAGGAACACGGCGCCGCCCGTGAGGACCGTAAGGAGCACGGGCTCCCGCCCCACGTAGTCCCCGGTGATCGTGCGGCCGAGCTCCTCCACCCGGCGCCGGATGTCCTCGCGTCCGTACAGGACGCTCGCGACCTCCGTCATGTCGCGAGCAGGCTACCAGGGAGCTCGCGAAGACGGGGAGGGCGGACGGTCAACGGGGAGGCGGGCGGTCAAGAAGAGATCGCACGGATCGCACCGGCGACCGACCGGCCGACGGACATCCCCGCGCGCACCCACCATGGCCCGGGTGACGCCGGCGGGGGCGGGACCACGCTCACGAGCAGCGGGACCGAGCCGATCGTGAGCCCGGGGATCGACACGACGAGTGTCCCGATACGGGAGCCGGGAGCAGGTGGGAAGGCGGCATGAGGATCGACACTGATGCGCTGTCGGAGGTGATCGAGCGATACCGTGGGAACCAGGGCCGTCAGCGCGGCTCCCGCGACGACCGGCACGGTGCCCCCGCGGATCGCCAGCGTTCCCTCATCGGCGCCGCCCGAGGCGAGCGTCCGTTGGGTGAATCCACCGAACCCGTAGGCGAGCAACGCGGCCGCGTCCGAGAACGACTCATGTGACGCGCCCAAGATGATCGTGACCAATCGCCGTCCGCCGCGCGCGGCGGACGCGATCAGACACGATCCCGCGCGAGCCGTGGAACCCGTCTTGGTCCCGAAGGTCCCCGGGTAGAGCCAGAGGAGGGCGTTCCGGTTCTGGATGCGGCGATCCCGGCCCTGCGGCGCCGGGATCGCCCGGAACCTGGTCGCCGTGATGCGGTCGAACCCTTCAACCGCATCCAACACCCGGACCAGGCGGAGCAGATCGAGGGCGGTGGAGCGGCCGCGGTCATCCAGCCCGGTGGAGGAGAAGAACACGGTGTGATGCATCTCGAGCCGGCGGGCCTGGGCGTTCATGAGCCGGACGAACGCCTCCTCGCTCCCGGCCAGGTGGATCGCGAGCGCCAACGCGGCGTCGTTCGCGGATCCGAGCATCATGGCGTAGAGCAGGTTCTCCACGCTGATGCGCTCGCCCGTCTTCAGTCCGATGGTCGAGCTCCAGCCGTAGTCGCGTCGACGGAAGACCGCTCGTGGATCCACGGTGACCACGTCGGAAGGCTGCGTACGCTTCATCGCGATCAGCGCCGTCATGAGCTTCGTGAGACTCGCGATCGGCACCGGCTCGTCGGGCGCCTTCTCGTCCATGACGTCGCCGGTGGTCAGTTCGGCCAGGACCGCGGACCGTGCGCTGATCGCCGGGGCGACGGTGGGATCAGCCGGGGTCGCCAGCGATCTCGGGAAGGGAGAGAGGCTGCCGTGCGGCGGGACCGGCGTCGGTGGCGGCGCAGTGCCTCGCGGCGACGCGAACGACGTGAGGACCGCTTCACACGAGATGACCGCGACGACGAGCGTCGCCGAGACGATCCTGCGTCGAAGGATCCGGCTCACGCCGACGTGAGGTGCTCGCGGAGCGCGTTGCGCAACAAGGCCTGCTTGAACTTCCGGGACGTCACGCTGAGATCGGTGAGCGTCTGGGTCGCAGCCCGGCGAGCATCCGGGTTCCGCTGGCGAAGCGTGGGAGCGACGAGCGCCTCGAAGAACGACGACTCGCGGTCGGCGAAATGCTTGTACATCGTCAGGTGTCGCGGCTCGATCCCGTGCCGGAGGAAGTCCTTGACGATCGACAACACGATGTAATCCTCGCCGTCGTAGTAGCGGCCTCCCTCCGGTCCGTGGGTGCAGACGATGCCGAACGATTCGAGCTCCTTGATGCGCTCGCGGTCGACACCCGTCGCCGCGGACATCTCCTCCAGGGACATCTGAAGGCCCGTCGGGGCTTCGGCGAGCTCTTCGGAGACCGAGGCACCCTCCCGGTCCGCCTGCCCCTCGAGGTCGACGCCGTCCCCTTCGGCCCCGGCGTCGGACTGCACGAGTCGTTCCTTGATCACCTTGAGGGGGAGGTACTCATCCCGCTGCATCCGCAGGATCGACTTCAGCCGGTCGACATCGTCGACGTAGAACTTCCTGTATCCCGACGGCGTGCGCTCGGGCGTGATCAATCCCTCGGACTCGAGGAAGCGGATCTTCGAGATCGTGATGTCGGGGAACTCCGTCTTGACCGCGACGAGGACCTCGCCGATCGACTGGTAGTTACGGGTTCCGGCCATCTTCGTCACTCCCCCGCCGAGAAGAACGTCAACTTGAACCTGCCGATCTGGACCTCGTCACCGGTCGCGAGTTTGGTCTCGTCGACCTGCTCACCGTTGACGTAGGTCCCGTTGAGGCTCCCAACATCGTGGACGAACCACGCCGGTCCAGGTCGACGCTCGAACACCGCGTGTTTGCGTGAGACGGTGACGTCGTCGAGGAATACCGCGCTGTCCGGACTGCGACCGATCGTGGTCGCGTCGTCATCGAGCAAGAAGGTTGAGCCGGCGTTGGGTCCTCTCTTGACGAGGACGAGCGCTTGACCCGGTTCGAGTTCGTCATGAGGAAAGGGGAACTCGTCGTGACCCTCGTCTTCACCCTCGGTCGGCGGGAGGGTGACCGTCACCTCGTCCTGCAGCGGATGTCCGCACTCAGCGCAGAATCGGGCATCGTCGCGGTTCGGATGTCCACAGTTGGTACAGAACACCGTGAACCTTTCCCTCGGTCATCGTTCGAGCTGACGGTGGTCGTTGGGACCAACCCTCGACCTCGATGCGGACTGGAAGCTATCGTACGCGGTGAGAAGGGTCAATGAACCTGTTGTACCAGGCTCGACCTTGGGAGGCCCTCACCCTCCAGCGGGACTGAAAGGGGTCGAGGGTTCAGTGTTCAGCCTGCTCGACGAACGAACGGTACGCCGCCGCATCCATCAAGCCGTCCAACGAGGCGCCGTCCGCGACCGAGACCACGATCAGCCAGCCATCTTCGTACGGCTGCTCGTTGACGAGCTCGGGCCTCTCCTCGATCAAAGGGTTGCGCTCGACGATCGTTCCGGTAACCGGGCTGTACACATCCGACACGGACTTCGTCGATTCGACCTCGCCGAACGGTGTCGCCGCCTGAACCGCGGCTCCCACCTCAGGAAGGTCGACGTAGACGACGTCACCGAGCGCGTCCTGCGCGAAGTCGGTGATCCCGACGCGGACGCGCGCGCCCTCGAGCCGGGCCCACTCATGCTCGCTGGTGTAGCGAAGATCATCCGGGAACTCCACCGGTCTCCCCCCTCATCGCGCCGGAGCTCCATCCTCCGATCCGGCACCACGATAGCTCGCCCGTCGGACCTCGCCGAGGTATGCGAACGCGGCGACGTAGTACTCGACGATCCCGACCGCATAGGCCGCCCAACCAGCGACCGTCGCCGCGGCCGCGAGCGGGAGCCCGAGGCTTCCCCACGACACCATCGGGATCGCGACCATCAGCGAGAAGGTGGCGAGCTTGCCGATCCAGCGGACCTCCAGGCGGATACCGCGGCGGACGAGGGCGAGGGCGCCGCCCACCAGGACCGTCAGGTCGCGGACGAGGATCGCCGCCGCGGCCCACAGCGGGAAGATCCCGCGGAGCACGAGACCGATCAAGCCGGCGGCGATCGCGAGACGGTCGGCAACGGGGTCGAGGACCTTGCCGAGGTCGGAGACCTGGCCCGTCCGGCGGGCGACCACGCCATCGATCCAGTCAGTGGCGACCACGATCGCGAACAGGATCAGCCCGGCGGTCGTCGTGTCGTGATCCAGGATCAGCAACACGAAGACCGGGATCGATGCGATCCGGGCGGCGGAGATGGCGTTCGGGATGGTAACGACGCGCGATGAGGACGGCGACGGCTCGCTCGCGGTCGAGTTCATCGGTCGGGCCGGCCGGATTCGAACCGGCGACCTTCTGACCCCCAGTCAGACGCGCTAACCAAGCTGCGCCACGGCCCGTGGAACCGCATCCTACCGCCCGCGGCCACCACCAGGCTCCCTCGCCCTGAAGCGGAGACGGATCGGGACGCCCGACAGATGGAGTTCGCGGCGGAGCCGGTTCTCCAGGTACCGCTGGTACGTGCGATCGGGCTCGTGGGCTCCTCCGAAGATCACGAAGGTCGGCGGGCCGGTCCCCACCTGCGCTGCGTAATGGAGGTTCCCCGATGACCGAGGCGTCGGTCGCTCGCGCTGCGCTCGCTGGACGATCTGGTTGACCCTGGCGGTCGACGCCCGATCGCTCCACCTCCGATGGAGGTCGACGAGCAGCGGCGGGAGACGGTGGATCCCCTGGCCGCGTGTGGCCGAGACGCGGATCGCCGACGCGTCTGCGAACGGGACGATCTCGGGTCCGAGCTCCTTGAAGGTGCGGTCCTTGTCTTCGACGAGGTCCCACTTGTTGGCGGCCACCAGGAACGCGCGACCGGCCTCCATCACGCGACGGGCGATCCGTTTGTCCTCGGCGGTGAACCCCGTGCTCGCATCGATCACCAGGATCGCGACGTGCGAGCGATCGATCGCCTCGGACGCGCGGAGGAAGCTGTAGTACTCGACGCCGCGGACGCTCTGCCCGCGGCGCATCCCGGCGGTATCGACGAAACGGACCTGACCGAGATCGGGCCAGGTCGTCAGGGAATCGACGCTGTCCCGTGTCGTCCCGCTGGTCTCGGATACGACGCTTCGCTCCTCGCCGACCAACCGGTTGAAGAGGCTCGACTTCCCGACGTTCGGACGGCCGACGATCGCGAACCGCGGCTCCTCGAGGTCCGTTTCCGGCTCGATCCCCTCCGGCAGCAGCTCGACGACACGGTCGAGCAGGTCGCCGGTTCCGGTCCCATGGAGCGCGGAGACCCCCATCGGCTCGCCGAGCCCCAATCGGTTGAACCGTGCGATCTCCATCAGGTCGGCGGGCTCGTCGGCCTTGTTGGCGATCACGAGCAGAGGCACGGATGATGCCCGGAGACGGCGAGCGAGCTGGGCGTCTTCCTCGGTGATCCCGGTCCGGGCGTCGACCACGAGCAGGATCAGGTCGGCCTCGTCGATCGCGCGCTCCGCCTGGACGCCGGCGAGCGCCTCGATCCCTCGCGCGCCGTACAGGTACCCGGCGGTATCGACCAGCCCGAACGAACGGCCGCGCCACGTTGCGTCGAGTTGGATCCGATCGCGCGTCACCCCGGGCATCCCGTGCGCGATCGCTGCTCGGCGACCGAACAGACGGTTGACGAGCGTCGACTTGCCGACGTTCTGACGGCCGACGACCGCGATCTTCGGCACGCTCATGGAACGAGCTCCGGCGCGTGTTGGCGGATCAGGGCGATCGCGGTCCGAAGGGTGGCGTCGGCGTCGAGCGAGCCGGTGTCGATCACGATCGCCCCCGGCGGTGGCGTGGGCGGGTTGGTGCGTCCGTCCAGTTGGTCGCGTGCCTCGAGCACCGCTGCGATCTCGTCCGAGCCAGCATCGGAGCGCTCACGGGCGCGTCGCTCGATCCGTTCCGCACGAGTGGCCTCGAGGTACAGCTTGACCACGGCATCGGGGAACACGACCGAGCCGACGTCCCGACCCTCCATCACCGCACCATCCGCTCCGAGCGCGCGCTGTACCTCGTGCATCCATGCGCGTATGCGGGGGTGTCGCGAGACGGCGGACACCGACCGTTCGACGTCCGGCGACGTGAGCGCTCGGTCGTCGAACCCTTCGACCGTCAACTCGTGCGGATCGGAGCCGCCGAGGGTGAACCTCAAGCCACGGGTGAGGTCCAGCAGCCCTTGCACGTCGTCTTCGGATACGGCGTGCCGGATCGCCGACGCCGTCAACGCTCGATACATCAAGCCGGTGTTCACGTAGGGAAGGTGCACCACGCGGGCGAGGCTGCGAGCCAGGGTGGACTTGCCGCTTCCCGCGGCCCCGTCGATCGTGATGACCTTGCCGGCCGTCATCCGACCACCTCGATCCCCGCACCCATGGAGCGGAGCGTCTCGACGAAGCCCGGGAAGCTCACGGCGGCCGCCTCCATGCCCTCCACCTCGGAGGGTCGGTCCGCCGCGAGCGAACCGACCGTGAACGCCATGGCGACCCGATGATCCCCGCCGGACGAGGCCACGCCGCCGCGGAGACCGCCGCCCGCGATCACGAGGTCGTCGGACTCCGCGGCGGCGTGGCCCCCCAGCGCACGGATCCCGGCCACCAGCGCTGCGAGCCGATCACTCTCCTTGACCCTGAGCTCGGATGCTCCCAGGAACCACGTCTCCCCCGGTGCGTGCGTGCCGAGCATCGCGAGCACGGGCACCTCGTCGATCACGAGGGGAAGCTCGTCCGCCTCGACCCTCGTCGAGCGCAGGGCGTCCGTGGGCGCGACGTGGATCGACCCGACCGGCTCACCCAGCTGCTCCCCGGCGATCGCCGTTTCGACGGTCACGCCCATCCGCGACAGGACCTGGAGGAAATGCAAGCGGGTGGGATTGAGCCCGACACCCTCGATCGTCACCTCCGAGCCGCTCAGCGCCGCAGCGGCGATCAGGAAGGCCGCGGACGACGGATCGCCCGGCACGGTTGCCTCGAAGCCTTCGTGCTGGAACCGAGCGATGCCGACCCGAAGTCCATCGCGCCGGACGGGCGCTCCGAGCGCGTCGAGCGCTCGCTCCGTATGGTCGCGCGTCGCGGCCGGTTCGACCACGAACGTCTCGCCAGACGCCTGCACCCCAGCGAGGAGCAGGGCTCCCTTCACCTGCGCGGAGGGAGCTTCCATGCGATGTTCGATCCCGAGCAGCCGTCCACCGGTCACTATGAGCGGAGGATGGCCGTCGGTCGTCCGCACCGTTGCCCCCATCTGCCGGAGCGGCCCAGCGACCCGTTCCATCGGGCGTGTGCTGAGGCTCCGGTCACCGGTGAGCCTCGACGTGAACGGCGCGGTCGCGAGGATCCCCGCGAGTAGCCGCATCGAGGTGCCGGAGTTGCCACAGTCGAGGCCGGCCCCGGGCTCAACGAGTCCGTCGCGGCCTTCACCCTCAACCTCAAGCGTTCCGTTCGAGACCCCTCGGGGCGTGTCGTTCCACGTGGAACCGCCACCCTCCACCCCGGACGAAGCGTTGCGAGCCCACAGGTCGAGGGCAGGTCGAGCCTTCAGCGTCAGCTCAGCGAGGCACGATGCGGTTGATCGAACGTCGAGGGCACCAGGCAGACCGGTCAAACGGCTGCGGCTCGAACCGGTGCACGCAAGGATCAGCCAGCGGTGGGCGATGGACTTGTCCCCGGGGACATGAAGCACCCCCCGGAGCCGGCCGCCGGGTGTCACGCGGATCCGCATCGGCCCAACCTAGGCCAACCGGATGG
>VAXZ01000011.1:17599-30595 GCA_005885035.1 Actinomycetota bacterium
TTGGTGGCGAGCGTCAGCCGCGCGCGTTTCGCCTCGTCGAAGGTCCTCTCGACGTCGCCTCCACGTCCCTCGAGCACTTCGTCTCGGATCGAAACGAGACGCGAGACGAAGAGGTCGATGGCGGTGGCGACCTGATCGCGGTTGGCCAGGAGGATCTCGCTCCAGAGAGAGGGGTTCGAGGCGGCGAGCCGTGTCAGGTCCCGGAAGCCCCCGGCGGCGAGCAGGAGGATCTCCGGCTCACCGGCCTCCTCGGCCGCGGCCAGCCCCATCAGGGACGTGGAAGCGACTTGCGGGAGATGGCTCGCGAACGCGACGAGCCGGTCGTGCCGCTCGGGCGAGAGCCGAGCGGGTTGCGCCCCGATCCGCCCGATCCATCGCTCGAGCCGCTCCACGGCTTCGGGGTCAACCGCCTCCGTGGGCGTCACCGCCCAAACGATGCCGTCGACGACCGAGGCCGACGCGTGTTCCGGCCCGGAGCGCTCGCTGCCGCCCAAGGGGTGGCTCGGCACGTAGCGACGAAGGTCCAGCGGGTTCGCCGCGGAGCGGATCTCCGCCACGACGTGCTCCTTGATGCTGGCGGCGTCGGCGACGACCGCGCCGGGGGCCGTCCGCAGGGCGCTCACCACCGAGCTCGCGACAGCGCCGATCGGGGTACAGACGATCACGACGTCGGCATCGGCCACGGCCTCTTCCGACGTAGGGCATGCCGTGAGCGCGCTCCGGGCGGCGGCCCGAGTCGCGACGCCCGGGTCGATGTCCCACCCGCGCACCGTGCAGCCGGCGCGGGCCGCCGCCATCGCGATGGACGTCCCGATCAACCCGGTACCGACGATCGCGACCCGGTCGATCGGCGGTCCGGCCGAGGGTTCAGGTGTTGGCATCGAGGTCATCGCGCAGAGCTTCCGCTCCGTCGAGGTACACGTGGACCACCTCTCGGAGCCCCCGCTCCGTGTGGAAGAGCATCAGGACCCGTACGACGGACGGCATGGCCCCTCTGACGGAGATCTCGCGCGCGCAGAGCAGGGGAACCACGCCGAGTCCGATCCGCCGCGCCGCTTCCGCGGGGAACGCGGAGCGGAGGTCTTCGGTCGCAGTGAACAGGATGCTCACGAGGTCCTCGGTCGCCACCTCGTTCCGTTCGATCATCTCCTCGAGGAGGCGCTGAGTCGACCCCAGCACGTCCTCGTCGCGATCGGTCGCGATGACGATGGCCCCCCGGGCGGCACGCACCCGCACGCGCGATCCTTTCTCGATGTCGAGGAGTTTCGAGGACCCGGGCATCCTGCGCCCGAGGGCATCAGGCTACATGCCGGAGGCTGGAGGCCGAGGACCGTCATCGACGGCACGCGCGGCGCGACGCTGCCCCGCGGCCGCAGCCCGCTGGAGCTCGAGCAGCTCCTCGGCGGTAAGCTCGCGACGCTCACCCGGCTTCAGTCGACCGAGGCGGATCGGACCGATCCTGACCCGGACCAGCCGGGTGACCGGCAGTCCGACCGCGGCCAAGAGCCGTCGCACCTCCCGCTTCCGTCCCTCGGTCATCACGACGGCGACCTGACCGCGACCCTGCCGGGCATCGACCAGCCGGACGGACCTCGCACGGGCCGGGCCGTCGTCGAGCATCACGCCAGCCCGGGCGCTGGCAAGGGCTTTCGGGGTGGGCGTCGCCGCAACCTCCGCGAGGTATTCCTTCTCGATCCCATAACGCGGATGGGAAAGCTGGTTCGCCAACTCTCCGTCGTTGGTCAGCAGGAGCAGTCCCTCCGAATCCCGGTCGAGACGCCCCACGGGGAACACGCGAGGCCCGTCCGTCGGTAGGAACGCGCGGATGTCCGCACGGCCGGCTTGGTCACGCATCGTGGTCAGCACGCCAGGAGGCTTGTTGAGGACGAGGTACCGCGCTTCGGGGTCCAGGTTGATCTTCGTGCCTGCCAGGGTGATCTCGTCGCGGGTCACGTCCACCCTGTCTCCGAGCGTCGCGATCCGCCCGTTCACCCGGACCTTGCCCTGCGCGATGAGCTCCTCGCTGCTGCGGCGCGAGCCGTATCCGGCGCGCGCGAGCGCGCGCTGGAGACGCTCTTCGACCATCAGCCGTCGCCGGGCTCGGCGGGGCGCTCCACTCCGGCCTGGCCGTCGTCAACCTCTTGGCCACGGACGGCGAGATCAGCCGGGTCGTCGAGGTCGGCCGCCCCTCCGCTCAGGAGTGGCGCCAGCGAGGGCAGTGCCGCGAGCGACGGAAGGCCCAGCCGCTCGAGGAACTGCGGTGTCGTTCCGTACAGCAGCGGCCGGCCAGGGCCCTCGTCTCGGCCCGCTTCCTCGATCAAGCCGCGGTCGGTCAACGCTCGGAGCACGCCGTCCGAGTTGACCCCACGGATCGAGCTGACCTGGTGACGTGTGACCGGTTGCTTATACGCCACGATCGCCAGCGTCTCCAGGGATGCTTTGGTGAGGCGCGCCTGACGAGAGGACAGGATGAACCGCTCGACGGACGCTTGGGCTTCCGGGTGGGTGAACAGACGCCAGCCGCCTGCCACGTTCCGCAACACCAGACCCGATCCGCGGTCCTCGAGATCGCTCGCCAGACGGTGGCACGACCGGTCCACCGCCTGCCGGTCCAGGTCGAGGGCCTGGGCGATGACGGAGGAGGTCAGCGGCTCGTCGGAAACGAACAGCAAGGCCTCGAGTGCCCGCGTATCGTGCGTCTTCATGTCATCCGTCACCGCAGCCTCACCCCGTCCACTCAACCTCGATCTCGCCGAAGGTCGGAGCCTGCTGAAGCTCGACCTTCCCTTCACGGTACAGCTCGAGGATCGCCAGGAAGCGGACCACCACGTGGATCCGTTCTTCGCAGTCCGCGACCAGCTCGCGGAACGACGCTTGCCTGCCATCGAAGGAGGCGAATCGCTCCTGGACGGCCGTCATCGCCTCCGACACGGTGTAGCGGATCGGGGTCACGTGCGTCAGGTCGATCGCCGGAGAGGGCCGCAGGAGGCGGGCGGCGAACGAGGCGAGGTCCGCCGCCGTGACCGCCGCCAAGGGGTCGGGGTAGAGCCGCGAGAACTCCGGCCCAGGTCCCACGTCACGCGGGGAATACCGCGCCTCATCTTCGAGCCTCCGGGCGAGATCCACCGCGACCTTGCGGAACGCTCGAAGTTCCAGTGACCGCGCGTACAGCAGGTCCGGTGAGCCGCCGACGATGTCCTCTTCATCCGGTTCGACCCGTCTCGGGGTCAGCCGCGCAAGCTTGAGCTCCAGGAGGATCGCGCACATGGCGAGGAACCACGTGGCCTCCTCGAGGTTCCAGCCTTCGGCGTCCTTGGCGTGCGCGAGGAACCGATCCGTCACGGTGGCGATCGGCACGTCGCAGACGTCGACCTTCTGTTCCAGGACGAGGCCGGCGAGCAAGCGGAACGGGCCGGCGAACCCCGGTATCTCGACGGCGAAGCCGTCGCCCGTCTCGGCGGGCGCGATCTCGGGCTCGCTCATCCGATCATCCTTCGAACCGCATCGCGGCTCGCACCGCTTCGATCGTCTCGGTCGCGATCGGCCGCACCCGCTCGAGCCCTGACGCGAGGACCTCCTTCGCCAGATCCGGCGTGCCCCCGAGCACCGCCCGGCGCTCCCGGAACCCCTCGAAACGCTCGATCAGGTGATCCGCGAGCAGGGACTTGCAGTCCACGCACCCGAGCTCGCCCGTGCGGCACGTCGCCTCGACCCGTGCGACGTCGTCGAGCGAGAACGTGCCGTGCAACGCGAAGATCGGACAGATCTCCGGGCGTCCCGGGTCACCCCGCCGGATCTTCATCGGGTCGGTCACGAACGAGCGGACCCGTGCCCGGATCGTGTCGGGATCGGCGCTCAGCTCGATGGTGTTGTCGAGGGACTTCGACATCTTCCGCCCGTCGGACCCCGGGATCAGCGGCGTCTCCGACAGCAGCGCTTGCGGCTCGACCAGCACGTCCCCGTACAGCCGGTTGAAGCGTCGGACGATCTCGCGCGAGAGTTCGAGATGCGACACCTGATCTTCGCCGACCGGGACGACCTCTCCATGGACGATCACGATGTCGACCGTCTGCAGGAGCGGATACCCGAGCAAGCCGAAGTTCGCCACGTCGCGCTCGGCCATATCCCGGAGGCGCTCCTTGTACGTCGGCACGCGCTCCAGCCATCCGAGCGGGGTGATCATCCCGAGGAGCAGCGCGAGTTCCGCGACCTGCGGCAGTTGGGATTGGCGGTACAGGACGGACCGTTCGGGATCGATCCCGGCAGCGAGCAGGTCCAGCACGAGACCTTCGACGAACGCGGGAAGCTCGTCGACCCGGTCGTAGTGCGTCGTCAGCATGTGCCAGTCGGCTACGAAGTAGAAGCACTCGTATCCCTCGTTCTGCAGGCGGACGGCGTTGCCGACGTTCCCGGCCCAGTGTCCGACGTGCAAGGGTCCGGTCGGACGGAACCCGGTGAGGACGCGCGTTCGTTCGGCGACTGCGCTCACGATGGGGCGATGATAGCGCCCGTCCCGAGCGCGCCCGGGAGCCGACCGTTCGGAACCGCGCTTCTAGAACTGCAAGAGGAGCTGGCAATGCACGCCCGCGGCCGAATCGCACAAGGCGCCGGTCAAGGTCGTCAGGAGTCCGACCGCGAGCGAGCTGAAGACGAACAGGATCACGAGCACGATGAGCGGTAGGTACCGATCGAAGTTGCGATAGGCCTGCGCCGCATCGGGCGGCAGCGCGAGCGCCAGCATGCGCGCTCCGTCGAGCCCCGGGATCGGGAGCAGGTGGAAGACCGTCAGGGACATGCTCGTGTAGCAGAGCGTGAGCATGATCCGGTAGGTCTCGGCCGACGGTCCGGAGACCCGTACGACGAGCCCCGCGGCGATGCCGAGGACGAGGGTCGCGAGCGGCCCCGCCGCCGAGACGACGATCACGTCGCGGACACGACGCCGGAACCGGGAGGGGTCGATCGGGGCAGGCTTCCCGTACGCGGCTGGGATCAGCAGGGCCTGGACCGTCCACAGAACCGCGATCAGTCCCGGGAGGACCCCGCTCCCGAAGGGGTCGAACCACGAAGCGGGCTTCCAGGTGAGGCGTCCCCACAGGCGGGGGGTCGGGTCGCCGAGCGACATGGCCGTGCGAGATCGGACGTACTCGCGGAGAACCATCGCGGCGAGGAGTGACCCAAGCATGTAGACGGCCAAGCGGAACCCCAGCAGGGTGAAGTTGCCGAGCGCAAGCATCGAGCTCACCTCCCTCCCTCCGGTGGGAACCAACCGTGGATCAAGGGTGGCGGCTCGACCGGCGCCTCGCCGACCGTCAGCGCTTCGAGCGTCCGCCTGGACGCCTCCTCCGCGGCGTCCTGGCTCCGAGCGTGGATCTCACCGAGCGGTTCGCCGGTATCGATCCGATCCCCGATCTTCGGTCGGAAGACGATACCGACGGCGGGATCGACCTCCTCGCCCTTGCGTACCCGACCCGCGCCGAGCGCCCTGCTCGCCATCCCGATGGCCTCCGCGTCGACGGCTCCCAGAACGCCCGTTCGGTCAGCGAGGAGCGGCTCGATCACGCTCGCACGGGGAAGGACCGAGGCCGGGTCCTCGGTCACGCGAGGATCGCCACCCTGCGCTTCGACCATCCGGGCGAACCGTTCGGAGGCGGACCCGTCGTCGAGGGCCGTCGCGGCGCGGGCGCTTGCCTCGTCGAAGGGCATCCCTCTGGCGGCCTCCAGCGCCCGCGCCGCGAGCCAGATCGAGAGGTCGCGGAGCAGGCCTCGCCGCGCGCCGCGCAGGATCTCGACAGCCTCGATGACGTCGAGCGCGTTCCCGATCGCCTCCCCGAGCGGTTGGGACATGTCGGTGATCGCTATACCGCAGGGTCGACCTGCCCCACGCGCCAGCACCAGGCAGGCTTGCGCCAGGTCCCGTGCGCGCGCTGGCTCCTTCATGAAGGCGCCCGACCCGGCCTTCACGTCGAGCACGATCAGATCCGAGGTGACGGCGAGCTTCTTCGACATGACGCTGGCGGCGATCAACGGCACCGACGGGACCGTCGCCGTGGCGTCGCGGAGGGCGTAGAGCGCCCCGTCGGCCGGGACGAGCCGCGCCGACTGAGCCGCAACCGCGCATCCGACGTCCTGCACCTGTCGCGCGATCCGATCCGGCTCGAGGTCCGTCCGCAGGCCGGGGATCGACTCCAGCTTGTCGAGCGTCCCGCCGGTGTGGCCCAGCCCCCGACCGGACAGCTTCGCCACCGCCAGACCCAGTGCTGCAGCGAGCGGGGCGAACACGAGCGTCACCCCGTCGGCCACTCCGCCGGTCGAGTGCTTGTCGACGGTCGGCCGTCCCACGTCACCGAACGTCACCGTGTCCCCCGAGGCGATCATGGCCCTCGTCATCGCCAGCGTCTCGGCGGCGTCCAGCCCGTTCAGCAAGGCGGCCATCAGGAAGGCGGCCGCCGGGCCGTCGCCGATCTCACCCGCCGCGTACGCGAGCACGAATCGCTCGACCTCCTCCGGAGGGAGGGTCTGGCGTTCGCGCTTCGCGGCGATCGTCGCCCGTGGATCCCAGGCCGTCACCGCGAGGATCCCCTCTCCTCACGGCTCGTGGTGAGCTGACCCTCGACCAGAGGCTGATGGTTCGTCCAGGAAGTGGGCGTGGCGAACCCTCGATCTCGACAGGAACCGACCGTCAAGTTCGGAATCCGATCAGGTCCGCGAATCCTTCTCCGACGAGACCGTCGACCTCGACACCGAGGAGCTGTGCGACGGTGTGCCCCACATCGCCGAAGGTCCCCCGGGTCCCCACGTCGTACGGCCCGCCGGACAGCCCGGCGGCGAGCAGCGGCGTTCGCTCCCGGGAGTGGTCCGTGGATGGCGTCGTAGGGTCGCAGCCGTGATCCCCCGTCATCAGGAGTACGCCTTCGTCGACCGCCTCGATAACCTCCGGCAGCCGCCGGTCGAGCGCCCCGACCGCGGAGGCGTAGCCGCTGGGGTCGTTGCGATGACCATACTTGGAGTCGAAATCGACGAGGTTCGAGAACACGAACGCGGGCCCGGGCTTGCGGAGGAACTCCACGGTCAGATCCAGGCCGTGGTCGTTCGAGTCGGAATAGACCGCGTCCGTGATCCCCTCCCGGTCGAAGATGTCTTGGATCTTTCCGACCCCGAAGACCGGGACCCCCGCTTCGTTCAGGAGGTCGAGCACGGTCGGCCCGGGTGGTGGAACGCTGAAGTCTCGGCGCTCCGGACGACGTTCGAACGCGCCCGGCCGCCCCCGGAACGGACGCGCGATCACGCGTCCGACGTTGTGCTCACCGGTCAGGAGCCCACGCGCCACCCTGCACCAGGCGTACAGCTGCTCCAACGGGACGACGTCCGTGTGCGTGGCGATCTGGAACACCGAGTCACCGCTCGTGTAGACGATAGGGAACCCCGTCCGAAGGTGCTCCTCGCCGAGCGCCTGGATGATCTCCGTCCCGGAGGCGGGGACGTTGCCGAGGATCCGCCGTCCGATCGCTCGCTCGAACGGTTGGACGATCTCCCGAGGGAACCCGCCGGGATACACGGGGAACGGGCGCTCGAGCCGGATGCCCATCATCTCCCAGTGTCCCGTGGTGGTGTCCTTACCGGCCGAGATCTCGGTCGCCCGCCCGTGCGCCGTACCGGGCTCCGCGCGCGGGACCACACCCCGGATGTCGGTGAGGAACCCGAGGCCGAGCGACTCCAGGTTGGGAAGCTCGAGACCACCGACCCGGCGGGCGGTGTTCCCCAAGGTGTCCGAACCCGCGTCGCCGTACACCGCTGCGTCCGGTGCGTCACCGACCCCCCACGAATCGCAGACCAGCAGACACACCCTCGGGACCCTCGGAGCCGAGGTCCTCATCCGGCGAGCTTCTTGCAATCGATGCACAGCAGCGCCCACGGGATCGCTTCGAGGCGCTCCTCCGCGATCGGGCCGCCGCACCGCTCGCATGTCCCGTAGGTGCCGGCGTCCATCTTCGCCAGGGCGCGATCGACGTCGTGCAGGTTCGAGCGGAGTGCCCGAACTACCGCGATGACGCGTGCGCGCTCTTCGGTGCTGTGCGAGCGGTCGGAGAAGCCGGCGTCGGCGTCGAAGGTGACGTCATCCGATCCGGGATCCGCTCCGTACCCCTCGATCTCCCGATGGAGGTCCGCCTGCTGTTGCGTCAACCCCGTCCGCAACCTCTCGAGCATGGCTCCGTCGAGCACCTCATCGCCCCCTCCCCGTCCCGCCGCGCGCCCGTGGATGTGCGGTGTAGTACACCTCGCGGAGGTGCTCCTTCGTCACGAGCGTGTAGATCTGCGTCGTGGCGACGCTCGCGTGACCCAGGAGCTCCTGGACCACCCGTACGTCGGCTCCCCCCTCGAGGAGATGCGTCGCGAACGAGTGTCGCAGGTCGTGGGGCGACACGCGACGCCCGATCCCGGCACGGGTGGCATAGACAGCCAGGAGCTTCGCGCAGGCCTGTCGAGAGAGCCGGCCGCCCCGCGTGTTGAGGAACAGCGCACCGCGGGTACGCTGGCCCACGAAGCTCGGCCGCGCGCGGCTGAGATACGCACCCACCGCCTGTTGCGCGTGCCGCCCGATCGGTACCTCTCGCTCCTTGCCGCCCTTCCCCACGACACGCACGTATCCACCCTCCAGGTCGAGGTCGTCGACGTCGAGCCCCGTCAGCTCCGAGACACGCAGGCCGGCCGCGTAGAGGACCTCGAGGATCGCGCGATCACGGAGCCCGGTCGGGGTGGAGCGGTCGGGCGCCTCGATGAGGCGCCCGACCTCATCCAGACCCAGTGGATGGGGAAGCGGGCGAGGCACCCGCGGCCGCACGACCTCGCTGGTGGGGTCCTGCGTCGTGATGCCCTCGCCGAGGAGGAAGCGATGGAACGACCGAACGGCCGAGAGGACGCGCGACACGGACGTCGCCTTGTACGGAGCGTCTTCAGGTCCGTGCGTGGAAGCCGACACCGACGCGATGAAGGACCGCACGACGGTGTCGTCCACCTCCTCGGCCCTCACGATCCCGCGAGCCGTCAGGAAGGCGACGTACCGTCGCAGGTCTCGCCGATAGGCGGCAAGCGTGTTCGCTGCGAGCCCGCGCTCCACCGTGAGGTGGATCAGGAACCGCTCTGCGTCGCGATGCAGTTCGGAGTCAGTCACGCGGAGGATGCTTGCGCGGCGGCCAGCAAGAGCGCAAGCGTGGTCATCGCGTCGCGGACCCTTCCGGCACGTGCGGCGGCGAGCATCTCGGTGAACGGTCTGCGCTCGACCTCGATACCGGGCTCCGGGTCTCCCGCCGGCTCGTCATCCGTGTGTCCGACGAAGAGATGCACGTAGTCGTCCGTCGTCCCCGGCGACAGGTACAGCCCTCCGAGGAAGCTCGTGTCGTGCGACCGGTATCCCGTCTCTTCGTAGAGCTCACGCTCGGCACACGTCAGCGCGTCCTCGCCGGGGACGTCCAGCAGGCCAGCGGGAACCTCGAGCAGCTCCTGCCGGACGGGGATGCGGAACTGCCGGATGAGGACGACGTCGCCGTTCGGCGTGAGCGGGACGATCGCGGACGCGGGGTACTTGCGGAGCACCTCCCACTCCCCTATGCCGGGCCACGTCTCGGAGACGACCGAGAGGTAGCGGCCGGCGAACAACACACGAGCGTCCGTCGGCTCGGGCATGCCCGCGATCCGGACTCAGCCGGTAACGACGATCTGCTCGCCGGCCCGGACACGCTCACGCCGGTGCTGCGCGGCGGCACCGACGAACTCACGGAACAGCGGATGCGGCCGGGTCGGTCGTGACCGGAGCTCTGGGTGGAACTGACCGGCGACGAAGAAGGGGTGATCGGGGAGCTCCACGATCTCCGCGAGCCGTCCCTTCTGCGATGAACCGCTGATCACCAGCCCGCCGCTCGTGAGAGCCTCGTGATAGGCCGGATTGACCTCGTACCGGTGGCGATGACGTTCCTCGACGACGTCCGCGCCGTATGCGGCTGCGGCGCGCGTTCCCGGCTCGAGGTAGCAGGGTTGTGCTCCCAGCCGCATCGTCGCGCCCAGCTCGGTCACGTCCTTCTGTTCCGGGAGCAGGTCGATCACGGCGTGCGGGGTGGCGGGGTCGAACTCGCTGGAATTGGCGCCGGCGAGGCCGCAGATGCTGCGCGCGATCTCGATCACGGCGCATTGGAGGCCGAGGCAGATCCCCAAGAAGGGCACCCTCTGCTCGCGCGCGTATCGGGCGGCATCCACCTTGCCCTCGACGCCGCGGACACCGAACCCGCCCGGGATCAGGATGCCGTCCATCGGCGCGAGCGACTCCTCGGTTGCCGATCCGCCCAGATCGTCCGACGCGATCCAATGGATCTGAACATCACGTCCATGATGGATCCCCCCGTGGCGGAGCGCCTCCATCACCGAGAGGTACGTGGTCGGCCAGCAGAGCGTCCAATCCCTCCTTGTGGAGCACGAGCGGGACCTCGTAGATGGAAGGAGCGTCAGGCGCACTGATCACGCCGCCGATCGGTACGTCGCAGAGCAGCGAGACCTTCTCCTTCAGGTTGCGGCCGATCGGCCGGTCCGAGCGGCACACGATCGCATCCGGCTGCAAACCGAGGGAACGGAGCTCCTTCACGGAGTGCTGTGTGGGCTTGGTCTTCAGCTCGCCCGAGGGTCCGATGAACGGCATCAGGGAAACGTGGACGAACGCGCAGTGCTCCCGTCCGACCTCGTTCCGGAGCTGCCGGATGGCCTCGAGGAAGGGGAGGGACTCGATGTCCCCTACGGTGCCGCCGATCTCGACGACCTGGAGGTCGGCCTGTTCCGCCTCGGCGAGCGCCCGAACCCTCGCCTTGATCTCATCGGTGATGTGCGGGATCACCTGGACGGTCTTCCCGAGGTAATCGCCACGACGTTCCTTCGCGAGCACCGACGAATAGACCGCGCCGGTGGTGAAGTTCGAGCCTCGGTGGAGATCCGCATCGAGGAACCGCTCGTAGTGTCCGAGGTCGAGATCGGTCTCGGCCCCGTCATCCAGGACGAAGACCTCGCCGTGCTCGAACGGGTTCATCGTCCCCGGATCGACGTTGACGTACGGATCGAGTTTCTGGAGGACGACCTTGAGGCCTCGCGAGGCGAACAGCCTGCCGAGGGAGGCGGTGGTGATGCCCTTCCCGAGCCCGGAGGCGACGCCACCCGTGACGAAGATGTACTTCGTGCGCTCCCTCACCACGGGAGCCGACTGTAGCAGAGGTTGGCCTGCGGCCGCGCTCGTTGCGGTGAGAACTTCATCGATCGGCGCGTCCGATGTCTGATCCCTTCGCTCATGAGACCGCTCGACGGGATCGAGCCGCCTCCGCCAGCAGCTCCTCGGCGTGCGACGCGCCGTGCTCGGATGCCTCCAGACCGGCCAGCATCCGTGACAGCTCTCGGATCCGCTCCCGCTCGTCGAGAACGTCGAGCTGCGCGAGGCCATCATCCTTCCGAACGCGGATGTGGCGGTCGGCGAAGCAAGCGATCTGCGGGAGATGGGTCACGACGATGATCTGGCGCGTGACCGCGAGGCGGGCCAAGCGGCGACCGACCGCGAGCCCGGCTTGGCCCCCGATCCCCGCGTCCACCTCGTCGAAGACGAGCGTGGGGACATCATCGAGGTCCGCCAGGACGCTCCGGCACGCGAGCATCACGCGGGAGAGCTCTCCCCCGCTGGCGGCTTTGCCGAACGACAGCCACGGCTGTCCGGGGGCACCCCGGAACCGAAGCTCCACCCGTTCGGCGCCGGACGGGCCGGGTTCGGGGAGCGGTTCGACGCTCACCTTGATGCCCGCACCGGCCATCCCGAGGTCTTGGAGCTCGCTGTCGAGCGCGGCCGAGAGCGGTGTTGCGGCCCCCGTTCGACCGGCGGTGACCCGTTCCGCCAGGGCGGTCACCGCTGGTCCGAGCGCCTCCACCTCGCTCCGCAGCTCTTCGAGACGCTCGTCGGCACCGGAGAGGCTCCGGAGCCGCCCCGACGCCTCGTCCAGGAACGCGAGCACCTCGGCATCTCCCGGGCCGTACTTCCGTTGAAGGGTCTTGAGCTCTCCGATCCGGTCCCGGATCGATGCGAGCCGGGCCGGATCGAGCGAGAGTGCCTCGCGGTACCCCCGCAGATCACGACCGAGCTCGGATGTCTCCGCGGCAAGGGCCTGGGCCCGGGCGGCCAGACCCGCCGCGTCGGCATCGAGCTCCATGATCGAGTCGAGAGCTCGAACCACGGACGCGGATCCTTCGGCGACACCACCCTCGGCCGCGAGCACTTCCTCGGCAGCGGCAGCGAGCTCGAGCAATCGCTCGCCGTGCGCGAGCTTGCTCTCCTCCGCGCGAAGAGCATCCGTCTCGCCGGGCTCCGGCGCGACGGCCCGGATCTCCTCGACCTGGTAGCGCAGGAGATCGAGTTCGCGTTCCCGGTCGCGTGCATCATCCTCGAGCTGACGGAGCGCCCGTCGGGCGGCGGTCGAGCGCCTGTAGGACTCAGCGTAGGCAGCGACGGCCGCCAGATGCTCGGCCCCCGCGTACCGGTCCAGGAAGGCCGTCTGCGTAGAGGGATCCAGGAGACGAAGGGAGCCATGCTGCCCGTGGATCTCGATGAGCCGGGCGCTGAGATCACCCAGCGCGGACGCGGTGGTCAGCTGCCCACCCACCCGAGCGCTGCTCTTGCCGTCAGCGCGTACGCTCCGCGCGAGGATCACCTCGCCGTCCTCGACCCAATCCGCGGTCACGTCGTCCGAGCCGATCGGCGTGGTCGTCCCCCATCCGTCAGGAACATCGAACCGCGCTTGGACCCGTGCAGCCTTCGCGCTGGGACCCACGAGGTGGGCGCCTGCCCGGGCTCCGCCTGCGAGCGCGAGCCCCACGGCGAGCATGGTCTTGCCCGTTCCGGTCTCACCGGTGAGGACCGTGAGCCCCTCGGTCAGCTCGAGATCGAGGTCCCGGATGACTCCGAGACCGCTGATGTGGAGCTCG
>VAXZ01000012.1:0-27149 GCA_005885035.1 Actinomycetota bacterium
AGCTCCTTCATCGCATAGAAGCCGCACGAGCACCCTTCTTGGGGTGCACGATGCGCTGGACCACAAACCAGGCAACCCGACGTTCCGTCCGGCCTCCGAACGGGCAGGCCGCCCAAACCCAGCCATAGTTGGCCCCCTCCCAGGCCGTGCTGGTCAACGGCCGGCCTCCGATGGGCAGGAGGGAGGCTCCGCGGACGTTGTTCGTGAACAACCACGCCCGATAGCCAACCAGCGGCTGGATCGAATCGGGGACCCGATCCGGCCATTCAGGAATCATGGGTCGTTTCGAGCTGGCGCCTCGTGTCCGGCAGGGGATCCGGAACCGGCTCCCGATGGGCCGGCTCCTCGGTTGGCGGGGGCTCCTCGATCGGCTCGATGTACACCGTCCGCAACTGCTCGCCGATGTTCATGGCGTCCACCTCCCTGCGACGACGAGGGTCGTCCGTGTCCCCCATCTTACCGACACGCAGAAGGGAAACGTCAACCCTTATTCGATGTAGCCGAGGCCGCGGAGGTGCTCCTCCATCTCGTCGGCCTCGGTGTCGGTGACAGCCGAATCGTTCGCGTCCATCCCGGGGATCCCGCCCGAGGAGGCTTCGCGCGACACAAGGTGGGCATCGGCGCCGAGGAGTTCCTGCAGGACTCGCCCGGTCGGCTCGACCGCGGTGGGCGCGCCGAGCGCAGCGACCAGCGTCGGCGCCATATCGATCAGCGCCGGCGGCGCTTCGAACGGCTTCACGTCCGGCCCGACCGCCACGATGCACCCTTCGATCCGGTGATCGCCGCTCACCCAGTCAGCGTCCTCCAGCGCGGTCTTCGCGTGCGTGAGCGAGTAGCCCTCGTTCGGCACCATCAGGATGTCGGGCGCGGTGTCCGCGAACCGGCCCTTGAACATCTCCTCACGCTTGTAGATCTCCTTCACGGGCGTCTTGCCGGTCTTCGCGTCGACGAAGGATCCCAGCCGGTCCAGGAGCTCGTCGCGGACCCTGTCGTAGTCGCCGGGATCCACGATGCCGCCGAGCTCGCGCCCGGCGAGATTGACCGACACGCCCTCACCGGTGGAGCGGATCGTCGTGTACGCCTTCGTCTTCGACCAGTTCACCGACTGCGGCAGGGCCACCTTCCCGTGCAGCCCCAGCGTGTCGTACACCTTGCGCGCGACCTTCCGCATCGGGCCCCATTGCATCGGACCGAACACGTGGCTCGACGCCGAGAAGTCCAGGTACCCGAACTCCTTCAGCAGGCGGTCCATGTTCACCGTGCGCGTGCACGACTGGAACCCGTGATCCGAGATGAACAGGATCAGGTCGTCGGGGCGGGCACGCGAGACGAACGAGCCGAGCGCCTCGTCGACCTGGCGGAAGATGTCGGCGGTTTTGCGGCCGATACGCGTGTCCTTGTTCTCCAGGTAGTCGGGGTGGTCGGGCGCGACGTAGTTCGACAGGGCGTGCTGCGTCCGGTCGATCGAGACCCACACGCTCGCCATCAGGTCCCACTCGGTGTTGTCCATCAGATGCTCGGAGACCTTGATCCGCTTCTGCGTGATCTCGTACGCCTCATCCAGGTACGCGTCCGGCTTGTTCCGGTAGGTGGTCCAGCTCATCCCGTTGATCGGCCATTCCAGGCGGGCTTTCACCAGGTCGGCCGTCAGGTCATCGGGTGCGGTGAACGCGCGGTGCTTCGGCAGGACCCCGCCGGCGATCAGCGTCCCGCTGATCTTGGGCGGCGGGAAGGTGAGCGGCACGTCCAGCATCAGCACGCGCTTGCCCGCGGCCGTGAGGTCCTCCAGGAACGTGCGGGTCTTGATCGACTTGAAGGTGACCGGGTACTGCTTGTGCGTGCCCGGGGCGGTCTCGAGGATGTCGTAGACGCCGTGATCGACCGGATCGACGCCGGTGAGGAAGCTCGGCCATGCGGACCAGGAGTGCGTCGGGATCGTGGAGCGAAGGACTTCGCGGTGGCCGCGCTCGATCAGGGCCTGGAGGTTGGGCAGCGCGCCCTGTTCGAGGAGGGGGTCGAGGATGCGCCAATCGGCGCCGTCCCACGCGATCAAGATGACTCGTGACATGTGGATATCAACCTCTCACCAGCAGGTTTGGACGCGGGGAGTGTACCGAAGGTCCGCACCGTCTTCCGCGAGGGGCCTTACACGAGAGGGTTGTCATCGGCCGCAGCGCCTGCGTCTGAGCGGGTCGCGGACCGAAGGAACAGATGGCGATACCCGTACCCGCCGAGCCATTCCTCTTCTTCGTCCACGAGCTCCAGGCCGGCGTCGGAGAGCCAACGGCTCACCTGATCTCGATCTGCGTAGTGGTGATACCCACCGGTGTCGCCTTCGATCACGTCGCCGACGACGGCGGGCAGTCCGGCCGCGGTCGCTTCGGCGAGTGCCTCGTGATCCTGGCGCTGTTCGGGACGTTGCCGATCGGGCATGGCTATGGCAATCCTGTCGGCCGGTGACGCCACCCGATCATGAGAGCGATCTTGCGTGCGGCATCTTGGACATCGGGGACGGCAACCTCATCTCCTTCGAGACGTATGGCATCCCGGTCGGCAAGCCCGCGCTCGTCCTCCACGGAGGCCCCGGCTCCGGGTGTACACCGTGGCACCGGACGCTCTTCGATCCTGCGAAGTACCTCGTCGTTCTCTTCGATCAGCGCAACTGCGGTCGCAGCACGCCGCACGCGAGCGAGCCCGACATCGACCTGTCGACCAACACGACGCAGAACCTGGTCGCGGACATCGAACTGCTGCGGATCTACCTCGGGATCGAGCGCTGGCTCGTCTGGGGCGGCTCGTGGGGAAGCACGCTCGCCCTCGCGTACGCCGAGGCGCATCCCGACCGCGTCACCGAGATGATCCTGTGGGGCGTTACCACCGGTCGACGGTCAGAGGCCGATCGGCTCTTCCGCGGCGGCGTCGCGCCCCTGTTCCCCGAGCGATGGGCGCGGCTCCGCGCCGGCGTCCCGGACGTTCAAGACGACGTCGACATCGCCGACGCGTACGCGCGACTGCTGTTCGACCCGGATCCCCCGGTGCGCGCTCGCGCCGCACACGACTGGTGCCTGTGGGAATCGGCGACGCCTCACTGGCCGCCCATGACCGGCCTGGCCTCGCGGTACCGCGACCCCGACTTCGCGCTCGCCTTCGCCCGCCTGGTGACCCACTACGTCCGGAACGACTTCTTCCTTGAGGACGGTGTCCTGCTGCGGAACGCCGGCGTGCTGGCCGACACACCGGGCATCTTGATCAACGGCCGGTTCGACCTGCAGGCCCCGCTCGGGAACGCGTGGGCACTGCACGAGGCATGGCCCCGATCGGGGTCGTAGTGGTCGAGGGCGCGGGCCACGCAGCTGACCACGAAGCGATCGAGCGAGAGCTGATCAGGGCGAGCGGCCGATTCGCCGAGCGATAGACGCGGTCACGTCGCGGAGAGAGCGATGAAGCCCCCGACGATCGCGCCGTACACGACGTGGGCGATCAGCACGACGATGGGCGTTCGCCGGCCATAGTTCGTCATCAGGAAGCCGGGCGGCTCCAGGCGAGCGACTGAATCCGCCGCCGACATCGAGTCGCCCATCCGCGGATGCACGAGCGGCAAGAGCACGTTCACCAACGCTGATCCGGCGAACGCTCCGTGCAGGAGACCCAGCGCCGCCCCGAGGAGCCAACCGCTCCTGCCGATAGCCCAGAAGATGGCGAAGTAGCCCGACGCGAACAGGAACCCGAACCCGAAGTGCGCGATGTAGCCGAGGGCCTTCGCTCGTTTCCGGTCGCTCGTGAGGGCTGTGCCCAGAAGGAACGGAAGGTCGATCCGCGTCAGTCTGAGCTCGCTCGCGCCGCGCAGCATCGTCGTCAGCACCAGGGTGCCCACGAACCCGCCGGCGAGCGCACCCCAGATCGTCACGGCTCCGCCCTCGTGAGCGACATCGCCGCGCTGATCAGCGCGAGATGGGTCAGCGCCTGAGGGAAGTTGCCGAGGAACGACGATGTCGACGGATCGATCTCCTCGGCGTACAGCCCGACATCGTTCTCGAACCCGATCAGCTCGTTCAGCAGTTCGACCGCCTCCTCGCGGCGGCCGGCCAGTCCGAGGACCTCCGCGAGCCAGAACGAGCAGCAGAGGAACGTTCCCTCTTCTCCCCGGAGATCGTCGTCGCTCATATACCGATAGAGGAATGGGCCCCGACCGAGCTCTCGTCTGAGGGCATCGATCGTCCGGGAGAAGCGAGTCCCCGCTGGGTCGCCGTAGCCGAACTTGGCGCCAAGCAGCACGCTCGCGTCCATGTCCTCGCTCTCCGCAGCCTGTGTATAACTCTGCTTCCGGTCGGACCAGCATCGCGCCTCGACGAACGACCTGATCGAGCTGGCTTCCGACCGCCACCGGTCGACGTTGCGGGACGGGATCTGACCCGTAGACGCGAGGCGGGCGGCGCGATCGAGCGCCACCCAGCACATCATCTTCGACTGAGTGAAGTGGCGCGCCGAGCCACGGACCTCCCAGATCCCGGAGTCCGGCTGGGGCCAGATGTCACAGACGAGGTCAGCAACGGAAGCGAGCCGGTCGCCGAACTCGCGGTCGATCCTGTGTCGCGCGTCGGCGTACAGCCACGCCATCTGCATCACGTCACCGTAGATATCCAGCTGCATCTGTTCAGCCGCCGCGTTGCCCACTCGGACCGGACGCGAGCGCATGTATCCCTCGAGCGGGAGCGGCCGCTCGGGTGCGTCCGCCGCCCCGTCCATCCGGTACAGCACCTGCATCCGCGGATGGGTGATCTGAGACGCATGCATCAGCCACCAGAAGAACGCCTCCGCTTCGTCCGTGCACCCGAGACCGAGCAGGGCGCCCATCACGAATGCCGAGTCGCGGAGCCAGGAGAACCGGTAGTCCCAGTTGCGCTCGCCACCGATCTCTTCGGGGAGCGAGGTCGTCGGCGCCGCCGCGACGGATCCGCTCCTGCTCTGCACCAGGAGCTTCAGCGCGAGCCCGCTCCTCAGGATCTGGTCGTGCCATGGGCCGGCGGCCTCCCGCTCGGCGGCCCACGATCGCCAGGATGCGACCGTCCCCTCGAGTCGTCGCTCCACGTCACGCCTCGATGGGAGCACCAACGGCTCTTGATCGGCGATCGAGAGAGCGATGAGCGCGGCCGAGCCCGCCACCGTTCCGAAGGATGCGGTCACCGACCCCGCCTCGAGATGCGGTGTGCCGGCGTCCCAGGAGCAGACGGCTACGGCCCGCCCTCGCCCGGTCGCCACCGGGATGCCGGACCGAAGACCGATCGACCCGTTCTCGGCGCCATAGCCGAACCGCGGGTCGACCGACCATCCGAACCCAACGGTTCCCGAGATCCCCTCGATGCGACGTGCCAGCTCTCGGAACGGGACGAGGCCGTCGCCGACCGGCAACGTCAGCGCGTCGGTGACCCGGGCGATGCCATCCTCGGTGACGAAGGTCGTCTCCAGGACATTCGTCTCAGGCACATATCGTCGCCGAGACTCGAACGGCGCTCGCGGCGCGAGCTCGAATCGCCCGCCGCGGCGAGCGTCCAGCAATGACGCGAAGACCGACGGCGAATCGACGTAGGGAACGGGGAGCCAGACCACGGTTCCGTCGATCGAGACAAGTGCGACGGTGCGACCATCACCGATGACGGCGAGGTCTCGGATCCCAGGATAGGAGTCGCCGGTCTCGACGGATCCGTCGAGACCGGCGTGCTCAGCTCGTGACGCCACAGGCTCAGGCGGCTACGCGGCCCGGCGCATGGGTTGCGGGGCCGCCCGCAGGAACGCGATCGGTGATCGCCGTCTGCGTCTCGACCACCTCCTCGACGGCGTCTCGAAGCCGCCCGTCAGCTCCCTCGGTACCCACGATGCGGCCCGTCCAACCTTGCCGTGCAAGGTCCGTGTGCCGGTCCTCAGAAGGGGGTACAGGAAACAGGTGGCGAAAGCGCCCGGATCCGTCGTGGTCGTCACCGGCGCCTCGTCGGGCGTCGGGAGGGCGACCGCGCGCGCGTTCGGTCGAGAGGGTGCTTCCATCGGGTTGATCGCTCGCGGTTCCGAAGGACTCGACGGCGTTCAGAAGCAGCTCGACGAGCTCGAAGTGCGGTCGGTGGCGATCCCCACCGACGTGGCCGACCCACTCCAGGTCCGGGAGGCAGCTCTCCGCATCGAAGACGAGCTGGGCCCGATCGAAGTCTGGGTGAACGACGCGATGACGACGGTGTTCTCACCGCTCGCGTCCATCACGCCCGAGGAGTTCCGTCGGGTCACGGAGGTCACGTACCTCGGCGCCGTATACGGGACGATGGAGGCGTTTCGACTGATGAAACCTCGGGACCGAGGGGTCATCGTCCAGGTCGGGTCGGCGCTCTCGTACCGTGCGATCCCGCTCCAATCGGCCTATTGCGGGGCGAAGTACGCGCTCCGTGGTTTCACCGATTCGCTTCGCTGCGAGCTCCAACACGAGGGATCGAACGTGCGTCTCACGATGGTGCAGCTCCCCGCGTTGAACACTCCACAGTTCGAGTGGTCGCGCAGTCACATGCCGCGCCGAGCTCAACCGGTTCCGCCGATCTATCAACCGGAGCTGGCGGCCGACGCGATCGTGTGGGCAAGCAGGCACCCGCGACGCGAGGTCAACGTCGGTGGCACGACGACCGCCACGATCGTCGCGCAGAAGCTATGGCCGGGGCTCCTTGACCGATACCTCGGCAGGACGGGCTACGAGGCTCAGCAGACCGACCTGCCGGAGGACCCGGGGCGATCGGACAACCTGTTCGCCCCCGTGCCGTTCGATCTCGGTGCCCACGGGAGGTTCGACGATCGCTCGCACGCGCGCAGCGTTCAGTGGTGGATGTCGAGGCACCGAACCACGATCGCAGCGATGGGAGCAACGACCGTCGTCCTCCTCGCGAGACGCGTCGGTCGCTGGAGGTCACCCACGCTTCTCCTGGGCACGCGTGAACACACGGGAGGGGGACGCAACCGTGCCCACCGACGAAACGCTGCATGAGGTCACCGAGGTCGCGGTGATCAAGCATCGGGACTTGGGCGTGCTGCTGCTTCACTCTACCGACCGACGTTGGCACTTCCCCGATTGCACCCTTCGGGTCGGACGAGGATGGGATGAGAGCCTGCGCCAGGCCGTTCGGTCGGCGACGGACATCGAGGATCTGCAGATCGGCCCGGTCTTGCTGATTCAGAACTTCGGTCCGGGGGAGGTGGACGAGCGGCCTCAGTTCGGCATCTTCTTCCTGTGCACCACCCGAACACCAGGCGTACGTGACACGTTCGCACACCGGTGGATCAAGGGTTCGGCTGACTTGGACGGGATGGAGCTGTTTCACCCCCTCGTCGCCGACCTCATCGGTCGGGCTCAGGATGACTCTGGGACAGGCTTGCTGCGATGGCCGACATGGGTCGGGGTCGTCGTCGAGAACCTGGACGCGCAGCGTCGCTTCTGGGGTGACCTTCTGGGCGAACCGGACAGCGACCCTGGATCTGATTTCGTGCAGTTCGACATGGGTGATGGAAGAAGCTTCGAGCTGATCGAACGTTCGAAGGAACCGCAATACGACCGAGTGCGGTTCCAGGTTGGCTTCGAGGTCGAGGACATCCAGAGCGTCCGTGACGAACTGATCGGGCGCGGGGTCAAGCCGCTGACTGAGATCTTCACGGACGCAGACGCACCGTGGGCCTACTTCCGAGACCCGGAAGGGAACGTCTTCGAGATCAAGGAACGGTTGCCCACAGGTAGCTGAAGCCGATCGAGCCTGCCCGCCTCATGGGGTTGGACCTTCCATGAACGCGCTGGCGTGATCGGCGGCCCACCGGCGGGACGATCGTGGCGGCGATCCGAGGATGTCGAACACCGTAGAGGTGATGAACGCCGGCGTTCCCATCGTTGCGCCCCACGCGGCGACCAGCATGTCCACGACCGGGCGCGGCCAGCTTCCCTCCGTTTCCCTTCGGAACTCGTCCGGCGACAGCTCCTCGAATCTGATCCGACGCCCCAAGACGTCACCGATGATGCGTACCTGCTCTGCCTGACTCAGTGATTCCGGGCCGGTGAGGACGTAGTCGCCTCCAGCATGTCCGTCCTGAAACAGGGCCCGCGCGGCGACGGCTGCCACGTCGCGGTCATCGACGGGCGCCGTTTCGGCCGCGCCGTACGGCCACCGGACGACACCGTCGGCGCGGATCGCCGGCGCCCACCACGACAACGCGTTCGAGGCGAACATCCCCGGCCGGAGGATCGTCGACTCAAGCCCGGTGGCGGCGATGAGCTGTTCGATATCGGCGTAGAGCTCCGCCATCGGATTCGGCTGCTGGAAGAACGGGTGCGGGGTCCTGTGCGGTGCTGAGAGGAAGACGACCCGCCGCGCGTACGTTGCGAGATAGCCGACGACCGCCGGAGCGGTCGTCGGCGGGGCGGTCCAGACGAGGAAGACGGCGCCAACACCTCGCAGTCCTGCGTCGAGCGACTCGGGCACCGTGAGGTCGCCGGTGACGACTTCGACGTTTGCCGCAGTGTCTCCGCCGCCTCGGAGCGATGCGTGAGGGCGCGGACCGGAACTCCCGCGTCTATGAGGAGGTCGATCACGACGCGCCCAACCCGGCCGGTCGCTCCGGTGACGAGCACCGGAGGCACTCGCCTCCGTGTCATCAGGACGTCGACGTCGTCTGTGGTGGGCGCACGGCGTGAATCATGCCACCTTCCATCCGCATCCCACTGGACCCGCTCCTGTCGTGGTCATTCCCACGCGAACGACGGATGACCACGCCCGCGCGCCTAGGTACGAGGAGGCATCGTCTGGGGTTGCGGGCGGATCGCCCTGCATTCAATCCTGCTTCCGGCGGGACAGGGGAAGGCCGTACCAGAACCACGCCAGCCACGCCCCGATCCCGAGCCCTGCCACCAGACCGGGGCCCTTCCCGAAGATGAACTCGCTGATCAGGCCCACGGCGAGTGCTATGGAAAGCGCGGCGAGTGCCAGGCCGCTCACGAGCAGTCGGTTCGACGTGAGCAGCATCTGCTCCTTGTCGCCCTGCCGGAAGCGGAGTCGGTGGTACGAGGACGGCGCGATCAAGAGCGCGGCCGCCAGCGCGGTCGACAGGAGAGTGGCGTAGTAAACCCAGCGCTCGGCCGTCGTCAGTTCCACGAACCGCTGATTGAACGGAACGACGAGCAAGAACGCGAATAGCACCTGCACGCCGGGGAGCGCCACGCGAACCTCGTTCAGGAGTTCGATGAGCTCACGATCGACGCGCTCCTTCTTGCTCTCCCCACGTGACCTGCCGTCACGGTCGTCCGCTTCGCTCGCCGCCATCGCGCCCCTCCTCGGTCGCCCGCTTGCGGCTCAGGCTACGCGAGGGACAAGCCTGCCCTCTATGGTTGAGCGCGCGGACGAGGACCGAGGGACGGAGGCAAACCTGTCGACGACTTCTGACTCCCAAGATCGACCAAGGCGCGAGGATCGGGGTGCTTCGCTTTGCTTCGCTCACATCGCGGTTTCCCACAGGCCGATCACGTTGCCCTCGGTGTCCCTGAAGTAGGCGAAGGCACCCATGTTCGGGATGGGCGTTCGAGGCGTGATCGTGCTGCCGCCACCGGCCTCGACCTTCTTCAGGGAATCGTCGATCGAGTCCACCCCGATCGTGATCACCGGCACCGACAGGTCTGACGTCCGATCCATCAGCCCACCGTTGATCGCGCCCGTCTCCTTCGGCTGCATCTTCTCGTCGGTCGCGACCGTGCCGGCCATCGTGTAGATGTTGCCGCCACCCATGTCGGTGTCTTGCACGTCCCATTCGAAGACCGACGCGTAGAACTCCTTCGCCCGGGCCCGGTCATCCACCGGGATCTCGAAGTGCACCACCTTGTCCATGCCGTCCCCCCTTCCTGACGTCAGCGCGTCTCGCTGATCGCCTTCTCGAACACAGGGATCGCCCGCTCGACCATGTCGTCCGTCGCGGTGATCGAGAGCCGGAAGTACCCGGGCATCTCGAACATGTCTCCCGACATCGCCAAGATCTTGTCCTGCGCCAGCCGTCGGACGAACGCGCCCTCGTCGTCGATCGGTGAGCGCACCAGCAGGTAGAACGTCCCCTCCGGCGTGTGCACCTGGTAGCCGGCGGCACGCAAGGCCTCGAGCAGCCGGTCGCGACGCAGCTGCAGCCTCTCCATGTCGACCGTGATGTGCAGCAGATCCGGTAGCGCGTACTGCATCACGGCATCCGGAGCCATGTTGGAGGTCGCGAGTCCTGCGGACATCGCGGCCTGGCGCAGGGCCTCACGGGCGGGCATCGTCGGCGGCATCGCCAGGTAGCCCAGCCGCTCGGCCGGCGCGAGGGTGCTCTTGCTGAACGTGTGCACGACGAGCGTCCGCGCGTAATGGCTCGCCGGCGAGCGCATCACGTTCCCGTCGAACAGGATCTTGCTGTACGCCTCATCGGACAGGAGGTAGACGGCTCGTCCCGCTTCGTTCGATCGCCGCTCCAGCAGCGAGGCGAGCAGCGCCAGCGTGTCGTCCGGATAGATCCGCCCAGTCGGATTGTTGGGCGTGTTGATCAGGACCATCCGGGTGCGCGCTGAGAGCGCGGCCCCGATCGCGTCCAGATCGAGGTCCCACGTGCTCTCGTTCGCCCGCACTCGGACGGGCGTCGCGCCCGCGCCCAGGATCAGCGCTTCGTAGAAGAACCAGGGCGGGCTGATGAACACGACCTCGTCGCCCGGATCGAGCACCGTTGCCATCGCGAGCGCCATCGCGCCATGCGCCCCACGCGTGAGGATGATGTCCTCGGGGTCGAACGCGAGGCCGAGCTCGTCAGCGAGCGCCGCCGAGGCCGCTTCGGCGGCACGCGGATCCGGCATCCCATACGCGAACCACCGTCGGTCTTGCGGCTCGAGCCACTTCTGAAGGGTCTCGACGTAGCCCGGCAACGCCGGGACCTCGGGATTGCCTGCCAGGAAGTCGCACGCGTCCGGATCGCCCAAGAGCGGAGCTGATCCCAAGATCCCGCGAAGGAAGGGCGCGAGCGAAGTCTGGATGCGCATCTGCCGCTCGGCGACCGCCATGCCTCGACCGTATGCGAGGCGCCCGGATACGTCTACTTCGAGGGCCGACCCCTCCCTGCTCGGGTCGACGCTGCACACACGTTGGCCGAGCAGCCGACCGAGGCGTTGGCGATGACGTGCGACCAGCCGATAGAACCACTCGGTGGTGCCCGGGAAGGTTGCTGCGATGGACGCGAGGGTACTTCCGCCCGGCAGCTCGGCGAGGATCACCGGAACGGATCGGCCACCCGACCACACCCTGCCGTCCGGCGTGACGGCGTGCATCGAATCGAGTCGCTCCGCGACCGGCACCGCGTGAAGCAGTTCCGCTCCCCGGGGGTTCTGGATCGATACGAACGTGAGCCCGCGTCGTCTGTCCCACGCCCGCAGCTCGTCCGCCGACCAGCGGCAGAAGCCGCAGTCCTCGTCGTACAGAACCGTGACCAAGCGCTACCGGGCCGGGGGGCCGTACGTCGCCGAGATCACGCCGGTCTTGAACGTCTCGCTCTTCAGCAGGTCGAGCGGCACCTGCGCCGTCACGTCGTCGAAGAGACGCTTCCCCGATCCGAGGACGATGGGATGGATCATCAGGGCGAGCTCGTCGAGCAAGCCCGCCTGGAGCAAAGACCGCACGAGCGTCACGCTGCCGGTCATCCCGATGTCCTTCCCCAGCTGCATCTTGAGCGTCCGGACCGCGTCGAGGTCACGCACGACGGTGGTGGGCTGCCAGTCGACCTCGCCGAGCGTGGTCGACACCACCACCTTCGGCGTGTTGTTGATGAACTCGGCGAACGGGTCGTCTTCGCCGGTCTTATCGGGCCAGTAGGCGGCGAACTCATCGAACGTGTTGTGCCCCAGCAGCAACGTGTCCGTCTGCGCCATGCTGGCGCCGATCGCCTCTCCCATCTCGTCGCTGAAGTACTGCAGGTTCCAGTCCTGCGGTGACTCGGTCACGCCGTCCAGAGACATGAACAGCCCCGCCACGATCTTCCGCATCTGCGCGCCTCCCTTCGTCGTGCACTCGCCACCCTACGACGAGGCCCGCTCCCGAATCCCGCGCGCAACGGCCGGTTTCCTTAAGCCGAAGGTCCGTGAACCCGATGAGCACACAGGACGCCCGGAAGCGTGGAGTTCGCCGTGTATCAGGACCGCCAACATCGGATCCGCCTCTGCCTCGCGATAGGCTTCTTCGGCCTGCTCATGCCCGCCGCATGTACCGGTGCGCCGCAGCCGAAAGGCGAAGTCGTCGACGTCACCCTTCGAGACTTCCACATCAACACGGCCACGCCTTCCGTGACCAGCGGTGACGTTGTTTTCGAGATCCACAACGAGGCGCCCGCCACACACGAGTTCGTGGTCGTGCGGACGGATCTCCCGGCGGACGGATTGCCCCTCGGTCCCGACGGGTTGAGCGTGAACGAAGATTGGCTGAACGGGGTCGGAGAGCTCAACGAGGTCGACGCCGGGACGCTGGGGACGCTTCCCCTGCACCTGACCCCGGGTCGCTACGTTTTCTTCTGCAACTTGGACGGCCACTACCTCGGTGGGATGCATGCCGTGCTGGAGGTCTCCCCGGATGGCTAAGGGTGTCGCGGGTCGACGGCTCCTCGCGCCGGGTGCGCTGCATCTCGATCGGCGGATCGGGCGAACGCTGGGCGTCTATCTCGTCGTCATCACAGTGATCGTCGGATACAACGCTCGGGCGATCGCGGATCAACGGGGGTCGGCCCTCAGCGTCAACGTCGCGGCGCGACAGCGCGCGCTCGCCGAGCGGTACGAGAAGGACGTGATCCTGACCAGCCTGGGGATCCAGGCCGACCCGGGAGAGGACGCGGAGCAGCTGCTCGCGAACGCGGTCGCGTTGCTGCACGGTGGTGAGGTGCTAGCGGTGCAGGGTGCGGACGAGGAGATCCAGATCCGGCCTGCGAGCCACGACCTCATCGTCCTGGCCAAGCTCACCGAAGAGCAACGGCTGATCCAAGAGCTCATCGCGGTCGGCGACGACCTCTACGCGATGCGGGCCGGCCAACCCGGCTACCCGGAGCAACTCCGCGACCTCCGGATCGTGGGGGCGCAGGTCACGAGCATCTCCAACGATGCGGTCGGCCAGATGACCCGCGAGACCGAGGCCGCTTTCGCGCGGCTCGTGGCCGTGGTCATCACGCTCGGCGTGCTCGGCGCGATCGCGGCCCTCGCCATGGCGTGGTTCCTCCGGCGAACCGCCGCCCAGCGCGCGGCGCAGTTCCGTTCGCTGGTGCACAACGCCTCGGACCTCATCACGGTCCTCGACGAGACGGGCGAGATCCGATACCAGAGTCCTTCAGCGGAGCAGCTGGTCGGGGTAGGTTCGGAGGAGCTGATCGGGACGAGCTACCTGGCGCTCCTGGACGAGAACGACGGATCGCGCCTCCGCTCGATCCTTGCGGACCTCGCGATCTCGACCGATCCCACCGCGTCGGCTCGAGCGGAGTACCGGCTGAGACACGAGGACGGATCGTGGCGGTCGGTGGAAAGCATCGTGAGCAACCAGGTGACCGACCCGACCGTCAAGGGCCTCGTGCTCAACACGCGCGACGTGACCGACCGCAAGCTCCTGCAGGAGGAGCTGGCGCAGCAGGCGTTCCACGACTCGCTCACCGGGTTGTCGAACCGCGCGGTCTTCCGCGACCGTGTGGATCACGCGCTCGCGCGTGCCACGCGCACGGGGAGCCGATCGGCGGTCTTCCTTCTGGACCTGGATGGCTTCAAGACGGTCAACGACAGCCTCGGCCACGACGCGGGTGATCAACTGCTGATCGCCGCCGCCCAGCGCCTGCAGTTCCAGGGTCGGTCAAGCGACACGGTAGCGCGGATCGGCGGCGACGAGTTCGGGATCCTGCTGGAGGACGATGCCGACGAGACCAGCGCTCGCGCCATGGCGGATCGTCTCCTGGCGGCGTTCTCGGTCCCATTCGAGGTCCGGGGACGGGAGCTGTTCGTACGCGCGACCATCGGCATCGCGATCAGCGTCGCCGGGGAGTCGAACACCGACGAGATGATCCGGAACGCGGACACCGCGATGTACGCCGCGAAGGCCGCGGGCAAGGCCCGGTACGAGTTCTTCCGTCCGTTCATGCATGCGCGCGCGCTGGAACGCTTCGAGGTGCAGGCCGATCTGGAGCAAGCCCTGATCCGCCACGAATTCGTCGTGCACTATCAGCCGATCGTCGACTTCGAGACCGAGAAGGCGCTGGGCGTCGAGGCGCTCGTCCGCTGGAACCACCCCACCCGTGGCCTGCTCGGCCCGCTCGAGTTCATCCACATCGCCGAGTACACGGGGGTCATCGTCCCGCTGGGCCTCTGGGTGCTCGGCGAGGCGTGCAGGCAGACCGTCTCGTGGCGCAGGGAGTTTCCGGAGGCATCCGATCTCCGGGTCAGCGTCAACCTCAGCACGCGCCAGCTGCTCGAGCCCGACCTGGTTCCACGGGTCCGCCAGATCCTCGAGGCGAGCGATCTGGAACCCGCGGCTCTCACGCTGGAGCTGACCGAGGGCAGCCTCATGCAGAAGATCGAGGAGACGGTCACGAAGCTGCGGGCGTTGAAGGAGCTCGGCGTTCGTCTCGCGATCGACGATTTCGGAACCGGTTCATCATCGCTCGGCTACTTGCAACGGTTCCCGATCGACATCCTGAAGATCGACAAGTCGTTCGTGGACGGGATCGCCGCCCTCGATTCCGAGGACCCGGCGCTCGTCCGTGCGATCGTCGAGATGGCGAAGACGCTGCGCCTGGAGACCGTCGCCGAGGGCATCGAGGAGACCGAGCAGCTCGCCGAGCTCCGATCGGCGGGATGCCGAACTGGTCAGGGATACCTGTTCGCGAGACCCCTGCACCCCGATGCGATGGGCGCGTTCCTCAGCAAGGTCTCCGAGGAACCTCTCGCGATGACTCGGTCCGACGCGCCCTCGCCCTAGCCGCGCCCTGCCGGACCCTCGCCGCCACCGCCGACGGCGCCGCCCTGTACGGCGGGCCGCTTCGATCGCCTGGCGGACATCCCGTGGCGCGGTTAGTCGCCTTCGGAGTTCAACGTCTGTTCGAGCCGATCGATCCCGTCCGTGAGCCGCCGGCCGTTGGCGGCCGAGAGCGTTCCATGGTCGACCGCTTCGGCGATCTTCTCCTTCAGGTCGTTGAGCGTGTTGCCCGCGTCGCCTTCATGACCGTGGCCGTGTCCGTTCAGGACTTCGTCGACCGCGTGCTGGATGTCCGACGCCAGCTTGTGGTCGATCGCTCCGGCATCTTGCAGCTGCTGCGTCAAGGCGAGCAACGCCGCGCCGGCCGCTTCGGGGGTCTGTGGCGGGGCCCCCGAAGGTGAAGACGATGAGGCGAGGGACGACGGGGTGGTCGACGCCTGCTGGGTCGGGCTCGACGCCGGCCCGGGGTTACCGCCCGCGATGAGCGCGACCAGGAGCGCGAGCAGCGCGACAGCACCGAGGATCACCGCCGCGACCGGCCACCATGGCTTCCGCCGTTGGCCGAGCTCCAGCGCCCGGCGCGGCAGGACGGCGGTCGCCGTCGTCGTCGGCGGCGCGATCGGCTCGGTCGGGACCGACTCGAGCGCACGCCGAACTTCCTCGGCCGACGCGGGCCGGTCGTCGGGATCCTTCGCCATCAAGCTGGCGACCAGCGCACCGAGCTCGGCACGGACCGCCGGAACGAGCCGATCGACGCGCGGTGGCGTTGAGTGAACGTGCTGATACACGAGCGACACAGCGTCGTCTCCGGAGAACGGGCGGCGTCCCACGAGCATCTGGAACAGCACGCATCCCAGCGAGTACAGATCGGCGCGCGCATCAACCTTCCCGCCCGTCGCCTGTTCCGGCGCCATGTACGGGGGCGAGCCGAAGGTTTGCCCCGTCAGGGTCAGCGTCGCGTCGGGGCGTTCTAGGCGCGCGATGCCGAAGTCGCCGATCTTCGCCGCATCCGACGGCGTCAGGAACACGTTCGATGGCTTCACGTCACGGTGCACGATGCCGCGCTCGTGCGCCGCGGCGAGCCCGCTCGCGATGTCGGTCGCGATCGCGACTGCGCGCGCTGGTCCGACGCGACCGGACCTCACGAGCTCCCGTTCGAGCGTCGTCCCTTCGACGAGCTCCATCACTAAGTACGGGCGCTCGGCGTCTTCGCCGGCGTCGTAGACGGCGACCACGTTCGGGGAGTTCACCTGCGCAAGCGCCCGCGCCTCCCGGAGGAATCGCGCGCGCGCCGGCTCATCCTGGACCAGGGACGGCGACATGAGCTTGACCGCCACGCTCCGGTGCAGCGTCAGATCGGTGGCCTCGAACACCTCGCCCATCCCGCCGTTGCCCAGGGAACGATCGAGCCGGTAGCGCTCCCCGACCACGGTCGGAAGGGGTGTTCCGGTCGGAGGCGTGGGAAGGACATCCTCACGATCCATCGACTCGAGGCTAGCCTACGCGGCCCCTCGTCGTGGCTGGACCTCGAACGTCACCTCCGTGAGGACGGGTGGACGGAACGGACCGTGGTCCGAGGCGACGAACTCCGCGCGCAGCGTATGCCTTCCGGGGGAGACCGACAGACTGGTCTGCAGACCCGTCATGGCGACGATCGAACCGTCGAGGTACAGATGGATGTGACCCTGGTTCGGAACGACGTGGATCGTCGCTGAGCGAGCCCGGGCCGATGAGGAACGGCAGGACTGTCGCGACGCTGAAGCAGCCTGCGGTGGCGAGCCCCAGGTCGACGACGGCGTCTCGGCCCGGCGTGCCCTCTCGATGGTGCGCGACCCAGTACGCGCCGAATACTGCGCTCATGCCCGCGACGAAGAGCCCCTCGGACGTGAAGACGACCGGCGCGGGGAACGCCGCGTGCGCGATCAGAGTGGCCCCGAACACCCGGCGAGGCTAGCCCACCCACCGCGGTCGGGCCAGGCCGTCGGCGCCGTGGGGGAAGATGAACCGCGATGCCAGACATCCTCACGACGCGCCGGCTGAACCGCGCGCTGCTCGCGCGCCAGCTGCTGCTCCGCCGACGCAAGCGGTCCGCGGTCGAGGTGATCGAGCACCTGGTCGGGATGCAGGCCCAGGTCCCACTGGCGCCGTACGTCGGGCTGTGGTCCCGGCAGCACCGGTTCCGGCCGGAGGAGCTCGCGAGCCTGATCGAGACAAGAGCAGCCGTCCGTGCCTCGATGATGCGCGCGACGCTGCACCTGATGAGCACGCGGGACTATCTGTCCCTGCGTCCCGTCCTGCAGAGTGTCCTTGAGCGCAGCTTCCTGTCCGGAAGCCCTTTCGCGCGTCAGCTCGAGGGGATGGATATGGACGAGCTCCTGGCCGCGGGCCGAGCGCTGCTGGACGAGGAGCCGCACACCCGCGTCCAGCTGAGCCGAGCGTTGAGCGAGCGGTGGCCCGATCGCGACGAGGCATCCCTGGCGTACGCATGCAGCTACCTGATGCCCCTCGTGCAGATCCCGCCGCGTGGCGTCTGGGGGAAGAGTGGCCAGGCGACCTGGGTGACGGGCGAGTCGTGGCTCGGTCGAGCGTTCGGAACCGATCGTTCGTCCGATGCGATGGTCCTGCGGTACCTGGCCGCGTTCGGCCCGTCGAGCGTCAGCGACGTGCAGTCTTGGTCGGGGCTTGCCGCGATGCGCGAGGTGTTCGAGCGGCTCCGTCCGCAGCTCCGAACCTTCCTCGACGAACACGGGCGCGAACTCTTCGACGTGCCCGGCGCACCGCTGCCCGATCCCGACATCCCGGCGCCGGTCCGCTTCCTGCCCGAGTTCGACAACGCGACGCTGGGGCACGCAGACCGATCGCGCATCATCCCCGAGGAACATCGGCCTCGTGTGGTGACGAGTCGCGATTGGCGCTTCGCGCTCGTCGACGGGTTCGTCCGCGCGGCGTGGGCGACCACGCGGGAAGCCGGACGGACGGTTCTGGGGATCGAGCCGTTCGAACGCCTGTCGAAGGCGACCAAGGACGAGCTCGTCGCGGAAGGGACGAAACTGCTGCGGTTCGTGGACGAGAACGGTCACGACGTGGTCATGCGCCCGTCCCGTTGACCCCTACGAGACCTCCTTCGCTCCTTCATGAGCCCTTCACATCTCGGCTGCATCGTGGAGACAGACGCGAGACGAAGGAGGTTCACGATGCGTCGAGGATTCGCGATCATCGCCCTGTTGGTGCTGATCTTCGGTGGGATCGGCATCGGGGTCGGTGCGTACCGAGCCGGGGAGCGCAACGGCATCACGGAGGGCATCGAGCAGGTCCACGTCGCCCAGCAGAACGGCCAAGAGGTGCAGGTCGTCCACGTGGTCGGCGACCGAGGGCCGTACTTCTTCCCTGGGTTCTTCCTGTTCCCGCTGTTCCTGTTCGGGGCGTTCTTCCTGATCGGGGGGATCTTCCGCGGCGCCGGCCGTTGGGGCGGACACCATCACGGTCCCGGCCCCTGGAACGAAGAGGGCCGCAAGAGGTTCGAGCAGAAGGCGGACGAGTGGCACCGTCGCCAGCATGGCGACGCGCCGCCGACGCCGACGGCGCCGGCCAGCTGACGGACCTGAAGGGCGGAGGCACGGTTGCCTCCGCCCTTCGGTCGCGAGAGGCTCGCACCCATGCAGCGGATCCTGGTGGTCGAGGATGAGATGCAGATCGCGCGGACGTTGCGCGACTATCTCGAGGTGGCTGGCTACGAGGTGACGATCGTCGGCGACGGCGGAGCGGCGCTCGCGAGTGCCCGTGGCGAGCACCCCGACCTCGTCGTGCTCGACCTCGGTCTGCCCACCATCGACGGCCTCGACGTGGCGCGGGAACTGCGACGCACCGCCACCACCCCGATCGTGATGCTCACGGCGCGCGGCGAGGAGTCGGATCGGATCGTCGGCCTGGAGCTCGGGGCGGACGATTACCTCGTCAAGCCGTTCAGCCCGAAGGAGCTGGTCGCCCGCGTCCGCGCGGTCCTCCGGCGGACGAGCGGAGCGACGGTTGGCGCGGAGGTCCTCCGCGCCGCCGGCGTGGAGGTGGACCTCCCGAAGCGGCGCGCCCGCGTGGACGGCCGTACCGTGGATCTCACGCCGACGGAGTTCCAGCTCCTGGTCACGATGATCCGCGAGCCAGGTCGCGTCTTCACGCGCGCGCAGCTCCAAGACTCGCTGCACGGCGTCGCGATCGAGTCATACGACCGCGCGATCGATGCGCACGTGAAGAACCTCCGCCGGAAGATCGAGCCCGAGGTCGGGCACCCGCGCTACGTCCTGACCGTCCACGGCGTCGGCTATCGGTTCACCGATGACTGAGGGGCACGGTCCGCCCTGGGGACCCGGAGGCCCGCCCTGGATGCGCGGCGGACCCCCCTGGATGCGGCCGGGTGGCTTCGGCCCCGGCCGGCGCTTCCGCCGCGGCGCGTTCCTCGCGCTGGCGTTCGTCGTGCTCCTCGTCGCGGCGCTGGCGACCGTCGTCGGTTCGATCTTCAGCGGCAACGCGCCGGCGCCGTGGATCACGGTGGCGGTGTCGGCCGTCGTCGTCGTCGGACTGATCCTGAGCGCGCGCGCGCTGTGGCGCAGCGCCCGCTCGATCGGCGTCCTGATGGACGCTGCCGACCGCGTGGCCGGCGGCGACTACGCGACCCGGGTGGGCGAGGTTCCGTCACGGCCGCTCGGACGACTCACGGCAGCCTTCGATGAGATGACCGAACGGCTGGAGACGAACGAACGCAGGCGACGAGAGCTGCTCGCCGACGTCGCGCATGAGCTCCGGAATCCGTTGCAGGTGATCCGCGGCTCGCTCGAAGGCATGCTGGACGGCCTCTATCCCGCGGACGAGGGGCGCCTGCGTCCGCTGCTGGAAGAGACCGAGGTGATGTCAAGGCTCCTGGAGGATCTCCGGACCCTCTCGATGGCTGAGGCCGGCGTCCTCACGCTCGAGAGGGAGACGGTCGACCCACGCCGGGTCGCCGAGGACGCGGTGGAGGCGTACCGGTCGACGGCCGATGAGGCCGACGTCCGGCTGAAGCTGGTCATCGGCAACGGCGCGCCGGCTGCGATCGACGCCGACCCCGTACGTCTGACCGAGGTGCTTGCGAACCTACTGACGAACGCGATCCGGGCCAGCCCCTCCGGTGCTTCGGTGTCCGTCCGCGTCGGGAGTGCGAACCGCGATGTGGTGTTCGAGGTCGAGGACGACGGACCCGGCATCCCGAGCGACCAGGCCCCGTTCGTCTTCGATCGCTTCGTCACCTCGTCCGACACGGGCGGCACCGGGCTGGGTTTGGCGATCGCCAAACGACTGGTGGAAGCGCACGGGGGAACGATCGAAGCGATCACGCCGAACGGCGGCGGGACACGCATGCGCGTGCGGATCCCGCCGGGGGAGCCGGACGGGCGTATCCGGGCACGGCGTTTACCCTGATGGTATGAGCGTCGAGTCGCAGATGCTGCCGCTGGGAACCGAGGCGCCCGACTTCGCGCTTCCCGACGTCGTGACGGGCGACACGGTGAAGCTCGCCGACGTCGTGGATGCTCCGGCGCTGCTCGTGATGTTCATCTGTCGCCACTGCCCCTACGTGCGGCACGTGTGCGCGGGGATCGCCCAACTCGGGCGCGATCATGAGGAGACCGGTTTGGCGATCGTCGCGATCAGCGCGAACGATCCCGAGACCTACCCGGAAGACGCGCCCGCGAGCCTCGCCGAGGAAGCGCGCGAGGCGGGGTACACCTTCCCGTACCTGTTCGACGAGACGCAGGAGGTCGCGAAGGCATACCACGCGGCTTGCACACCGGACTTCTTCCTGTTCGGTGCCGATCGGCGCCTCGTCTATCGCGGGCAGTTCGACGACAGCCGGCCCGGGAGCGGGCGGCCGGTCACCGGCGCCGATCTGCGGGCCGCGATCGACGCCACGCTCGAGGGACGACCCGTCGCCGAGGACCAGGCTCCGAGCGTCGGCTGCAGCATCAAGTGGCGTGCGGGCAACGAGCCCGACTAGATCGTCGACAGACGAGCGACATCGACGGCCAACGATCTCTCCTCCGATCGGCTCACCGAACGGTACGTGGTGTTGCTCTGCCTGAGGAGGGCTGTCCCTCCGTGACCGTGAGCGGCGAACCGGTGCGGTCGAACACGCCACGGTCCAGCGGCGCCCCTTGATGCGTGGTCCTCGAGCTCCTCGAGTGGCTCGCGCGCTCCCATCCGCCTGCCATCCGATGCCCCTGCGTTCGTTCCGCTCCTCACGAAGCGGGGAACCGCACCTCCGCGCGGAGTCCACCCTGTGAACTCCGCCCCAACACGACGACGCCGCCGTGCGCGAGGGCGACCTCGCGCACGATCGACAGGCCGAGTCCGGTCCCGCCCGTCGCACGGCCGCGCGCGCCGTCCAACCGAACGAACCGCTCCAGCGCGCGCTCGCGATCGGCGGATGGGATCCCCGGACCATCGTCGTCGACCGTTAGGGCGACCGTGCCGTCGGAGGTTCCCACCCCGAGCCAGATCCGGGCTCGCGCGTGATGGAGGGCATTCTCCGTGAGGTTGCGCACGATCCGCTCGAGGTCGGCTCGGCGCCCCACGATGCGAGCCGTCGACACGCCACGCGTGTCGACGGCGAGGGGCGTCGTGCCGCGGAGGCGTCCCGCCTCCGCGAGCACGACGTCGTCCAGGTCGACCTCTTCGGACCGCGTGGGCCGCGGTGCTCGACCGCGACCTCCGCGTGCTGCCGGATCGCGGCGACCGGAGACCGCAGCTCGTGCGAGGCGTCGGAGATGAATCGGCGCTGGCGTTCCTGCCCACGTTCCAGACGGTCGAGCATCCGGTTCATCGTCCGCGCCAACCGCCCGACCTCGTCGTCGCGCAGCGGCGTGGGCACGCGTCGATCGAGCTCGGTCGAAGAGATCCGCTCAACCTCCTCGCGCATCGCTTCGACCAGACGCAGCGTTCGACCGACCATCCGCCAGGTCACGAGCCCGACCACGACGAGGAGCACGGGCACGGCGACGAGCAACGCGAGCGCAATCAGGTGTCTCGCGTCGTCGACATCGTCGATGTTGAGCCCGACCACGACGGTTCGCGGACCATCGACGCCGACCGCCACCGCAGAGGCCGCGATGAACGGCCCGGCCACGGTCGGGATCCGGACGCCGACGGCGTCGTCGGGGCCAGGGATCGCGAGCGCCGGCAACCCGGCGACGTTCGCGCTCGACGCGACGACCGTCGACCCGCGGAGCACCTGTACGAACTGTTCCTCCGGGTCGGCGACCACGATCGGCGCGCCGTCCCTGACACCGTCGTCGGCGATCTGCTCGGCCCGCACGGTCGCCTGGTCAGCGCCTTGTGCCGTCAGCGAACGACCAACGAAAGACACCATCGCGAACGCAGCCAGGACGGAGGCGATCCCGACCACGGCGACCGCTGTCGCCGTGACGCGCGCGCGGATGCCGGCCGGTGGCCGGCGGCGCGCCGCCGTACGGAGGCCGCGGAAGCGATCAGCCACCGTCGGCCGCCAGTCGGTAGCCGGACCCGCGGACCGTCTGGATCGACTCCCGGCCGAACGGGCGGTCGAGCTTCGTGCGCAGGTGCCCGACGTAGACCTCTACGATGTTGAGGTCCCCGTCGAAGCTCCCGTCCCAGACGTGATCGAGGATGTCGATCTTCGACACGACGTCGCCTCGGTGGCGGAGCAGGAACTCCAACAAGGCCATCTCGCGCGCCGTGAGCGTCACCTCCACCTCGCCGCGCCACGCCCGTCGAGCTCCCGGATCGAACCGCAGGTCTCCTGCTTCCAGCACCGTCGGTCTCTCCGTCGCTCCGCGACGCATCAGCGCGTGGAGCCTGGCGACGAGCGCGACGTACGAGAAGGGTTTCATGACGAAGTCGTCGGCGCCCGTATCGAGCGCCTCGGCCTCGTCGAACTCGCCGTCCTTGGCGGTGAGCATGAGGATCGGCGTCCAGTTCCCCTCCTCGCGAAGGGTCGCGCACACGCGATAGCCATTGATCCCCGGCAGCATGACGTCGAGCACGATCGCGTCGTAGGGATGGTCGCGGGCCATCGACAGGCCATCGATCCCGTTCGTGGCGACGTCGGTCGCGAACCCTTCCGCGTCCAGGCCCCTGCGGAGGCCTTCGGCTAGATGCTCCTCGTCTTCGACCACCAGCACGCGCACGCACCCACCTCCCCCCGCGCGAGGCGCCTTCATCTTCTCCCGAAGGGCTGAACACGCGCTGAACAGCATGCCTCTGCGTTCAGGCCCCCGACAGGTGGGGAATACGACACTGGGTCCACGCGACGGAAGGAGGATCGCATGAAGATCCGACGGATCGTGATGGCGGCCTCGGCAACGCTGCTCGTCCTTGGCCTGGTCGGCGCCCTGACCGTGATGCGACGGCCGGCGGCAGCCGGCACCGTGAGCGCGATCGACCCCGGCGACTTCACCAACCCCGTGGCCAATCCCTTCTTCCCGCTCACGATGGGCACGGTGTTGCATTACCACGGCAGCGAGGACGGCAACGGGTTCAGGGAGAAGGTTGCCACCACCCACCGGACGAAGACGATCCAGGGAGTCACCACGACCGTGGTGCTCGACGTGCTCCGCCGCGCGGACGACGGCTCGGTCGCGGAGAAGACACACGACTGGTACGCGGACGACAACCTCGGGAACGTCTGGTACTTCGGTGAGCGGACCGCCACCTACACGAGGCAGGGACGCGTGAGCAGCCGGGAGGGTTCATGGCAAGCGGGGGTGAACGGCGCGGTCGCGGGGATCATCATGCCGGTCAACCCGCATGCCACCGACGCGTACCGGCAAGAGTTCCTCCGCGGACACGCCGAGGACCAGGCGTGGATCGTCCAGCGGTTCGCCCACGTGACGGTGCCCTACGGGCACCTGGACCACGTGGTGCGCAGCTTCGAATGGACGCGGCTCGAGCCCAACGTGCTTTCGATGAAGCTCTACGCGCGCGGACTGGGGATCGTGTTCGAACGTGACGTGGCCGGAGGAACCGAGCTCTTCCGCTTGGTCTCGGTCACGCACGCGTGACCGCGGCAACGGCCCGGGGAAATGCCAGGACGAAGGTGGCGCCACCACCCTCATGGTCGCGGAGATCCAACCATCCGCCGTGCGCCTCCATGATCCGCTTCGCCAGGTACAGGCCGATGCCGAGGCCCTCATGGGAGCGGCTGCTCGACCACTCCACCTGCGTGAACAGCTCGAAGATCCGGTCGCGCTGGTCCGCAGGGATCCCGGGACCGTGGTCGGAGACCTCGAGCTGGATCTCCCGGTCGGTGCCCACGGCGCGCACCTCAACGGCAGCGTCATCGCGGAAATCCAGCGCGTTCTCCGTCACGAGCACGAAGGCGCGAGACGCGAGTTCTTGGTGCGCCCACACCTCCGCGACGAGGAGCTCGTCCGGGATCTGGGTGTCGATCGCTCCCTCATCGGTCGCGGCGAACTCCCCGAGCGCGTCGTTGAGGACCGACCCGAGCGGGATCGCTTGCGTCGGGAGCGCCGATTCGCGCTCGAGGGAGACCACCGCACCGATGTTCGCGACGAGCCGTCGGAGCCTCCTGGCCGCTCGCTCGACGCCGGCGGCGAGGGCGCGCATGTCCTCGCCGCTCAACCGGCCCTCCGACACCGCCAGCGTGGCCGCGGTCCCCTGGATCGTGGTGATCGGCGTGAAGAGCTCATGCGCAAGGATCTGCACGAGCTCGGTCTTCATCCGGTTCAGCTCGACCAGCTCCGTGCTCAACTCCTCCGCTCGGGCGAGCGACCGCCCGAGCTCCTGCATGACCTTCCCGGTCACCTCGGGCGACAGGTTGCTCTCACCACGCACGCTTCCGTGGATGGCGGCGATGATCTCACCGGGTGCAGATCCCTTGATCAGATAGCCGATCGCGCCCGCGCGCACCATGTCGACGACCGAACCGCGATCGAACTGCGCCGACAGCGCGACGATCTTGGTATCGGGTGACACCTCGCGGATCCCGCGGGCGGCGACGCCACCCCCACCGGGCATGCGAACGTCGAGCAGCGCGACATCGGGTCGTGCAGTGGCCGCCGCTTCCACGGCGGCGACCGCGTCGTTCGCTGTTGCCACGATGACGATCGACGGGTCGCCACCCAGCAGCTCCGTGAGGGCATCGACGACGAGCGGAAGGTCATCGGCGATCAACACGCGGATCGGCCTGGCCGACTCATCCCGTCCTCCGCGGGAGCCAGACGTCGACACGGTTCTTCCGCCCTCCACGCTCTCCATACTGAACCACCCTTCGGCGAGCTCCGAGAGGATCCGGGTATCCGTACAGAGACCGCTGGCCGGGCCACCCGAAGGATCAGATCTCCGAGATCGGCTCCCACACGAGCTCGTCGACCTCCAGGATCACGTCGAAGCCCTCCCCTTCCGGGCGCGGGCGAACCTCGCCGGTCAGCGCGCAGACGGTGTCGTTCAGCCAGGCGTACCGCACGTCATCGGTCAGGTGGGTGAGGCTCCCGGCCAACCGCCGCATGCCGCTTGCGGTCAGCGTGGCGAGGCCGTCCCAGCTGAGCAGGATCGTCGCGCCGTCGTCGGTCTCGAGCACGCCTCGGAACTCGGGGACGAGCGCGCCATCGACGCGTCTGCGAGGGAAGTTGGCAGCGCGATAGCGCGCGTTCACACGACCCGCGACCCTGCCCTCCGCGATCAGGAAGCTCTGACCCTCGGAGCCGCCGGAGGCCTGGAGCGTGACGCTCCAGGCCTCCGGCGTGGTGAAGGTCGCGCGGTACAGAGGCTCAAGCCGCATCGGATGTCTCAGGCGACCGCGATCCCCGCGACCGTTACCGGCAGGCCCTCCCACGAATCGATCGGCCTGAGCGAACCATCCGAGCCGACCGTCCAGCCGTAGATACGACCGCCGTCGGCGTCGATCGCGTAGAGGAAACGACCGTCCGAGCTCAGGCCCTCGTCGCGGAGGCCGGGCTGGCCGTCCACGGCCAGCCCGGCCGTGGCGTCATCGAGCCTGAGCGATCCGTCGGCGCCGATCGCGTAGCGGGATACGGCCCCATCGGCGAAGTTCGTCGTGAACGCGAAGCGGTCATCGGGGGTGACCACGGCCCAACAGATCTCGCTCCGTCGGTTGCCGACGGACGAGGTGACCAGCCGGACGTCGGCGCCTTCGATCCGATAGGACGATGCGGCGGCGGCGCCCTTCTGAGCCCGGAAGGCTTCGGTCACGACGAGCGTCCCGCCGCCGGTGATCGCGAACCCGTACGGCGTTGGGCCGGCCGACGCCACGACACGCGGCATCCCGAGTTCCCCGGCTGCTCCCACGTCGTACCGACCGATCGAATCGGTACCTCGTTCGGTGACGATGAGCGACGAGCCATCGCGCGTGAACCCCACCTGTGCCGGGTCGGCGTCGGCCGACGGGAGCGACCCTTCGGAACCCGGGAGAGGCTCGAGTCGGTCGCCCGTGATCCGATATCCGGTCAAACCCGGCTTGCCGGTGCTCAAGACGTAGACGAGCCCGCCGTGCTCGGCGACGCTCTTCGGCGCCGAGCCGGCCGCGGCCGTGTGCAGGAGCTCGAGCGATCCGTCTTCCCCAACGGAGAAGAGGGTCACGTCGTCGCTCCCCGCGTTCGTGACGAGCAGATGGCGCCCGTCTCCCGCGAGCGTGACGGACCCTTGCGAGGTCAGGTGTGGCTTCGCGTCGCCGGCCCCCTCGGTCGCGAAGGACCCGATCCGGTCAAGCGCCCCGTGCTCGTCGCGACGGAACGCGATCACTTCGTTCGCGGGCTCGTTGGTCTGGGTGTAGATCACGCCGCCGCCCATCCGATCCATCATCGTTGCCTCCTTCTGGTCGATCTCCAGCTCCGATGTGTCATGCGCCTCAGTCGGCGCAGGGACCGGAGCGTTACAAGCGCCGTTCAACGCACGGCTTCGGGACGGATCCCACCGTGCGTCTCGGCGCCGTACCGCTCCTTCTCCTTCGCCAGATCCAGCCGGCTTATCCGTCGGCGGGCATCGCGCGCCGCGTCGTCGAGCAGCTCGGCGGGGACGATCCACGCGGCCTCGAACTCCAGGCCGTCGGGATCGGCTCCGTACAGGCTCTTCGTGGTCCCGTGGTCGCTCGCACCCGTGAGC
>VAXZ01000012.1:27170-59112 GCA_005885035.1 Actinomycetota bacterium
CCGAGATCGTGATCGTTGATCGAGCCCGGCGCCTGCAGGAACGCCGCCCGGAACCCCTCGGGGGTCATCGGGATGGCGCGGAACCCAAGGACGTCGCTGTAGAAGCGAACGCTCCGATCCAGATCGGCCACGTACAGGACCGCGTGGTTCAGCCGGGTGATCGGCATCGGTGACACCTCCCTGATCGGTATCCACCGTAGCCCCCCTTGTCGACCAGCGCCTTCGGACGCGTCGGCCTTCGCCCCTATCCTGATGGCCATGGATTGTCACGTGTGCGGCTCCGGCCTGCCCGACGGCGCCCGCTTCTGCCCCAGCTGCGGTGCCCTCGTGACCGGTGGGACCGCGACCGACGAACGCAAGATGGTGACGGTCCTGTTCGCCGATCTGGTGGACTCGACCGGGCTGTCTCAGCGCCTGGACGCCGAGCGTGCCCGGGAGGTGCTCGGAAGGTTCTACGACGTCACGGTCGATGAGCTCCATGCCCTCCGCGGTCGTCCCGAGAAGTTCATCGGCGACGCGGTGATGGCCGTCTTCGGGCTCCCGCAGGTGCACGAGGACGACGCGCTCCGAGCCGTGCGCGCCGGGCTCGCCATCAGGGAACGTGTGCGCCGCCTCTGTGAGGAGCTCGGTCTTGCCACCCCGCTCGAGATCCGGGTCGGGATCGAGTCCGGCGAAGCCGCCACCGGGACGGGCCCCGACGGGCAGCTGCTCGTGACGGGGTCCGTCGTCAACGCCGCCGCGCGGCTCCAGACCGCCGCGGCTCCCGGGGAGGTGCTGGCCGGGGAGACCACGCGGACGCTCACCGAACGGTCGGTGTCCTTCGGCGAGGAACGGCTCGTCGAGGCCAAGGGCTTCGTCCAGCCGCTCGCCGCGTTCTGCGTCGACGGTCTCAGCACGCGGTCGGCCCGTAGGACGATCCCGTTCGTCGGGCGCGCCGACGAGCTCGCGATGCTCCGCCGTTCGTTCTCACGCGTGATCAGCACGTCGCGACCGCTCTTGTTCACCGTGGTCGGCGAGCCTGGGATCGGCAAGTCCAGGCTCGCGGCGGAATTCCTGGCTGGGTTGGACCCCGAGGGCATCGTGCTGGTCGGGCGCAGCCACCTCGGCGCCGACAGCGCCACGTTCGCCCCCGCTGCGGCGATCGTGCGGGAGGTCGCCGGCATCGGCGACGACGACCCGGTCGACGTTGCCGTGCAACGCCTGCGGGAACTCGTCCAGCGCGTGTGCCCGCCGGGGCCGGACGCCCGGACGGTGGATCGTCTCCAGGCGTTGCTGGGACTCAACGAACCTCGGCGCGACGAATCCGCGTTCGTCCACGACGTTCGCTCTGGCTTCCTGTCCCTCATCGAGGGCCTCGCGAGCGAACGACCCGTCACCCTCCTGTTCGAGGATGCCCAGACGCTCAGGCCCCAGATGCTGGATCTGATCGAACGCGTGGCGGCGCGCGGACGGCACGGCCCAGGGAAGGTGCTCGTCATCGTCGCCACCCGGACGGACCTCTTGGAGGAGCGACCCACGTGGGGAACCGGCGCCGCCAACCAGGTCTGTCTGCGGCTGGAACCGCTGTCGGACGAGGAAGCGACCGAGCTCGTCCTCAAGGCAGGGGGCGGAAAGGTCGGCGAAGACCAAGCGAGCACGATCACGGGGCGAGCGGGCGGCAACCCGTTCTTCATCGTGGAGTCCACCGGCATGCTGCTCCGTGACCGCCCGGCGACCGACGGTGAGCTCCTCATCCCTCCGACGGTCCAGGCGATGGTCGCCTCGCGGCTCGATGGGCTGCCGCCGGAACATCGCGACCTCGCGCGGCGGCTCTCCGTGTACCGCTACGACTTCGACCTGGAGGAGGTCTCCACCGTCGCGCAGGCGGGCGAGGACGAGCTCCAGGAACTGATCGACGCCGAGATCATCGTGCGCGAGGAGATCGCCGGTTCCTCCCCGCGGTGGCGGTTCCGGCACGAGGTCCTGCGCGATGTGGCCTACGCCAGCCTGCCGAAACGCGAACGGCTCCGCCTCCACACGGTGATCGCGGAGCGGCTGCAAGCGCAGGGGGCCATCACGTGGGCGGCGGATCACCTCGAAGCCGCGGCGCACGCGTCGCTCGACCTGGACCCGCAGGACCGATGGGCCGCCGACCGAGCGGCCGACGCCTTACTCGCGGCCGGCGATCGGACGCGTCGGCGGATGGAGAGTCGCTCCGCGCTCGACTTCTACGCCCGGGCGCTCGCGTTGGCCGGACCCGAGGACGCGTGGGGCGTTCGTGAGGCACGCGCGCTCGCCGGGATCGGAGAAGCGCGCTACTGGCTCGCCGAATATCCCGCCTCCATCGAGGCGCTCGAGCGGGCGATCCAGCTCGGGACGGCGCTCGAGGACGACTGGACGCTCGCGCTCGCTCTCCGCTTCCGCGGCGACCTCGCGATCAACGTCGACGCCGACCTCGAGGCGAGCGAACAGCTCCTCGCCCGGTCGGTCGCGGCTGCCGAGCGGCTCGGCGAGCCGTGGGCGATCGCCCGCTCCTTGCTTTTCTCCGGGTGGGTCCCGTGGACTCGCGACCGGTTCCAGGACGCGGAGCCCATCTGGCGCCGCGCGCTCCAGATCGCTCGCGACGGTGAGGACCGCTGGGCCGAGGTGCGGGCCCTCACGTCGTTGTCCATCAACCACTCGCAGATGGGGGACGAAGCCGAGGCGCTGCGTCTGATCCAGGAGGCTCAGGAGCTGGCCGACCGGATCGGGGATCAGTTCAGCGTCGCCGTGACCACCACGCAGCGTGCGCGTGTCGACGCCGACATGGGCCGGGTCGACGACGCCATCCGCCAGCTCGATGTGGCCGTCGGGATCTTCGGCGACCTCGGCGCGCGGTGGGAGCTCGCGGACGCCATGGCCGAGCGCGGGATCACGAAGCGCGAGATGGGTCTGCTGGATGAAGCCGAGGAGGATCTCGGACGGGCGATCAGGCTCTCCGAGGAGCTCGGCGAACGACAGCTGGCCAGCTGGACGTGGCGCGCGCTCGCGCGCGTGTCGGAGAAGCGGGGCGATCAGGACCAGGCGGCCGAGCGCTTCCGTTTGGCCGAACAGGCCGAGGCCCGGGGGCCCCAATAGGTGGAACGCCCGCGCCGGATCAGGTCAACGAGCCCTGCCCTTCGATCGCGGACCGTCGCCGACGACGAGGCTGGACGTCCGAGGCTTCCCCGTCCACCGGGTGCTCCACCAGCGCGACCACGCGGGCCGTCATGAATCGCGCGGTCCGGACGACCGTGCCGCTGCGGGTGACCTCCGAGACCTCGATCACGCCGCGGCCGGTCGAGACCTCGACACGCCTGCCCGCGCGGGTCGCCTCGATCTCGTAGGTCTGCACGCCCGTGCCGATATCCACCGCGACCTCGACCCGGTCTCCGCGCGACATGCCCCGATCGTAGGCGCGATCGGTGCGAGCGGTCCAGCGGAGCTGGACCGCTCGCACCGATCAACCCACGTGATCGATCACGCCGTACGCCTTCGCCCCCTCTGGATCGAGGATGAAGTCGCGATCGAGGTCCTCGTGGATCCGCTCGATCGTCTGGCCGGTGTGGCGAGCCAAGATCTCCTCCATCAGGCGACGCTGTCGCACCATCTCCTCCGCCCGGATCTTGATGTCGATCGACTGTCCCTCGCCCGTGCTCCCCCACGGTTGGTGCAGCAGGACCCGAGCGGTCGGCAACGCGTGGCGTTTCCCCGCGGCGCCGGCCGCGAGCAGGACGGCAGCGCCGCTCGCGGCTTGCCCGATGCACCACGTCGAGACGTCGGGCTTGATCGCTTGCATCGTGTCGTAGATCGCGAACAAGGCGGTCACGTCGCCCCCCGGCGAGTTCACGTACAGGGACACGTCGCGATCCGGACCTTCCGCCTCCAGGAACAAGAGCTGCGCGATCACGAGGTTCGCGAGCTCGTCGTTCAGCTCGGAACCCAGGAAGACGACGCGCTCGCGGAGCAGCCGCGAGTAGATGTCGAACGCCTGCTCGCCCGAGGCGGATGGCTCGACGACGGTCGGGACACCGCTCGGTCGCATGTTCGGACCTCCTTCGGGTACGATGGCAACCTTCTGGTTGCCGACCGTACCCGACCGGGCGATGTTCGGCAACCGAACGGTTGCGGCGAAACCAGAACCGAGGCGAGATGTCGACCGAGGTCCACGAGGAGATCATCGAAGCTCCGCCCGAGGACGTCTGGGGGTTCATGGTCGATCCGGCCGCGCTCTCGGCATGGTTCGGGGCGGACGCCTGGCTCGAACCGGAGCCCGGCGGTGTGGTGCGGTTCCGATTCGCGGGCGGCGTCGAGCGCCGCGGCCGGGTGGAGCACGTCGCGCGGTTCCGCACACTCACCTGGCGCTGGCGGGAGCACCTGGGCGCGGGGTTCGGCAGCCGGATCGGCGAACCGTCGTTCGTCACGATCGATCTGCGACGGGTCCCCGGCGGGACCCGCGTGCGAATCACCGAGCGAGCCGCCCCGGCGCTCGCTGAAGCGGGCCGATGACCGCACGCGACCACGACGCCGTCTTCCAGGCGCTGGCCGACCCGACCCGCCGGACCTTGCTCCGTGCGTTGTCTTCATCCGGTCCTTCCACGCTGGCCGAGCTCTCCTCAGGCGTCCCCATGTCGCGGCAGGCCGTCTCGAAGCACCTCGCCTTGTTGCAGGACGCCGGGCTCGTGGTGGGACGAGGCGAGGTCCGGGGCAGGCGCTACGAGCTCACCCCCGCTCCGCTCGCCGACGCGCTGGGGTGGATGGTCGACGTCGGCGCGGGATGGGACGACCGGCTCGCTCGATTGAAGGTCCAGGTCGAGGCGCGGCGGCGTTAACCGGGCTCGAGGGCGGCCACCAGCCGGCGGCGGATCCCGGCGACGTCCATGCCCAGCTCACGGTCGTGCTCCTCGACGGTTCCATACGTCGTGATGAACCGCCGGGGGACCCCGACCGTCGCGAAACGCGAGGGCACGTGGCGGAGCGCGTCCGCGAGCGAGGGGAGCAAGGTTCCCTCATAGAAGGGCTCGACGGAGATCACGAGAGGATCGGGACCGGCGACGGCGGCGAGCCCGCTCGAATCGAACGGTGCCACGCTGGGCGTGTAGAGCACGGAGACGTCCAACCCCTCGGAGGCGGTGAGCGTGCGCGACAGCAGCGGGCCGACGACGACGACCGTCGCCCGCGTGCCCCTTCGGACGACCTCGAGCCGTCCGCGGGCGACCTCGAAGGCGACGTCGTTCTGGGCGACGCTCGCCCGAAGGTAGGTCAGCCTGTCGTCCGCGTAGGCCTCGCGAAGCAACCGATCCAGCTCCGCAGCACACCCCGGGACGAGCACGTCCGTGCCGGGCACCGTCAACACGACCCCCACGTCTCCCGGCGAGTGGTGCGTCCCGCCCTCGGTCCCGTAGTCGTATGGCGCGCCGACGCTCGCGAGCGTACCGGCCAGGCCCTGGTAGCCGAAGTCCAGCTTGACCTGCTCGAAGGGACGCTCGACGAGGAACGGCGCCATCGTGTGCGCGATCGTGTGGAACCCCTCCATCGCGAAGCCGGCCGCGACGCCGACGAGGGTCTGCTCCATGATCCCCACGTTGATCACCCGGTCCGGCGCGATCGCGATGGCCCGTTCGAACCGGTCGACGCTGATCTCGGCGAGCACGACGGCGACGTTCGGATCGTGCTCGAGCAGGTCGGTCGCCGTCCTCGCAAGCTGGGTGCGCATGTCGCTCACCACTCGCCCTCCGGGATATCCGCGATCACCGCGTTCGGTCGCTCGTGCGACCGGCTCGACAGCGCGTCGTACAGCTGGTCCTGGTCGTGACCGTCCACCACGACGACGTCCCACCTGAAGGAACCTAGCCGCGGCTCCCAGGGACCCATCGGGATCGAAGAGCTGTGGTTGTCGATCACGAGCAACGTGAGGTTCGTCAGACGTCTGCGCGGGGCGAGCAGGATCGACTCCCAGTTCGAGCCCTCGTTGAGCTCCGCGTCGCCGCAGAGCACGACCACCCGTTGGTCCGTCGATCCCTTCGCGCGGAGCGCGAGCGCAGAACCGACGGCGAGCGCGAGGCCATGTCCGAGCGAGCCGGTCGATGCCTCGACGCCGGGAACCTGGTTGCGGTCGGGGTGCGAGCCGAGCGGGTTGCCCCATTCGAGGAACCCGGCCAGCACATCCTCAGGGAAGAACCCCTTGGCGGCGAGCACCGCGTAGTAGGCGCTCGGTCCGTGCCCCTTGCTGAGGATGAAGCGGTCGCGATCCTCGTCCCTAGGCGAATCGGGATCCACGCGCAGCACGCGATCGTAGAGAACCCAGAGCGCATCCAGCGTCGAGGTGCTGCTCTCCTCATGCTTCTCATCGCCGGTCGCGAGCTGCAGGAGCTCGCGGACGTGATCCAGGCCGGCACGGGTCGCCATCGCGAGGACCGTACAACCTCAGTGCGAGCGCGCGGCGGCGCGCGGCGCGAGGGGTGTCAGTAGGTGTAGATCGCGGCGACGTTGATCCCGCGCAGCGTCACGCGATCGATCCGCGCCCACGGGAACAGGACGCGGACCTGCTCGTCTCCATCGCGTTGGAGAACCTCGACGCCGTGCGGCGTCATCTTCACGTCGGCGGTCTCATCGAAGTCGGCGGCCTTTCCGTCGACGAACGTGATCTCGGTATGCATCTTGCCCTCCCAGGGGAAGGTCCCAGCGTAGTCCCTTCCGATGCGCGTGGCCTCGGCCGATGGTCGGTACCGGGCCGGATCGGGCGCGATCTCGCCGGCCTGCGCGTCCGCCTCGGCTAAGGTGCGCGCCATGAACGAGGATCAGCACGACGAGGCCTACCGGCGGGGCCGCGAACGGTTCCTCGAGATCCATGACGAGAAGGCGTTGCGGACGGTCGAGGGTCTCGACGACCTCGGCCGGCACATCGTCGAGTTCGTCTACGGCGAGATGTACACGAAGCCGGCCCTCACGGACCGCGAGCGAGAGCTGGGTGCCGTGGTCGCGCTGACCGCGCTCGGACGCTCGTCGCAGCTCCCCCAGCATCTTCGCGCCTCGCTCAAGGCGGGACTCTCGCCGGACCAGCTCCGCGAGGCGATCATGCTGACCGCGACGATCGCAGGGTTCCCACCGGCGATGAACGCGATGGCGACCCTCAAGAGCGTGCTCGCCGATCGAGATCGCTCGGCCGGACGCGAGGATCCTCCAGAGGATCGAGCATGACGGGGAACCCCTCGCCCTCGTCCTATGCTGCGCGTATGACCCGGCTTCACGATCACGATGGCGGCGCGCTGACGAAGGTCCTCGCCACCTTGTTGGTGCTCGCCTTGCTCGCGAGCGCGGCGCTGTTCGTCTACACCCGGTCGCAGGACCCGCTGGCGCTGGGTGTGGATGCCTTCGTCGGGTACAACGCCGCGTTGGCCGATCACGGCACGCCGACCGATCCGCTGGTGACGCTCGAGCCCAACGGGCAGATCTACGTCGCGACGACGGTGCGCAACGACGGGACGCTGCCGGTCACGATCACCGGGCTCGGCCAGTCCCCGAACGACGACCAGACGGTTCGCTGCCAACCCGAACCTCATCTGCAGCGTCTTCACCGACACGTCGGAGGGAAGCGGTACCGAGATCCGATCCTTCACGCTGAAGTACACGACGTACGGCATACCCGATTCGCAGACGCTCGACGTCGGGCGCACGCTCGTCTCGGTCGCCCGGCCCACGCGGACCGGATGCGAGCAAACGATCAACGGCTGAGCGGACGCGCGACACCTCTTTCCGGCCTTCAGACGGGCGCGACTATGCTGCCTGTGTGCCCCTGTACCGACTCGACGAGCCCTCCCCGGCGCTCATCGCTCCGGTCGTCGTCGCCGCGTTCGATGGCTGGATCGACGCGGCCGGGGCGGCCAGCAGCGCCGCGGATCAACTCGCGAACGACGGCGAGCTCTTGGCCACGTTCGAGGACGATGTGCTGTTCGACTATCGCTCACGACGTCCCACGCTCGATGTTGTCGACGGCACGTTGACGCGCCTCGTGTGGCCCACGCTGGAGCTCCACCGGCGCGGCGCTTCAGGGCGCGACCTCCTGGTCCTGCACGGCGCCGAGCCGGACTTCCGCTGGAAGGAGCTCGCGAACGACATCCTCGAGCTCTGCCTTCGGCTCGGCGTGGTGGAATGGGTCAGCCTCGGAGCGATCCCCGCCGCCGTGCCGCACACGCGCCCCGTTCCGGTGATGGCGACGGCCTCCTCCGGGGGCACGTTGCACGAAGCGGAGACGAAGGGACCTCCCGGCCTGCTGCGCGTTCCGAGTGCCGGGCTCTCCGCGATGGAGGTCGTGGTGAGCGGCAGCGGCATTCCCGCTGTCGGGTTCTACGCGCAGGTCCCCCACTACGTCGGCGGCCCCTACGCGGCCGCGACGCTCGCGTTGCTGCAGCACCTCTCCCGCCATCTGCGGATCGAGCTTCCGCTCGACGCGCTGACCGAGGACGCGATGACCCAGCGCGAGCGGTTGGATGCCGCCGTCGCGGGTGACGACGACGTCCGGGCGATCCTGCTTCAGCTCGAGAGCGCCAGCGAAGAGGAGCTCCCTTCCGGTGATGACCTCGCCGCGGAGATCGAGCGGTACCTGCGGAACGAGGGTCCCGGCACGATCCCCCCGTCGTGACGCGCTTCAGGCGTCGGGGCGCTCGGGCGGGGCGGTTGCATCGGTGGGGGCGTCCGCCGGGATGCGCTCGTACTCGCGGACGTGATGCCAGGGGATCCCGATCCGGCGCACCATGACGGTCCCGCTCACGGTGTCGACGACGTCCTCGAGCAGCATCGTCACCGCGAACGCGCCGGTCTCGAACCCGTCCGCCGACACCACGTATTCCTCGGCCGCGCCCTGCACGTCGTCGATGACGAGCCGCACACGCGCCGATACCCGATGCTCCTCGGCGAACTCCTTCGGCGGTAGATCCCACTCGTAGCGACGGACGCGGTGCCACGGGATGAACCGGCGTCCGATCGCGACCCCCCGCTCGGCGGCCTCGAAGTCGGCCGCGGGGGTCTGGATCGTCGAGCTTCCCCCTCCCGACTCATCGACGAGCACGGTCACCACGCCGCTCGCGATCCCCGTATCCAAGGTGCGTACCGGGTCCATCGAACCACCCCCTGCGTGCGGAGCGTACGTCGCTTCGATCCGTCCGCGCGACGGACGTTCGGCCCGAAACCCCGAGCCCATCGGCCCTGCTAAGGTTCGAGCGCAGACGCGTCGCGGAGGCGAAGTCCGGTCGGAAACCGGCGCTGTCCCGCAACTGTGAGCCCTGGATGGGCGAGCCAGGCCGCCCTCGGCGACGCACCGGCTGAACGAACCCTCGTGGCAAGGGGGACCGGCCACCGGGCGCGCCGCCCGGAGACGACCCCGAGCTCAGGGTCGTTCCGATGGGCGCGCGGACGCCCGGAAAGGAGTTGCCCTCATGGGCACGACCCTGAAGCGGGTCGCATCGCTGCTCGTCGTCTCTTCCGTTTCGGTGGTGATGGCGGGTCCCGCATCGGCGGTGATCACGGACCCGCAGCGAGCGCATCGCGCGATGGGCTACGTCGGAGCGCAGCAGCAGCCGAACGGCTCGTTCCCGGGATTCTCGGCGATCGGCTCGACGGCCGACGCCGTTCTCGACATGGCGGCCACGGGCTTCGGCGGCGAGGCCACCGCGATCGCGTATCTCCGTAACCAAGTTCTTCGCGGCAACGTTTCGACGGTCGGTCTGACCGCCAAGGTCGTCATGGCGACCGTGGCGGCCGGCCGCGACCCGTCCAGGTTCGCTGGAACGAACCTGCTCGGGCACCTCACCGACGCCGAGCGTACGAGCGGCCGGTTCGGCGACGCGACGGTCTTCGATCAGGCGCTTGCGATCCTCGCGATCGAGGCGTCCGGCCGGACGCCGGACGCGACTGCCGCCAACTGGCTGGCGGACGCGCAATGCCCGGACGGCGGCTGGCAGTTCGACCGGCCGCACCGCGCCAGCGAGAACGGGCACTGCCGCGACGTGAACGACCCCGGAGACTTCTTCCGGTCGGACACGAACACGACGGCATACGCCGTGATGGCGCTTGAGGGACCCGGGACACCAGCCAGCGATCCGTTCACGTTCTTCGCGGCGTTCCGCGACCCGACGTACGGCGGATGGGGCTACACCTGGGGCTTCCGCAGGACGGACGCGAACTCGACCGCGCTGGTGATCCAGGCGTTCGCCGCCGACGGTCGTCCTCTCCCGAAGGGGGCCATGGGCGCTCTCCGACGTCTGCAGTACCGGTGCGGCGCGGTCGCCTATTCGTTCACGGACGCCGGGAGGCGAACCGGGAAGGACGTGGGCGCATCGATCGGCGCGGTGCTCGGGTTCCTCCGCGACCCGCTGCCCGTCACCCCCGTCGCGCTCGGAACGCCGTGGGCGACGACGTGTCGACCGTAGCGACGACCGTGCTCCGGCGTCCTGTCGCGGCCGCGTTCGCGGTGCTCGCCGCGCTGATGCCGGTGACGTGGCCGGCGGTCACGGAGGCGTCGCCCGCCTGCGCGGCCGAGAGCGGACCGCACGCCGCGCTCGTGATCGACACGGGGGCGGGCGTGCGCTCCTTCTGCGTCGCGTTGGACGCGACGACCGTGAGCGGCATCCATCTGATCGAGCTGGCCGGCGCGCAGGGCCACCTGTCGTACGGGTTCGGCTCGGGTGGACAGGCCGTCTGTCGCCTGGCCGGTGTAGGCCCGCAAGGTGACGATTGCTTCGCCGACTACCCGCAGTACTGGGGGTACTGGCACGGCGATGGGCACGGGGGTTGGACCTGGTCCTCAAGCGGCGCCGCCTCAGCACGCGTGGGCGACGGCGCCCTCGACGGATGGGTCTGGGGGTCCGGTGACTCGGGCGCTTCACACCCGAAGCCGCCGCCGACCGCGATCGACGACGTATGCGTCCCCGAGGCGACCCCGGCGACATCTCCGTCTCCTTCGCGGGCGACGCACGCTGCGGCGGTCCCGAGCGCGGGGGCCCGCTCCTCCGCCTCGAAGGCCTCATCCAGCCCCAGCGATCCGGGAACGAACCGGTCGGCGAAGCCATCGAACGACGGCATCGGGAGGGCCTCGGCCGCCGGGACCCCGACGGCGGGAGCGCTCGCCGCGGCACCGGGTCCGCCGCCGGCGAGCGCCGGCCCCGGACCCGGCCTGCTCGTCGCGCTCGCGCTCGGTGCCGCGCTCGCCGGCGGCGGCTGGCTCCGGATCCGGACATCGCGGCGGAGACGGAGCATCGGGTGATGGATCGCCGCCCCGTGCATCCGATGGCCTGGATCGTCTGGGCCACCTCGGCCGGCTTCGTCGCGTTCGTCACGACCGACCCGGTCTATCTCTTGCTGCTTTGGGCGGTGTCGTGGTTCGTGTACGCGGGCCACCGTGTGGACGCCGAGCACGCGCGTTCCTTCCGCCTGTTCCTGACCGGGGCGATGGTCGCCGTCGCCCTGCGGACCGCGCTCGTCTTCTTCGGAACTGTCAGCGCGGCGAACACGACGTTCTCGTTCCTCGAGGGACTCCGGCTGGGCACGATCCTCGTGATCTTCGGCACGTTCAATGCCGTCACCGATCCCTTCGGACTGGTTCGGATGGCGCCGCGGCACTTCCACGAGCCGGCACTCGCGGCGGCGCTCGCGCTGTCGATCGCCCCCCGCACCGTCGCCGGCGTCGGCCGCGTGCGTGACGCCCAGCGGATGCGCGGGATCCGCATCCACGGTGCGCGCGCGCTTCCGGCGCTCGCGGTGCCGGTCCTCGAACGCGGGATGGAGGAGGCGCACACGCTGGCCGAGTCGATGGACGCGCGCGGCCACGGAGCCGGTCGGCGCTCGCGGTACCGGCCGCAGCCCTGGACGGGCGCCGCCATCCTTATCGCCGTCCCCGCGATCGCCGCCGCGGCGACCTTCCTCGCCGCGTCGGTCGGCGGCTGGGCGGTCCTGCATCCACAGACCTCGCCGATCGTGTGGCCCGAGGCCGACCCCCTGCTCCTAGCGGGGATCGGCCTGCTCGCGGTTCCCGGCGTTGTCGGACGGCCGGAACGATGAGCGACGTGCTCCGCTTCGACGCTGTCACGTACGTCTACCCCGAGGGTGCACGCCCCGCGATCGAGGACGTCGACCTCGCGATCGCCGAAGGCTCGTTCGCGCTGGCCGTGGGTCCGACGGGCTCGGGCAAGTCGACCTTGCTCCGCGCCTCGAACGGGTTGGTCCCGCAGTTCACGGGCGGAACCTTCACCGGACGCGTCTCGGTGGACGGACGCGACACACTCGCACATGCGCCGCGACGCCTCGCCGACGTCGTGGCCTTCGTCCCCCAGGATCCGGGTGCCTCGTTCGTGCTCGATCGCGTCGAGGACGAGCTCGCCTACGGGATGGAGAACCTGGGCGTGGACCCGGTGCACATGCGGCGCCGGGTCGAAGAGACCCTCGACCTGCTTGACCTCCCCGGCCTTCGCGACCGCAGCGTCCGAACCCTGTCGGGCGGGGAGCGCCAACGCGTCGCGATCGCCGCAGCGCTCGCGGCCGGGCCCCGGATCCTGGTGCTGGACGAACCGACCTCGCAGCTCGATCCGCAGGGCGCCGAGGACGTGATGGCCGCCCTCCAACGGCTGGTGCACGACCACGGCATGACGGTGCTCCTCGCGGAGCACCGTCTGGAGCGGGTCGCCGGATGGGTCGACGTGGCGATCGGGTTCGACCATGGTCGGGTGCGCTCCGGGACCCCGGCAGACGTGATCGGTCACCTCGGGTCCGGGCCGCCGGTCACGCGCCTCGGGCAGATGCTCGGGTGGGATCCGCTCCCGCTGACCGTGCGTGCCGCTCGGGCCGCGGCGGCGGGGGGACCACGGCCCGCGCTCCCGCCCCGCGATCCGGCAAGGAACGGCCACAGACACGGAGTCGTCGCGGAGGTTCGGGGGCTGCGCGCCTCCTACGCGGAAACGACCGTGCTCCGCGGCCTCGATCTCGACGTGCACGAGGGCGAGGTGCTCGCGGTCATGGGTCGCAACGGTGCGGGGAAGTCGACGCTGCTCCGGGTGCTGGCGGGGATCCACGAGCCGTCCGCCGGTCAGGTCCAGATCCTCGGTGCGAAGCCCCGTCCGGGCGTCGACGTCGGCCTGTGCCCGCAGGAGGCGGACGAGCTGCTGTTCAGCGACTCGGTCGAGCACGAGGTCCGGGCGACCCTCGTGGCGCGCGGCGAGGCCGGCGGCGCGGGTCCTTGGCTCGCCGCTCTGGGCATCGCCGGCCTCGCCGCGCGCCACCCGCGGGACCTGTCGGCGGGCCAGCGCCTGCTGGTCGCCACGGCGGCCGTCGCGGCCACCGACGCCCCGCTCCTCGCCCTGGACGAGCCGACCCGCGGGCTGGATCCCGCATCCAAGGAGAGGCTGATCGGGTTCGTGCGAGCCCATGCGCTCGGGGGCCGAGCGGCCGTCGTGGCGACGCACGACGTCGAGCTCGCGGCGGCGGTCGCCACCCGCGTCGTGATCCTCGCGGGTGGCGAGGTGATCGCGGACGGGGACCCCGGAGCGGTGCTCGGCGACTCTCGTGTCTTCGCTCCCCAGATGACCCGGGTGTTCGGGCCCGGGTGGCTCACGCCGGATCAGGTCGTAGAGGCGCTGACGTGACCACCCGATCGGCGCTCGGGCTACAGACGCAGGCCGCGAACGTTCGCGAGGCCGAGGCGCGAGAACGGCGCACCGTCCTCGTCCCGGGGATGCGGATCGCGCTGCTCGTCCTCGCGAACGTGATCGGTCTGCTCGCCTTCGTCTGGCCGTTCCTCGTCCCATCGATCGCCCGGCGTGTAGCCGAGAACCACCAGGGGGACGGCCCGTGGATCGTTGCCGCGCTCGGCGCGATCCTGCTCGCGCTCCTGTTCCTCGAGCTCGGTCGCGGCGGGCTCGGCCCGAAGACGGTCGCACTCCTCGGCGTGTTGGGCGCCGCGATGGTCGCGCTCCGGCTCCCGGGGTTCGTGGCAGGGTTCAGTGCACTGTTCATCGTCGTGCTCGTGGCCGGTAACTCGCTCGGACCGGGGTTCGGGTTCCTGCTCGGATGCATCGGGATGTTCGCGAGCGGGATCTTCGTCGGCGGGCTCGGACCCTGGCTGCCGTTCGAGATGGTGGCGGTCGGATGGGTGGGCGCCGGCGCGGGGCTGCTGCCGCACGGCGGATCGTGGCGGACGCGGATCGCCTGGCTCGCCGCCTTCGGGTTCGCGAGCGGCTACCTCTATGGACTCGTGATGGAGCTCTGGTTCTGGCCGTTCCTCACCGACGGCTCGGCCCTCGCCTGGAACCCGGGCGGCGGCGCGTGGATGAACGTCCGGCACTACCTCGCGTTCTACGTGGTCGACGGTCTGACCTGGGACACGTTCCGAGCGGTGGGCAACGTCGTCCTGGTCATCGCGATCGGCAGGCCGGTGCTGGCCGCGCTCGACCGGGCGGCTCGCCGGATGCAGCTACGCGTCGGATGACGGAAACATCACCAGCGCCGCGGCGGGCGGCGCCCGGTAGCATCCCCGCATGCAAGAAGCGCCCACCGAGCGCGCCCGCGTCCACCGGCTCCCCGAGCGGGCCGCGTACGACCGCGACACGATCGACGCGATCTTGGATGAGGCCCTTATCTGCCACGTCGCCTGGACCGACGGCGACGGCCGAGCCCGGGCGCTTCCCACGATCCACGCGCGGGTCGGGGATACCCTCTACCTTCACGGCTCCCGCGCCGCCCGTGCTTGGAGGGCGGTCGCCGCCGGCGCCGAGGTCTGTGTCGTGGCGACGATCGTCGACGCGCTGGTCCTCGCGCGGAGCGCGTTCCATCACTCGATGAACTACCGGAGCGTGGTCCTCTACGGACATGGCCGCGAGGTGACCGACGCCGACGAGCTTGTGATCGCCGCTAGGGCGATCACCCATCACGTCCTGCCCGGCCGCGAGGCCGAGGCGCGGATGCCGACGGCCGAGGAATTCAAACAGACGGTCCTGTTCGCGATCCCGATCGCGGAGGCTTCCGCGAAGGTCCGAACGGGCCCACCCAAGGACGACGAGGCCGATCTCGAGCTCCCGATCTGGGCCGGCCTCCTCCCGCTCGAGACCAGCGGCGGGCCGCCGGAATCGTCCCCAGATCTGCTGCAGGGGATCGATGTTCCCGCCTACATCGCCCTGCCGCGACGCCCCTGAGACCGGACGGTTGGACAGCCTGCCGCCCTCGTGATACAAATATATCGGTCCGATATACCCGTCCGATATATCGAAGTGAGATAGACATGTTGGAACTCGCGATCCTGGGCCTGCTGAAGGAACGCCCGATGCACGGCTACCAACTCTCCCGAGAGCTCACCGGGCAGCTGGGTGGCCTCTGGAAGGTGTCGTACGGGTCCCTCTACCCCACCCTCAAACGCCTCGAGCGCGAGGGCGCGGTGGAGCAGGTGCCCGGCACCAGCGCCGGGACGGGACGCAAGCGTCTCGTCTACCGGATCACGCAGTCGGGTGAGCAGCTCTTCCTCAAGCTGCTCGAGGAGCCACCGTCGGACACCCAGGCGGAGGATGCTCGGTTCCGGATCCGCCTGGCGTTCTTCCGGTACCTCCCGCCCGAGACGCGGATCCGTCTGCTCGATCGGCGCCGCGCGGCGCTCGCGGAGCGACTCGAGGCCGTCAAGGCCGCGATCGCGGCCGCGGCCAACGACGAGGACGACTACCAGCGAGCACTCATGGAACACGGTCGCGCCGCGACCGAGGCGGACATCGCGTGGCTGGCCGGATTGATCCAGCAGGAGCGCACCAAGTACGGCATCACCGCCCCGGTGGGGCAGAAGCGTCGCGCGTCCGCCACGCTTCGCAGGAAGGAGCGCACAGCATGAGCACGGTTCGCATCGCCATCGTCGGACTCGGTAACTGCGCCTCGTCCCTCGTGCAGGGGCTCGAGTACTACAAGGAAGCGGATCCCACGCATCGGGTCCCCGGCCTGATGCACGTGGAGCTCGGCGGCTACCACATCCGTGACGTCGAGGTCGTCGCCGCGTTCGACGTCGATGCGAAGAAGGTGGGCAAGGACGTCTCCGAGGCGATCTTCGCGGAGCCCAACAACACGATCCGGTTCTCCGACGTGCCACCGACCGGCGTCACGGTGATGCGCGGCCGGACCCTGGACGGGCTCGGGACCTACTACCGCGACACCATCGTGGAGTCCGACGAGCCCGAGGCGAACGCGGTCGAGGTGCTCCGGGCTGCGCGCGCGGACGTGCTGATCAGCTACCTCCCCGTTGGCTCCGAGCAGGCGGACCGCTATTACGCGCAGTGCGCGATCGACGCGAAGGTCGCCATGGTCAACGCCCTCCCGGTGTTCCTCGCGAGCGACCCCATCTGGGCGAGACGGTTCGCCGACGCGGGCGTCCCCATCGTCGGCGACGACATCAAGAGTCAGGTCGGCGCCACGATCACCCATCGAGTGCTCGCGAAGCTCTTCGAAGACCGCGGTGTCGAGCTCGACCGGACCTATCAGCTCAACTTCGGCGGCAACATGGACTTCAAGAACATGCTCGAGCGCGAGCGCCTGACCTCGAAGAAGGTCTCGAAGACGCAGTCCGTCCAGTCGCAACTGGAGGAGCCGCTGAGCAAGGAGAACATCCACATCGGCCCGTCCGACCACGTGCCGTGGCTCGAGGATCGGAAGTGGGCGATGATCCGGCTCGAGGGTCGCAACTTCGGCGATGTCCCGCTGACGATCGAGATGAAGCTCGAGGTATGGGACTCGCCCAACTCGGCAGGGGTCATCATCGATGCGCTCCGGTGCGCGAAGGTCGCGAAGGACCGGGGGGTCGGTGGACCGCTGATCGGTCCCTCCGCCTACTTCATGAAGTCGCCGCCGGTGCAGTTCAGCGACGACATGGCGCGCGAGATGGTCGAGGAGTTCATCCTGGGCGATGGCGAGTCCGCGAACGCCGATTGGACGCGGTTCTTCGACACGACGAAAGCCTGACGGCGGCGGCGGCACATGGCCGCGGTCGCTCCCCCGGGTGCCCTGCAACGGGCACGCGCCGCGCTCCGAGGCCCGGACTTCCGCAAGCTGTTCGCGATCCGCATCGTCGGGCAAGGTGGCGACGGTTTCTTCACCGTGGCGCTGTTCTCCTCGGTCGTCTTCAACCCAAGCGAACACAGCACCACGTTCGGTCTGTTCAAGGCCGCGCTGATCACCGCGCTGCCCTTCACCCTGTCGGGACCGTTCGTCGGCGTCTTCATCGACCGGTGGCAGCGGCGCCACATCCTCGCCTACGCCCCGCTCCTCAAGGTCGCGCTCGTGGGGCTCGTGCTCTTCGACCCCACGACCCGGGCGGTCCCCTTCTACGTCGGGGCGCTCGCGGTCATCTCGATCAACCGCTTCTACCTCGCCACGGCTTCGGCCGTGGTCCCGCGACTCGTGCCCAGCGACGATCTGCTGGTCGCGAACTCGCTCGCGACCGTCGGTGGGACACTCGCGCTCTTGGTGGGCTTCTTCATCGGAGGGCAGCTCGCGGATGCCGGCGGCTCGGGCCCGGTCGTCGCGGTCGCGGCAGCCGCCTGGCTGACGGCGACGTGGATCGCGATCCGGCTCCGGTCCGACCTTGCTCCGAAGACGCTCCCGGGCCCCGACGAGCTCCTGCGCCATCAGATCCGGCGGGTGATCGTGGAGTTCACGGATGGCGCGCGCACGCTCCTTCGGACGCCGCGGGCGATCGGGCCCATCACCTCGATCTCGATCGACTCGATGGGACAGGGGATCATCCTCACGGTCGCGGCGGTCGTGTTCAGAGAACAGTTCAAGGAGGGCGTCGGCTCGTACTCCAACCTGGTCGGCGCGGGTGGCGTCGGCGTGCTGATGGGGATCGTGACGGTCGGGTGGCTCGAGGAGCGTTGGAGCAAGGAGCGGATCATCGCGGGCGCGTTCGTTGTGGGCGGGCTCGGTCTGCTCGGCGCTGCCCTGTACCTGCGAGGCTGGTCGATCCTCGTCGCGAGCTTCGTCGTCGGTCTGGCCTTCGCGTGGAAGAAGGTCCCCGTCGACACGATCGTGCAGGGCTCGCTGCCCGATGGGTACCGTGGACGCGTCTTCTCGGTCTACGACGTCGTCTACAACGTCGCTCGGATCATCGCCGCGGCCCTCGTGATCCCGTTGGTTCCTGCGATCGGGACCCACGGCACCGTCGCGCTCGTCAGCCTGCTGTTCATCGCGTGGGCACCGGTCCTGCCCCGATGGATCGGGGGCGTCGCCGACGTCCGCATCGTCTTCTCGGAGGGCGCCCGAGAGGAGGAATGGCCGCGCGCGGTCCGGTGGGGAGCGGCCGAGGAGTCTGTGGACGTCATCAAGGCATGGCTCGAGGAACGGAGCGGCGAGCGTCGTCGCTGCTTCCGCCTCGCGCTCCGCGACGGGAGCGACCTGGACGTCAGCCGGGCGGAGTCGGGCGGTCTTTGGACGATCGACCGCGAACGGGACGAGCCCCGCACGTCGCCTTGACCGTCATGCCGTGGCTGCCTCGGGTCCGTCGAGGACGGCGACCGGTTCGACGGTCAGGTCGTCCCGGGTGACCCGGGAGCCGGTCCGGCTTCCCAGGACCACGACGGCGACCGCGACGGCGAGCGCGCCGGCGGCGAGGAACATCAGACGTGCCCCAAGGATCCCGGCGAGCCAGCCGACGAGCGGCGCCCCGATCGGCGTCGAGCCCAAGAAGACGACCCCGTACAGCGCCATGACGCGACCGCGCGCCTGCGGCTTGGCTTCGAGCTGGAGCATCGTGTTGCCCGTGATCATGAACGACATCGCGAAGAACCCGATCGGCACCATCAGCACGATCGCGACCGGGAGCGTCGGGGCCACCGAGACGAGCGCCATCGTCACACCGACCGCGACGAGCCACACACCGAGGCCGTGCATCGACGGTCGCGAGTTGCGGTTCGCGGCCAGGATCGCTCCGACGAACGAGCCGAGACCCGCGGCGGCCGAGAGCACGCCGAACGCCCCCGGGCCCGCATGGAAGGTGTGGTTCGCGAGCAGCGGCACCAGCACCTGCCACTCGAAGACGAACGTGAACACGATCGCCATCACGACCAGCGGCCGGCGAAGGGCGTCGGTCTCCCACACGTAGCGCAGCCCGGCGGCCAGATGCCCGCGCTCGCGGGTCGACCGACGCTGCACGTGCATCTCGGAGGAGCGCATCGCGAGCAAAGCGGTCAGCACCGCGAGGTAGGAGATCCCGTCGATCAGGAAGCAGATCGCCATCCCGACGGTCGCGATCAAGATCCCGGCGGCGGCCGGACCGATGATGCGCGCGCCGGTGAAGGCGGCGCTGTTCAGGCTGACCGCGTTGGTCAGCGTTCCCTCCCCCACCATCTCCGCGTAGAAGCTCTGCCGGGCCGGGTTGTCGAGCGACGTGACGATCCCGGAGGCGAGGGAGAGCGCGAAAACCATCCACAGCGAGACGACGTCGGTGAACACGATCGTGGCGAGGGTGAGCGAGACGACGGCGGCGGTGCCCTGCGTGCATGTCAGGATCCGCCGTTTGTCGAACCGATCGGCGAGGACGCCACCCCAGGGGCCCAGCAGCAGGACCGGGCCGAACGCGAGCGCCGCGTTGATCCCCAGCGCGGTGCCGCTCCCGGTCGTCAGCGTGAGGATGAGCCACGACGTCGCCGTGAACGTCATCCACGTGCCGATCGCCGAGATGAACTGGCCGGTGAGGAAGAGCCGGAAGTTGCGCGAGCCTCGCGCGGACGCGAACGTCCGACCCCACGCTCGGGTGATCCGGGGGCTCATCGGTCACCCTCGGCGAGCCGCTCCAGCAGCGCGGCCGCGGATTCCAGGACGTCACGCTCCTCGGCGGAGAGCTTCTTGACCCGCTTGGCGAGGAACTCATCCGTCCGTCGCCGGGATCGCTGCAACAGCTTGCGACCTGCCGGGGTGACGCTCAGCCAGCTCACGCGGCCGTCCAAGGGGTCCGGGATCCGCTCGACCAGACCCCGATCCAGCATCGCCTGGATCGTTCGCGTCATGGTCGGCTTCTGCACGTGCTCGTGGGCGGCCAGCTGGCCCGCGGTGATCGGCCCGTGCGTCTCCACGGTGTGCAGGGCTGCGGAGAGCGTCGGGCTGATCCCGGGTGCGGACTCGCGCCGCATCCTACGTGCGAACCGCCAGCCGGCCACGCGGAGCCTCGCCGCCAAAGCGGCGGGCTCCGCATGGCCGGCAACCGTCGACACCCGCTCTTCCATGTCGCCCAATATAGTACGCATCGCTAATTAGCGTCACGAACGACCGCTCTCGCCGCCGGTCCGAGACACTCCCCAGCGTCGCGGTCGCTCAGCCTCGCCATGCCGCGCGGGACTGGGACGCCGACGACGAGCACCTGCCGGGTCGCCGAGCACCGGACGGCGCTAGATGAAGAGCGAGACGGCCGCGTCGCGCATCTCGGCCAGAGCGGTCGCCGCCCCGATCGGCTCCTCGAGACCGTCGATCAGGTCTTCGCGCTTGAGCCCCAGGAGATCCATCGTCATCTGGCACGGGATCAGCCGTACACCCAGGTCGCTCGCGAGCGCGATCAGCTCGTCCGGCGTTGCCACCTGATGATCCTGGGCGAGCTTCTTGAACATGGCCGGTCCGGCGCCGGCGAAGTGGTAGCGCGAGAGCTTCGCCTTCTGCGCCGATCCCGGGTTCATGACGGACATCATCTTCTGCATCCAGTTGTCACCCGTGATCCGCACCCCGGGCTTCACGATCGCGAACAGACCCCAGAAGGTGAAGAAGACGCTGGACTCCATCCCGGAGGCGGCGGCAGTCGTCGCCAGGATCGTCGTCGGCCATATCTGATCGAGGTTGCCCCCCCACGCGATGATCGTGAGCTTGTTCTTCTTCTTGATCTGCTTCGACCCTTCCGCCTCGAGGGCCTCGACGCGCCGCAGTAGATCCGCGAGTGAGGTCGTCTGGAGTTCGGTCTCGGTCGTGGTCGTCGCGCTCATGTCAGACCGCCTTCCGGATCACGTACCGGAAGCTGCCGTCGTCGAGCACATCGGCGTCGAGCAGCTCGTTGCCGCTGATCTCGGCCCAGCTCGGGACGTCGGAACGGGAGCCGGGGTCGGTCGCGAGGAGCTCGAACAGGTCGCCCGTGCGCGCGTCCTTGAGCGCCCGAGCGAGGGCGACGAGCGGCCCCGGGCACGACTGACCCTTGGCATCGACGGTGCGCGTGATGACATCCATGGCTGCGGAACCTCCAAGACGTTGAGAGGGACGAGATGGTGCGAGATGGGCGCGAGCGGAGGCGCTGTCCCGTTGTCAGCAGGGACAGGCGCAGATGCGGTCCGGGATCATGGCCGCGACGGTGCCGATCTCGCGCGTTCGGATCATTGCAGGTGCAACATCTTACTCGCGGACCATCGTGAGGGGCAACGGCCGGAGAGGCGGGTTACGGGACCGGCACCGGCTCCACCAGGCACCCGGCGGGACGACCCAGGAGCGCAAGCCCTTCACGGTCACCGGGACCGAGGTCGGTCACGAGCCCGCCAGAGGGTTCCATCAGCTCCGCCTTCGACGTCACATGGTTGAGACCCATGACGTGGCCGAGCTCGTGAAGGACCGTCGGCCCCTGGTCTCCCGGCTCGGACCACCCCGGAGGGTTGGGATCTTGGACGTTCATCACGACCCAGCCGCTGACGAACTGCCGCGGGTCATCCGGAGCTGTCAGCGGTCGGGCGACCGCTGCGAAGGCGTGCCCGTTCCCCGAGAACGGGATGTCGGTCTGGCTGGGCGATACCCAGGCGATGACCACCGGAGCCCAACGGTTCCCGTAACGGTCGGGCTCATAGGGGGGTCGGTCGCGCTGCGGGACCTCGGTGGTCGGCCCGTCGTAGACGAAGGTGATCCCGGTGGCCGAGGAGATCCGCCGGATCGCTTCGTAGACGTCATCGACAGAGCCTTGGGGCGCGGCGCCGGCGTCGATCGTGTAATGGATCGGCTGGCACGGGTTCCATCGAACGGGCTTGCCGCCGATCACGGCGAGGAACTTGTAGTCGCTGCTGGACCCCTTCGGCGCGATCGTCCTCGTGGCCGTGACTCCGCCGGCGATGCCCGCGGCGACCAACGCGGCCGCCACGAACGTGGCGACCAGCGCCGCGCCGCGGCGCCGTCGTCGTGGGGGAGGCCAACGTAAGCGGGCCCGCGGCGCCTCGGCCCTAGTGGATCAGCCCGCGACGCTCCCTCGGGCGATACACGAAGATCGCTCGGGCCCTCAGCTCCGCACGTGTCACGGGACCGAAGTGACGGGAGTCCGTCGATGCAGGGCCGTCGCCCTCGACCCAGAACTCATCCGGGCCGAGCACCCGTTCGCCGACACGGTCGCCGGGAAGGCCCATCAGTCGCTTGATGATCTCGTACGCCGGGCGACCGGGATGCTCGACCACGACGACCGCCCCGCGCCGGTAGGTCCGCTGCGGTACCACGACGACCCAGTCACCCGGGAACAACGTGGGCGCCATCGACGGACCCTCGATGGCGATGCGTGAGGGTCGGTGTCGCAGGAAGGTCCACCCCGCGACGGCGAGGAGTGACGTCAGCCCGATCCACGCCGAGGGCGTTCTCCGACCCCGGCGGTAGGATTCGTTCCTGGGTTGGGGATCCCGAGAAGGAGGTTGTTCCATGCTCGACCGCATCCTCGCACCACGTCGAACCGTCCACGCGCACTGCGACCTTCCGTGCGGCGTCTACGATCCGGCACAAGCTCGGATCGAGGCCGAATCGGTCAAGGCCTGCCAGGAGAAGTATCAGGGGTCGGACGATCCGATCTTCAAGGAACGCGCGATCACGATCAAGGAGGAGCGCGCGGACCTCGTGAAGCACCACCTCTGGGTGCTCTGGACCGATTACTTCAAGCCCGAGCACCTGGAGAAGCACCCGAACCTCCACGACCTCTTCTGGAACGCCACCAAGCTGGCCGGCGAGTCCAAGAAGTCCGAAGAGCCGGCGCAGGGACAGAAGCTCCTCGACGCCGTCGACGAAGTGGCGAAGGTCTTCTGGGAGACCAAGTCGTAAACGTGCGCGAGCGGGCGAGGCCGTCGGTCCTCGCCCGCCCGCACGACATGCCCCCTCGGCGCACACCCCGTCTGTCTTCAACCCGAACGAGACCGCCGGCCGGGGCGGGTCTGGCGGCGCCCCGGCCAGACCGGTCTCTGGCAGCTACATCGGCACGGTCTCCGATCGGGGCACAGGGGCCGGAAGTCGGTTCGTTGGGACTGTTGGACGGATACCGGGGGCAGACCAACGGCGTGCCGTGCAGGTCATCAGCGCCCGCATCGCTGCCGCCCTTCCCGAAGAGGGCCCAAGGATGAAAGACATCGGGCTCGTCGGTGTCCCTTTCAGCGGGAAGTCGACGTTGTTCACCGCGGTGACGCACGCGGGCTCGCACGCCGGCCAAGCGAACCTCGCCGTGGTTCCCGTCCCCGATCCGCGGGTCGAGGTCCTCACGCGGATGGAGCGCTCGGCGAAGACCGTCTACGCGCAGGTTCGCTTCGTCGACGTCCCTGGAGGTCTCTCGAGCGCACAGGGGGTCGCCCGGCTCCGCGAGGCCGACGCGCTCGCGGTCGTGGTGCGGTGCTTCGGGACCGGCGCGTCGCCCGCGCCGGAGCTCGCGGGCGTGCGAGCCGATCTGCTGCTCGCCGATCTCGCCGTGATCGAGACCGCGCTTCAGAAGGCCGAGAAGAAAGCCCGCGGAAAGCCCGGGCCGGACGTCGCCGCGCTCCACGCGGCGAAGGAAGCGCTCGACGCCGAGACGCCCCTCCGATCCGCGAGGTTGTCACCCGAGGACGCGGCCGCCATCCGAGGCTTCGCCCCGCTCACGCTCAAGCCGGAGATCGTGGTCGCGAACCTCGAGGAAGGCTCATCGGTGCCCGCCGAGCTCGGGGAGGCCGTCGGGGTCTATGCCTCGATCGAGGCCGAGGTCGCCGACATGGACCCGAAGGAGGCGCGGGCCCTCCTGGAGGAATTCGGGGTGACGGAGCCAGGGCTGCAAGGCGTGATCGCGGCCTGTTACCGCGCCCTCGACCTGATCACCTTCCTCACCACGGGCGAGGACGAAACGCGCGCGTGGGAGGTCCGCCACGGGGCCGCGGCGCCCGAAGCCGCCGGCGTGATCCACACGGATCTGCAACGTGGGTTCATCCGGGCGGAGGTGATCGGCTACGACGAACTGGTCGCGGCCGGATCGATGGACCAGGCGAAGGCCGCCGGCAAGGTCCGCGTCGAAGGGAAGGATTACCTCGTGCAGGAAGGTGACATCCTGCACGTTCGATTCGCGGTCTAGGGCTTCGCGGACATGGGTCCGTCTGGCGTGCTGATCAGGCCTCTTCTCGCACGCTTTTCCTAGCGTTATAACGGTACAAAGCTCTATATTGCGAGGAGATGCCCGAGACCTATCGGATCGGCGAAGCGGCGAGGCTCCTCGGGGTTCGGGTCGAGACCCTCCGGCGGTGGGAGCGCGATGGCAAGATCCGCACGTCACGCACGGCGGGTGGTCAGCGGGAGGTCCCAGCCGAAGAGGTCGCACGGCTCCTCGCCGAACGTCGTTCGACCGAGTCCCCCCCTGCGCACACGAGTCGGCGGAACGCGTTCCCGGGTGTGATCACCAAGGTCACGAAGGACACGGTCTCGGCGCTCGTCGAGATCCAGGCGGGACCCCATCGCGTCGTGTCCCTGATCACGCGGGAGGCTGCCGATGAGCTTGGGCTGAAGCCCGGGATGCAAGCGATCGCGACCGTGAAAGCGACCAGCGTGATGGTGGAGGTCTCCTGATGATCCCGATCCGTCGCGGTGTGATCCTGCCCTTCATCGCCGTGCTCGGGGTCTCCTGTTCGAGCTCCTCGTCGACCTCGCCGGCAACGACATCGACGCCGCTCTTCGTGTTCGCGGCCTCATCCTTGACCAAGGCGTTCACCCAGATCGGCCAGGACTTCCATACCGCGCATCCGAACGTGACGGTGACGTTCGACTTCGGCTCATCCACCGATCTCGCGTCGCAGATCCAGAGCGAGGGCACCGCAGACGTGTTCGCGTCGGCGAGCGGCACCGCGATGGATACCCTCCAGAGCGCCCCGGGCGTGACGGACCGAACGAGCTTCGCGACGAACCGGCTCGTGATCATCACGCCTCCGGACAACCCGGCGGGCATCGCCTCCATAGACGATCTGGCGGGATCGGACGTGAAGCTCGTCCTCGCGGCCGAGGGTGTTCCGGTCGGCGACTACGCGCGGCAAGCGCTCAAGAGCGCCGGGATCCTGGCGCAGGCCACCGCCAACGTGGTATCGAACGAAGACGACGATGCCAGCGTGGTCGCCAAGGTCACGGCGGGCGACGCCGATGCGGCGATCGTCTACACGTCCGACGTGGCATCGTCCGGGAGTTCGGTACGATCCGTCGCGATCCCGAGCGCCGTGAACGTCGTCGCGACCTATCCGATCGCCGTCGTGACCGGCTCGACCCACACGGACGCGGCGACGGCGTTCCTCGATTACGTCGTCGAGCCGGCCGGTCAGGCGACGCTGAAGGACTTCGGGTTCGGTCCGGCCGGGTGAGACCGTGCGAGCACGACTTCCCGTCGGGATCGTGGCGCTCGCGTCATTCGGCGCGGCATCCGTCCTCCTCCCGGTGGTCGCCCTCTTCGTCCGGGCACCCTGGAGCCGGCTCGGCGGAGCCTTGTCGGGCGTCGGCGCATCGACGGCGCTGCGATTGTCGATCGAGGTGTCGCTCGCGGCCACCGCGATCTCGGTCGTGGTCGGCGTCCCCCTCGCGTGGGTGCTCGCCCGAGGCGAGTTCCCCGGCCGGAACCTGCTCCGCGCGGTCGTCGTCCTGCCGATCGTGCTGCCCCCGGTCGTGGGAGGCGTGGGGCTGCTCGTCGCCCTCGGTCGGAGCGGCGTGGTCGGGCGATGGCTCCACGACGCGCTCGGGTTGCAGCTCACGTTCACGACCGCGGGCGCGGTCGTGGCGACGACGTTCGTGTCGATGCCGCTCGTGGTGCTCGCGACCGAAGCCGGCCTCCGCGGTCTCGACCGCCGCCACGAACGGGCGGCGGCGGCGATGGGCGGGTCGCCCTGGTACGTGTTCCGCCGGGTCACCCTGCCGATGGTCGCCCCGCAGCTCGCGGCGGGAGCCGTGCTCACGTGGGCCCGGGCGCTCGGCGAGTTCGGCGCGACGATCACGTTCGCGGGGAACCTCGCCGGCCGGACCCAGACCATGCCGCTCGCCATCTACCAGGCGCGCCAAGTGGATCCGGGAGGCGCCATCGTGCTGTCGCTGATCCTGGTCCTGGTCTCGGTCTCGGTGCTGGTCGCCCTTGGTGGCCGGCTCACGGGGCCCCGCTGAGGGCGGCTCGACGGTGCTCGAGGCCGCGATCGAGGTTCCCCGCGGCGACGTGACCGTCGCCGCGGCGTTCTCCGCCGGGCACGACGAGACCGTCGCGCTCCTGGGTCCGAACGGCGCCGGCAAGACGACCATCGTCGAAGCGATCGCCGGGCTCGTCCCCACCGCGAGCGGCACCATCGTGCTCGACGACGAACCGATCCACGATCTTCCGCCCGAGAGGCGGCCGATCGGGATCGCGTTCCAGGACGGGGTGCTGTTCCCGCACCTCAGCGTGCTGGAGAACGTGGCCTTCCCGGTGCGTGCGCGCGGCGCGCGACCGCGCGCCGCGCGCGCGCATGCACTCGAGCTCCTCGGGCGGCTCGCGCCCGGCATCGACCCGGGCGCGAAGCCGGGGACGCTCTCCGGAGGTGCGCGCCAGCGGGTGGCGCTTGCGCGCGCCCTCGCCGGTACGCCGCGGGTCCTGATCCTCGATGAGCCGCTCTCGGCCGTCGACGTCTCGGCACGCGCCGAGCTCCGGGCGCTCCTGCGCCGGACGTTGGGCAGTTTCGATGGCCCCCGTTTGCTCGTCACCCACGACCCCGTCGAGGCGATGACGCTTGCGGACCGCGTCGTCGTCCTCGAGGGAGGCCGGATCACCCAGACCGGCACGCCCGAAGAGATCCGCGACGCGCCGCGAACGCGGTACGCCGCGGATCTCGTCGGGATGAACCTGTTCGTCGGGCGGCTGATGCCTCTGGAGGCCGGCGTCGGTGTGCTCGAGGCCGCCGACGGCGTCGTGACCGTTCCATGGCCGGAGGGCGTCGCCGTCGAACCGATCGACGACGTGCTCGCGACCCTCGCGCCGGCCGACGTGGCGTTACACGCCGCCCGGCCGGAGGGATCCGCCCGGAACGTGATCCAGGGCGTGGTGGAGGAGGTGGCGATCCTCGGCGATCGGGCACGGGTGCGCCTCAGCGGATCGCCGCGACTCGTGGCCGAGATCACGACCGGGTCGGTCGCGCGGATGGCGATCCGGACCGGAGGTGCGGTGTGGGCGTCCTTCAAGGCGGTCGAGATCCATCTCATGGTCGAACGAGGCCCAACCGATACCCTGTGAACCGTGAAGACCGAGGCCGAGCGCACGGCGCTCAAACGGGCGCCTGATGCGAAGGCGGCCGCTGAGCGACACAGGAATCCGATCCTCCGCTTCCTCGGCGAGCTGCCCGGGCTCGTCATCATGGCCCTCGTCCTGGCCATCCTGATCAAGACCTTCCTCTTCCAGGCCTTCTACATCCCGAGCGCATCGATGGAGCCGACGCTGCACGGATGCACGGGATGCATCGGCGACCGGGTGCTGGTCACGAAGCTCCCCTACTACTTCGGCGACCCCAAGCGCGGCGACATCATCGTGTTCGAGGATCCCGACCCGGCGAAGCGACCGGATCGCGGCGTGATCGGCGGGTTCACCCACTGGCTCTTCCAGGCCGTCGGGGTCCAGAAGCCCGACAACGAGGACTTCATCAAGCGGGTGATCGGACTGCCCGGGGACACCGTCTGGGCGAAGCACGGCAAGGTGTACGTCAACGACATCGCGATCGCGGAGCCGTACCTGCCGAAAGGTGATAAGACGCGGGATTTCCAGAGAACGAAGGTGCCCAAGAACTCCTACTTCGTGTTGGGAGATAATCGCTCGAACTCGGACGACTCGCGGTTCGGGCTCGGGTTCATCCCGCGCGACGCGATCATCGGCAAGGCGTTCTTCCTCGTCTGGCCTCCGTCACGGTGGACCGGGCTTTAAGGGCCGGGCCCGCGGGTACGCTTCGCGCATGGGGTGGAGGAAGATCTCGCCGAGGGAGCTCGTCTCGCTGATCCCGAACGTGGTCCTGTTGTTCAAAGACCTGCTCAAGGATCCCCGGGTGCCGCGGAGCAGTAAGGCGCTCCTCGTCGGCACCGTCGCCTACATCGTCTCCCCGATCGACCTGATCCCGGACTTCGTGCCGTTCATCGGTCCCGTGGATGACGCGCTCCTCGCCGCGCTGGTGTTGCGTCACTTCGTGCGGCGAGCCGGTCCCGAGGTGATCCGCGGCCACTGGCGCGGGGATCCCGCCAGTCTCGATCGCCTCAGCCGCGCTGCGGGCGTATCACTCTCGTAGCTCGAGGGATCCTCAGCCGGCGAGACCGCGCTCCTTCGCCCACGCGTCCAGCAGGACGAGGGCCTCGTCCTCGGCGATCGGGCCGCGCTCCATCCGGAGATCCAGGAGATACGCGAGCGCTTCCCCGACAGTCGGGCCGGGCGACACCCCCAAGCGCTCCATGACCTGGAGCCCATCGAGGGGTGGGCGGATGGCTTCGAGGTTCTCCTGCTCGGCGAGGGCCGCGATCCGCTCCTCGAGCTCGTCCTGCAACGCCCCGAACCGGCGCGCGCGGTCGGCGTTGCGGGTCGTGACGTCCGCCCGCGTGAGCTGGTTGAGCCGGTCGAGGAGCGGCCCGGCATCTCGGACGTAGCGTCGAACCGCCGCATCGGTCCATCCGTCCCCGTACCCGTGGAAACGGAGGTGGAGCTCGATCAGCGTACAGACGTCGTCGATGACGGCGTGGGGATACCGGAGCGTGGTCAGCCGCTCCCTGGCCATCCGCGCGCCGACGATCTCGTGGTGATGGAAGCGCACGCCTTCGGGGGTGATCTGGCGGGTCTTCGGCTTGCCGATGTCGTGGAGCAAGCCGGCGAGTCGCAGGACCAGGTCAGGCTCGCACCGCTCGACGACCGCGTAGGTGTGGCGGAGCACATCCTTGTGCTGGTGGATCGGATCCTGCTCGAGCCGGAGTGCCGGCAGCTCGGGAAGGAAGATCTCCGCGAGCCCGGTGTCCACCAGCAGCGAGAGACCCTTCGCCGGATGATCGCTCACGAGCAGCTTGTCGATCTCCACCTGCATCCGCTCGACGGCCACGATGTCGAGGCGATCGCGCATCGAGCGGATCCCTTCGAGGACGCGCTCGGCAGGCGCGACCTCGAGCTGCGCCACGAACCGCGCGGCGCGGATCATCCGCAACGGATCGTCGGAGAACGCGATCGGCGGATCCGTCGGTGTGTCCAGGGCGCGCGACGCCAACGCTTTCACCCCACCGTACGGATCGATGAGCTCGCCACCGGGGAGCCGGACCGCCATGGCGTTGATCGTGAAGTCGCGTCGGCCCAGATCGGTCTCGATGTCCTTCCCGAAGGTGACCGCCGGCTTCCGATGTTGCTCGGCGTAGACCTCTTGGCGGAACGTCGTGATCTCGAGGAGCGTCCCGTCCTTCATCGCCCCCACGGTGCCGAACCGCACGCCCACGAAGTACCGACGGTCCGCCCAGCCATGGAGCACCTTCGTCGTCTCGGTCGGGTGAGCGCTCGTAGCGAAGTCGAGATCGCTCACGTCCCGTCCCAGCAAGAGATCGCGGACGCTCCCGCCCACGAGGTACAACTCGTGGCCGGAGTCGGCGAAGCGGGCGCCGAGCTCGATCGCGAGCTCGGGGACGTCGAGCGCTGCGCCGGACGAACGATCGGCCATGACGGGCACGAGGATAGTCGGGGCCGAGCGCGCTACCGTGCAGTCCGTGCCCGTCTGGCTGGGGTTCATCTGGACATCGCCGAACACGCTGCTCGGTCTCCTCGCCGGGCTCCTCACGTTCCAGCGCCCATCGGTGCGAGCGGGCCTCATCCTTTTCGACCGCACGCCGAGAGGGCTCACATGGCTGATGCTGCGGGCCGGTCGCGTGGCGATGACGATCGGCTTCGTGGTCGTGTCGGCACGCCGCGTCGAAGGCAGCTTGCTCGCCCACGAGCGACACCACGTACGGCAGTACTGCGTGTGGGGACCGCTGTTCATCCCCCTCTACCTGTTGTTCGCGATCCCCTACGGATACCGGCGGCATCCGATGGAGCTCGCCGCGCAGCGGGCGGCCGGGGAGACCAGCGATCAACGCGTCAGAACGGCATCCCGGCGGTCTGGTCGTCGCTGAACGCGGCCTTGCGGTCCAAGACGCCCGCGAGCTGAAGGTCGAAGTCGTGGGGGCTCGTTGCGGTTCGCCGCGCCTCGTCGGCGCCCACGAGGCCCTCCTTCACGAGGCCCACCAGCGCCTGATCGAACGACTGCATCCCGTAGTACGCGCCCTCGGCGATCACATCGACGATCGAGTCGGTCTGGTCAGGATCCACGATGCGGTCGAAGACCCGCCCCGTGTTGACCAGGACCTCGACCGCGGGCACGCGACCCTTGCCGTCGGCCTTGGTGACGAGCCGTTGCGAAACGATCCCGCGGAGTGCACCCGCGAACGACGTTCTGACCTCCTTGGCCTGTTGGGGCGGGAATAGGTCGAGGACCCGGTTGATCGTCTCCATGCAGTCGATCGTGTGCAGCGTCGAGATCACGAGGTGGCCCGTCTCCGCGGCCTGGATCGCCGACAGGGCTGATTCGGCGTCGCGGATCTCGCCGACGAAGATCACGTCCGGGTCCTGCCGGACGACGTGCTTCAGCGCGGCCTGGTAAGAGCCGGTGTCGATCCCGACCTCGCGTTGCTGGATGATCGAGAGCTCGTCGTCGTGCACGACTTCGATCGGATCTTCGATCGTCACGATATGAGCGCGCCGCGAACGGTTGATGTGGCCGATCATCGACGCGATCGTCGTCGTCTTCCCCGTACCGGTGGGTCCCGTGATCAGGACCAGACCGCGAGGACTGTCGGCGAGCGCCCGCATCACGACGGGGAGCCGGAGCTCCTCGAACGTCGGGATCTCGGAGCGAACACGCCGGACCGCGAGTCCGACCAGTCCTCGTTGGCGGAACACGTTGATCCGGAAGCGGCCGACGCCCTGCAGGGTGTAGCCGATATCGGCCTCGTTCGTCGTCTCGAACTCGCGGCGCTTGTGCTCGCTCATGACCGCCAGAGCGAACGCGTCGGCATCCTCCGATGTCAGCTCGCTGAAGGGCGCCGGCTGGAGATCCCCGTCCACCCGGAGGAACGGAACGTTGCCCACCTTCAGGTGGAGGTCGCTCGCGCCACGCTCCACGGTGTGCCGAAGCAGCTCGTCGATATTCATCCCGGCTTCCGTTTCGGCACGATCGCCCCCTAGCCTGAGTGGCGGGCCCCTCACGGCTACTATCCGCACGTCATGGCCGGTGAAGACATCCCCGCGGGGTCCGACGAGCCGCCGCCGCGGAAGCGGCGGCGGCGGCGGAGACCGAAGCCGGCCTCGGCGGCGGCCGCCGGGACCCAAGGCGGGGCGAGGGTGAAGCCGATATCGGCGACCAGATCCAGCCGGGGGAGGAAGCCCGCCGCCGTCTCGGGGACCTCGGGCGCGAGAACCTCGAAGGCCAAAGGAGCCTCCAAGAAGAAGACCACTGCGAAGGGCACGTCCCGCCGGCGGATCCCAACTCAGCGCGAAGTCTCGGCCGGCGGGGTCGTCTACCGGAGAGGGGGCGACGACATCGAGGTCGTCCTGGCCTCACGTCGAACCCGCCGGGGTGACCTCGCATGGGGGCTCGCGAAGGGAGGGATCGAAGCCGGGGAATCGCGAGAAGACGCGGCCGTGCGCGAGGTGCGGGAGGAGACGGGTCTCGATGCG
>VAXZ01000092.1 GCA_005885035.1 Actinomycetota bacterium
GTCTGATGCGCCACTCCCCTGTACGTCCTACGCTGCTCCGCGGCGGGGTGGTCAAGTGGTCCAGACCGAGGCTTCCATCGGCTCGCACTCCGGTTCAATCCCGGACCCCGCCGCTGACGGTGATACCACCTAACACTCGGATCGTGTCCACGCTCACGGACCTGCTCGAGTGCGATCATCGTCACCTAGGGCTGCGCCGCGTCTCAGTGTGAAGGTTCGCGCGGTACCGCGAGGAAAAGAGTTCGGTCCATCAAGGCACGGCGGGCCTTCGTCGGAGAGAGACCCGCCGATGTCGTCCTGAATCATTCGCTGAAGAAGCCGACCTCCGCGACCGCAGCCGGATCTGCAAGCTGCTTGGGTAGTGCAGACCCTTCATACGTTTTCGCGCTTCACCGCTCAGCGTGCGCTAAGGATCTCGGTGCCTGCGGACGAGTAGCGTCCACGAGGGGAGTCGAGCCTCGTTCGAGCAACCTGCCGACGGCGATACCGATCGGTACGGAGCTGATGAACCACACCTCGAGGATCTTGACGATCATCGCGCTCTCCCTCCGTTGGGGGTTCGCTTCTCCTCGAACGCATCGACACGTTGGCAGGTGAAGTTGACGGGGAGATGAAGAAGGCGCGAAGGGTTCCTTGACGGGTCCTCGGAGCGCCGTGGCTCCTGTCGTACCATGTCGGTCTTGAGCTAGCGGACCAACCTCGAGTTCCACCGGCCGCCATCCGCGGTCCGTGTTCGCCTTACCCGAGGAGGTCCACCGTGTCGATCCGCCCGAACCACGTCCACCGCAGCACATCGCATGGTGGCGCGCCATGATCGCGCTCGAGGCTCGCGAGCTCTCCGTCGAGGTCGGCGGGCGCATCGTCGTCGAGGAACTCAGTATCGATCTCCGTGACGGTGACAAGGTCGGCGTCGTCGGGCGCAACGGGGCCGGGAAGACCACCACGCTCCGGGTGCTCGCGGGCGAGATCCCGCCGGCCGGTGGCTCGGTGACCCGCCGAGGAGCGGTCGGCTACCTGCGCCAGGACCCGCGGCAGCATCGTGCCGAGGACGACGATCGCGGGCTCGAGCACATCCTCGGGGCGCGCGGCCTGGTCGACCTCAACCGGCGTCTCGAGAAGGCACGGATCGCGCTCGAAGAGTCCCACGGCGAACACGAGGTCCATCGGTTCGCACGACTCGAAGAGGAGTACCGGCAACTCGGCGGCTACCAGGCCGAGTCCCAGGCGAAGGCGATCGCCGCGGGGTTGGGGCTGCCTGAGGATCGGCTCTCGCTCCCCGTGCGGGCCCTCTCGGGTGGTGAACGGCGACGGCTCGAGCTCGGCCGGATCCTCTTCGGTGGGTCGGATCTGCTCCTGCTCGACGAGCCGACGAACCACCTCGATATCGACGCGAAGAACTGGCTGATGAGATTCCTCGCGACGTACAAGGGTGCGCTGGTCGTGGTGAGTCACGACCTGTCGCTCCTGGATGCGTCGATCACGCGGATCCTGCATCTGGGTCGCGACGGTGTCATCGAGTACCGGGGCACCTACCGCGAGTATCGAGAGGCCCGGCGCCTCGACGAGGTCAGGCTCGGCAAGCTCGCCGAACGGCAGCGGCACGAGATCCAGCGGCTTCGGACCCTCGCCGACTCGATGCGCGGACAGACCGCAAAACGGGCTCGGAAGGCCAAGACGCTCGACACCCGTGTATCGAAGTTGGAGGCGAAGCGGGTCGAGGGGCCTGCGAGGGAGAAGCGCGTCCGGTTCCGGTTCCCCGACCCGCCGCATAGCGGTCGCACGGTCCTCGTGGCCGATGGTCTGACGAAGTCGTACGGGGGTCCCGCGATCTTCGAGGACGTGAGCTTCGACCTCGGCAGGGAAGAACGGCTGTTGGTGCTGGGGCTGAACGGCGCGGGGAAGACGAGCCTCCTCCGCATCCTGATGGGGGAGACCGAGGCCGACCGCGGGACCTTCGCGTTCGGGCACGGGGTCGTGCCCGGCTACTACGCGCAGGAGCACGAGGGCGTGCGCGACGACATCACGGTCCTCGACCACATGAAGGAGGCCTCGGACGCCGACGATCTGGCGCTCCGGACCTTGGTCGGGATGTTCGGGCTCCACGGGGAGGCCGCGTTCCAGGACGCCGGCACCCTCTCGGGAGGGGAGAAGACGAAGCTCGCGCTTGCGATCCTGGTCGCAGGGAGGAAGAACCTCCTGCTCCTCGACGAGCCCACGAACAACCTGGACCCGCCGTCGCGCACGGCGATCGCGGAGGCGCTCCAGGGGTGGCCCGGCGCGATGCTCCTGGTGAGCCACGATCAGGAGTTCGTCGAAGCACTCGCGCCGGCGCGCGTCCTCCTGATGCCGGACGGGTCGATGGACCGATGGAGCGACGACTACCGGGACCTCGTGGCGCTCGCGTAGCTGGGTACACTCCCCTCGACACTCGAGGCGGGAGGAGCGGTGGGAGGCAACGGATCGGCGGCGGATCTCGTCTTCGTGAACGGCGCCGTCTACACGGTCGACGCGACGCGATCGTGGGCGCAAGCCGTCGCGGTGCGCGACGGGCGGATCGCTCTCGTCGGGACCGACGACGACGTCCGTGCCGCTGTCGGCGGCGACACCGAGGTGATCGATCTCGCCGGCCGGATGCTCGTGCCCGGATTCCAGGACGCGCACGTCCATCCGGTGTCCGCCGGCATAGACATGCTCCAGTGCGACCTGCACGATCTGGATTCGAAGACCGGCTACCTGGCGGCGGTCGCCGCCTACGCCGAGGCCAACCCTGAGGAGCCGTGGATCCTGGGAGGCGGGTGGTCGATGGACGTGTTCCCGCGTGGATGTCCGTCGAGAGACGATCTGGACGCGATCGTTCCCGACCGCCCCGTGTTCCTGCCGAATCGGGACGGGCACAGCGCGTGGGTCAATTCGGTCGCGTTGGAGCGCGCGGACGTGTCGAGCGTGACGCTCGATCCGGCCGATGGCCGGATCGAGCGTGACGCGGACGGCTCCCCTTCCGGGACGCTGCACGAAGGCGCGATGCGGTTCGTCGGAGATCTGGTTCCGCCGGCGCGACCGGACGTCGTCGCCCGCGGTCTGGTGGAGGGGCAGGCGTACCTGCACGCGCTCGGCATCACCGCGTGGCAGGACGCGATCGTCGAGGCAGGGTCGGCCGACCGGACGGGCTCGTTCGAGGCCTACGTGGATGCGGCCGAAGAGGGAACGTTGACGGCGCGCGTCGTCGGTGCGCTCTGGTGGGACCGCACCGCGGGGCTCGAGCAGATCGACAACCTCGTCGCGCTCCGGGAGCGCGGCATGACCGGACGCTTCGCCGCGACGTCGGTCAAGATCATGCAGGACGGCGTCTGCGAGAACTTCACGGCAGCCGTGCTCGACCCGTACCTCGACGCGAACGGCGAGCCGACGGACAACCGGGGGATCTCGTTCGTGGAGCCGGATCTCCTCAAGGAGGCCGTGACCCGGCTCGACGCGTTGGAGTTCCAGGTGCATTTCCACGCGCTCGCGGACCGAGCGGTCCGGGAGGCGCTCGATGCCGTGGAGGCGGCCCGACGGACCAACGGCCTGACCGACACCCGTCCGCACCTCGCCCACCTCCAGCTGATCCACCCGGACGATCTCCCACGGTTCCGGTCCCTCGGCGCGGTCGCGAACGTGCAGCCGCTCTGGGCGGCGCACGAGACGCAGATGGACGAGCTCACGATCCCGTTCCTGGGCGAGCCACGATGGACGTGGCAGTACCCGTTCGCCAGCCTCGTCCGGAACGGGGCGATGCTCGCGATGGGCAGCGACTGGTCGGTCTCGAGCCCCAACCCCTTGGAGGAGATCCACGTGGCGGTCAACCGCGTGATGCCGCCGGACTATCCGTACGGTGCGAACCGCGACGACGTGTTCCTCCCGGAGGAGCGGCTCGACCTGGAGACGTCGATCGCCGCCTTCACGATCGGGTCGGCGTTCGTGAACCACCTCGACCGCGAGACGGGCTCGATCGAGGTCGGCAAGTTCGCGGATCTGGCCGTCATCGACCGTGACGTGTTCGCACACCCGCCCGAGGAGGTCGCCGAGGCTCGGTGCCAGATGACGTTCGTCGAGGGTGAGCGGGTGTTCGCGGCAGCCGACGCATGAGCCTTCGACCGTGACCCCGGGTCGACGGACGTCGTTGCGAACCCGTTCGCTGCCCCGCACGATGGCTCCTCGCATCGACCGAGCTCGAAGGAGGACCCGATGACCCAACCGTTCGACATGAGCCTCGTTCAGCGTGGTGCACGAAACCGCCGCACCCCCTACTACGAGGCCACCCAGAGGTACGGCCCGGCGGGCTTCACCGTCTACAACCACATGTACTTCCCGATCCGCTTCGACTCCTTCGAGGCCGAGTTCGATGCGTTGCTCAACGGCGTCACGCTCTGGGACGTCGCCGTCGAGCGGTGCCTCGAGATCTCGGGGCCGGACGGCTTCCGGTTCGCGCAGCTCCTCACCCCACGCGATCTGTCGAGGTGCGCCGTGGGCCAGGGCAAGTACGTCCTGATCTGTGACGCCGACGGCGGCATCATCAACGATCCGGTCATGACGCGGATGGACGAGAACACGTTCTGGTTCGCGCTCGCCTCCTCCGACGCCCTTCTGTTCGCGAGGGGCCTGAAGAACGCCTACCCGGATCTGGACGTCGCGATCCAGGAGGCGGACGTCGCGCCGCTGCAGGTCCAGGGGCCACGGTCGAAGGATCTGATGGTCAAGCTCCTCGGCGAGGACATCCTGGATCTCCGGTACTACTTCTGGACCGACGCCAAGATCGCCGGCGTCCCGGTCGTCGTGACGCGCACCGGCTGGACGTCCGAGATCGGGTACGAGGTCTACACGACCGATACGGCGCGTGGGACCGATGTCTACGAGGCGATCATGGAAGCCGGTCGGGAGTTCGGCATCAAGCCGACCGGGGACCTCGACACGGTCTCGCCCGAGGCGAGCATCTCGATCGGGGCGTACCGGGCGCTCCGGGACGCGGGGGTCGACACGAAGATCAACGGTGTCGTGCTCGACGGCGAGCCGTTCCCGGCCCTCAACGCCGTGAAGTGGCCGGCCTCGGTCGACGGCCAAGAGGTCGGCAAGGTGACGTCGGCGATCTATTCGCCCCGTCTGAAGCAGAACATCGGCTACTGCTGGCTCCCGGCAGGGAGCAGCCACGAGGGTCAGGCCGTGAGCGTTCAGACCGAGTGGGGAACGCGGGCGGCGACCGTGACCCCGATGCCGTTCGTGGACCCGTCGAAGCAGATCCCCGTTTCCTGAAGGATCGTTCAACGCGTCAGCGCTGGACGCGGGGCCGGCGGACTTGCATCCCGGCGGCCCGCTGAACCATGCTTCAAGGGGAAGCCGGGGTGGATGCCCGGTCCGAAGCTCTGAGGAGGGTGTTCGATGGTCAACGAACGCGAGGAGATGCTCGCGAAGAGCGCAACGCTCTACTTCGGTCCGTGGTACCGGCAGTCACCGTTCTTCAAAGCGACGCTGCGGGCCGGATGTACCGCATATGACATCTACAACCACATGTACCTCCCTGGGTATTACGACGACCCAGAGACCGAGTACAAGCTTCTGAACGAAGGCGTCACGCTGTGGGATGTCGGCGTCGAGCGGACCGTGCAGGTGAGCGGTCCCGACGCGGACACGCTGATCGACCGGATCACGTGCCGGGACCTCACGAAGTGCGCGGTGAAGCAGGGCAAGTACATGCTGGTGACGGCGCCCGACGGCGGGATCGTCAACGACCCGGTCCTACTGCATCCCGAACCGAACGTCTGGTGGATGCAGCTGGCGGACTCGGACGCCGGCCTGTACGCGTTGGGGAGGGATCTACGACCTCAAGTACTACTGGTGCGACGGGTTCGACGCACGCGGGATCCCGGTCGTGATCTCTCGGACGGGGTGGACCGCGATCCCCGGTTTCGAGGTCAACCTCTTGGACGGCACACGCGGGGACGACCTCTGGGACGCGATCGTGGAGGCGGGCGACGAGTTCGGGATCCGGCCGACCGCGCCGAGCGAGGCACGCAGGATCGAAGCCGGCATCTTCAACTACGGCTCGGACATGCGACTGACCGATACCCCGTTCCACGTGATGGGCCTCGAGCGTCTGGTCGAGGCGCAGCCGCAGGACTACGTCGGCAAGGACGCCCTCGAGAGGATCCGCCGCGAAGGGGTCGACCGGAAGCTGGTGGGGATCGAGTTGCTCGGGTCCGAGCTGCGCGCGGAGATGTCGGAGTACTGGAACGCCTACGAGGACGGACACAAGATCGGCTACCTGACGGACGCGGTCTGGTCACCGGGGCTCGCGAAGAACATCGGCTACGTGTGGGTCCCGATCCGGCTCGCGGAGCCGGGGAACCGGCTGGACATCGAGACCGAGGACGGCGACCACCTCGAAGGGATCACCGCGGCGATCCCGTTCGTCGATCCTCGGAAGGAGCGTCCCGCCGGTTCGTTGACGTCGTCCGCGTAGGCCCCACCGCGCCGGGCCGCCAGCGAACCGCCCGGCCCGGCGCGGCGTATAGCGGAACGTATCCACCGCACACCATCGGAGGGTTCCGCGTGCGCAAGATCCTCGTGGGCGCGGTGGCGCTCGCGTTCGTCGCCACCGCCTGCTCCGTCGACCTGACCGGTCACTCGGCCAGCTCGACGGCCCTGTCGTCAAGTGGAGGATCTCTGAACGGCGCGGCCGAGCCCATCGCGACCGTCGTCAGGATGGCGCTCCCCGCCGTCGTGAACGTCACGACCGATGTGTTCCAACCGGGTCCGTTCGGCAATGTCCAGCAGGGGAAAGGCGTCGGCACCGGGTTCATCGTCCGACAGGACGGCGTCATCGTGACGAACTGCCACGTCGTGGAGGGTGGATCGAAGATCACGGTCTCGACGTCCGCGCAGACGCCGAAGCAGTACGACGCCCGGGTGATCGGTGGAGACTGCCAGCACGACCTGGCGGTCCTGAAGGTCGACGCGACCGGGTTGCCGACCGTGCCCCTCGGCGACTCCGGGGCGCTCGTCCTCGGGCAGCGCGTCATCGCGATCGGCTACGCGCTCGCCCTCGAAGGTGGCCCGACGGTCACGGCCGGGATCGTCTCGTCGCTCGACCGAACGATCACGGTCCAAGATCCGAGTTGCAGGGTCTGCAGGAACGGCGCGCGGGTCTACTCCAACGTGATCCAGACCGACGCCGCGATCAACCACGGCAACTCCGGTGGCCCGCTGCTCAACATGGCCGGGCAGGTCGTGGGGATCAACTCGGCCGGCTCCGACACCGCCGAGAACATCGGGTTCGCGATCGCGATCGATTCCGCGAAGGAGACGATCCAGCAGGCGATCGCCAACCCGCTCGCCCCCGCGGCCTACCTCGGCATCTCATCCCAGAGCGTGACCCCTGCGCTCGCGGTCCAGCTGGGACTCGCGGTCCAGAGCGGGGCCTACGTGATCGCGACCACGGCCGGCGGGCCAGCGCAACACGCTGGGATCAAGAGCGGCGACGTGGTCATAGCGGTCGACGGCAAGGCCGTCACCAGCGCGGACGATCTGAGCACGATCCTGGCGGGGCTGCGCCCGGGTCAGAGCATCAGCGTCGACCTCGTGTCCTCGCCGGGTGCTCGCCGATCCGTGCACGTGACGCTGGGCGCACGCCCGCTGCCGACGCAGTTCCCGTAAGGCGACGTACCACACCCATTCCGGCGCGCTCCGGCACGATCTGCTGTTGGGTCAGCCGGAGGGTGTCCGGTTGGAGACCGCCAGCGGCATGGTGCTCACGGCGTTCCGCCCACGGTTCGCCGACTATGCCCTCAAGATGAAGCGCGGCGCCCAGGTCGTCTACCCGAAGGACCTCGGACCGATCGTGACCTATGCCGACATCTACCCCGGGGCGAGGGTCCTCGAGGCGGGGACGGGCTCGGGTGCGCTCACGATCGCGTTGTGTCGTGCGGTCGGGAGGGACGGCAGCATCGTCTCCTACGAGCTGCGGGATGAACACCACGCCCAGGCCGTACTCAACATCGAGGGGATGTTCGGCAAGATCCCCGATCAGCTCGATCTGCGCGTCGGTGACCTCGCCGACGTCGGCCGAACGGGTGAGTGGTTCGACCGATGTGTTCTCGACCTCCCGGAACCGTGGGGGCCGCTCGAGACGCTCCGCGGCACCCTCGAGCCGGGAGCGGTCCTCTGCGCGTACCTCCCCACGACGGTTCAGGTCCAACAGCTGGTGCTTGCTCTTCCGTCGCACGGGTTCCTGCATATCGAGACCTTCGAGGTGCTTCGGCGGGCTTGGCACGTCACCGAGCGGAGCATCCGGCCGGAGCACCGGATGATCGGTCACACCGGGTTCCTCACGATCGCACGCCGGACATCCTGACCCGCACGGGTCATTTCCCCTCCCGGTCCTAAGCCGTTCGACGACTCGTGCCGTAGATACTGGACAGGACGGATCCGAACGCGACGTCCCCGATCGCGTCGGTCCGCGGGTGTAGATTCCAGACGCGCGGAGGAGGCGCAGATGCCAGGACACGGTGAGCAGGTCGACGAGCTGCGATCCCAGGTCAAGTTCCTGGAGGAAGAGGTCGGGCTCCTTCGTCGCCGGCTGACCAACGCGCCTCGCCAAGTCTCCATCCTCGAGGAGAAGCTCGTCGAGACTCGCGAGCAACTCGCCAAGGCGATGGGTCAGAACCAGAAGCTCGCCGACGCGCTGCGCGATGAGCGCGACAAGATCGAGGCGCTCGCCGAGGAGGTCGAGAAACTCAGCCAGCCGCCCGCGTCGTTCGGCATCTTCCTCCGGGCCAACGACGACGGCTCCCTCGACGTCGTGACCGCAGGTCGCAAGATGCGGGTGATGCCCTCGCCGGACATCGAGGTCGTGAAGATCGTTCCGGGTTCGCAGGTCGTCCTCAACGAGTCGCTGAACGCGGTTGAGGTCCTGGATCCGGATCGAGCCGGCGAGGTCGTCAAGGTGAAGGATCGTCTGGGCGAGGACCGAGCGCTGGTCTTCGGTCGCGGCGACGAGGTGCACGTCGCGTACCTTGCTGGAGACCTCCTCCAGAGCTCGGTGCGCGCCGGCGACAACGTGCTGTTCGACCCGCGGTCGGTGGTCGTCACCGAGCTCCTTCCGAAGGAAGAGGTCGAGGAGCTCGTGCTCGAGGAGATCCCCGATGTCGGTTACGAGGACATCGGGGGGCTCGAGGGCCAGATCGAGGCGATCCGTGACGCGGTCGAGCTGCCGTTCCTCTATGCGGAACTGTTCAACGAGCATGAGCTCGAGCCTCCGAAGGGCGTCCTGCTCTACGGGCCGCCTGGGTGCGGCAAGACCCTGATCGCCAAGGCGGTCGCCAAGTCGCTGGCGGAGAAGGTCGCCGAGCGGACCGGCCGGGAGGATGCTCGGAGCTACTTCCTCAACGTCAAGGGTCCGGAGCTCCTGAACAAGTACGTGGGTGAGACGGAGCGGCAGATCCGTGAGATCTTCCAGCGGGCCAAGGAGCGCAGCGAAGAAGGTCTCCCCGTGATCGTCTTCTTCGACGAGATGGACTCCATCTTCCGGACCCGGGGCACGGGCATCTCCTCGGATGTCGAGTCCACGATCGTGCCGCAACTGCTTTCCGAGCTCGACGGCGTGGAGACCCTGAAGAACGTGATCGTGATCGGAGCGTCCAACCGCGAGGACCTGATCGACCCCGCGATCCTGCGTCCCGGGCGCCTCGACGTGAAGATCAAGATCGAACGTCCGGACGCCGCCCAGGCGATGGATGTGATGGCGAAGTATCTCCACCCCTCGGTGCCGATCCATCCAGACGAGGTCGACAAGCAGGGCGGTGACGTCCAGCTCGCGTGCCACCGGATGATCGAGAAGACGATCGAACGGATGTACGCGGCGTCGGACGAGAACCGGTTCCTCGAGGTTACCTACGCGTCGGGCGACAAGGAGATCCTGTACTTCAAGGACTTCAACTCCGGCGCCATGATCGAGAACATCGTCCGCCGGGCCAAGAAGGATGCCATCAAGCGGTTCCTCTCCAAAGGGGAGAAGGGCGTCAAGGGCGAGGATCTGTTCCACGCCATCCGCGACGAGTTCAAGGAGAACGAGGACCTCCCCAACACGACGAATCCGGACGACTGGGCCCGGATCTCGGGAAAGAAGGGCGAGCGGATCGTCTACGTCCGGACCCTGCTCGGTCTCGAGGGGGACGGCCGGCAGGTCGAGCGCGTCAGCGCCGGGCAGTACCTGTAACCCGCGGACGCGGGTAAGGTTGCCCCGTGGCTATCCCGAAGGTCATCGGCACCGAGACGGAGTACGGGATCGCGGCCGTGGGCCAGCCCGACTTCAACCCGGTGTTGTCCTCCTCGATGCTGATCTCGTCCTACGCGGGCAGTCTCCGCAGGATCCGCTGGGACTACGAGGATGAGTCACCCCTGCGCGATGCCCGTGGCTTCGAGCCGGTCACCGGCCGTGAGCTCTCCGACGAGGACCTCGGTCTCGCGAACGTGATCCTTCCGAACGGGGCTCGCTACTACGTCGACCACGCGCACCCCGAGTACTCCACCCCCGAGTGCCTGTCGCCCCGATCCCTGGTCATCCACGACAAGGCTGGAGAGCGCATCCTCGAGCGTTCGCTCGCGATCGTCGCGGCGGAGATCCCCTCCTCGCCGGCGCTGGCGATCTACAAGAACAACTCCGACGGGAAGGGCAATTCCTACGGCACCCACGAGAACTACCTGGTGGATCGCGCGACCCCGTTCGGTGACATCGTTCGCGACCTCACACCGTTCTTCGTCAGCCGGCAGATCTTCACCGGTGCCGGCAAGCTCGGGCTCGAGGCGCAGTGGGACGAGCGCGGCAAGCACGTGTTCCAGCTCACGCAACGCGCCGACTTCTTCGAGACCGAGGTCGGGCTCGAGACCACGCTCAAGCGGCCCATCATCAACACACGTGACGAGCCCCACGCGGACCCCGAGCGATACAGGCGGCTCCACGTGATCGTGGGCGACGCCAATCTCTGCGAGGTCGCCCTGTTCCTGAAGCTGGGGGCCACGTCGATCGTGCTCAAGATGATCGAAGACGCGTTCCTACCCGACTTCTCCCTCGTGAACCCGGTGGCAGCGATCCACGACGTGTCCCGCGACGTGTCGTTGACCGCCCAGGTCGCACTCACCGACGGGCGCAAGATGACCGCGCTGCAGTTGCAGTGGGAATACCTGGAGCTGGCCCGCAAGTACGTCGACCGTGAGGACGACACGTCGGAGAACCGGGAGGTCGTCGAGCGATGGGAGGGTGTCCTGCGCGGGCTCGAGAGCGACCCGCGAACGCTCAGCGGGCAGCTCGACTGGGTGGCCAAGCTTCGCCTGCTCGAGGGATATCGGGAACGGGACGGTCTCGCGTGGAGCGACGCGAAGCTTCGCGCGATCGATCTGCAGTACCACGATGTCCGGCGCGATCGGGGGCTCTACCATCGACTCGCAAACTCCGGGAAGGTCGAGCGGCTCACGACCGATGAACAGGTGGAGCGGGCCATCATGGAGCCGCCGGAGGATACGCGTGCGTTCTTCCGCGGCCGGTGCATCTCGAAATATCCTGACGCGATCGCGGCTGCTTCCTGGGACTCGCTGATCCTCGACACCGGCCGAGACGCCCTGCAGCGCATCCCTATGCGCGAACCGCTCCGCGGAACGCGCGCCCATGTCGAGGAGCTGCTCGACGAGTGCGAGGACGCGGCCGCACTCGTGGATCGGCTCACCGGCTAACGCTCCGCACGTCCGCACCCGAAGTTAGGATGTGCATCCGGGAAAGGAGAGCGTGCCGTGCCCGAGCAAGAACAGAAGAGGATCCAGAAGAAGGGCGGCGGGGAAGCCGACGACGATGCCGGTCAGGTCACGTCGTCCTCCAAGGCCAGCGAGCTCAAGGAGGAGATGGACGACATCCTCGACGAGATCGACTCCGTGCTGGAAGAGAACGCCGAGGAGTTCGTCAAGTCGTACGTCCAGAAGGGTGGCGAGTGAGCGATCGGCCCGAGCTGTCGCTCGCCGGCAGCCCGTTCGGTGCGAGCCCCAGCTTCCTCGACCTGGTGCAGCGCGAGCGACCGGAGGCGATGCCCCGCTCGTTGATGGAGGCACCCGCCCTCCCGGTGTCGCACGGGACCACGGTGCTCGGCTTGAAGTTCGGCGGCGGCGTCGTCATGATCGGCGATCGGCGTGCGACGTCCGGCAACCTCATCGCGGATGCCAAGATGCGCAAGGTGTTCGGCGCCGACGACTACAGCGCGATCGCGATCGCGGGGGTGGCCGGCCAGGCGATCGAGCTCGTCAAGCTCTTCCAGCTCGAGTTGGAGCACTACGAGAAGATCACCGGTGATCGGCTGTCCCTCGAGGGCAAAGCC
>VAXZ01000013.1 GCA_005885035.1 Actinomycetota bacterium
CCAAGTGCGCGATCCTCGCCTCGATCGCGTTCAACACGCGGGTCGTCGCGGACGACGTGTATCGCGAAGGGATCGCGCGGATCACCCCCCAGGACATCGCTGACGCCGCGCGCCTGGGCTACGTTGTGAAGCTGCTCGCGATCGCTGAGCTCGAGGATGGTGAGGTTTCCGCTCGCGTACACCCGGCGATGATCCCGGCCGCCCACCCGCTGGCCGCGGTCCGCGACGCCAACAACGCGGTCTTCGTCGAGGGCGCGAAGGTCGGCCAGCTCATGTTCTACGGACCCGGAGCGGGGGGCGAGCCGACGGCGACCAGCGTCATCGGCGATCTGGTGCAGGTGGCCCGCAACCTGGCCTTCGGTGGCCGCGCGATGGGATGCACGTGCGTCCTCGACCGGGCGATCCGTCCGATGGACGCCACGACCGGGCAGTACTACCTCAACCTCCACGTGGAGGATCGACCGGGCGCGCTCGCGGAGATCGCGGAGGCGTTCGCGCACAACGGGGTCTCGATCGAGCGTGTGTGGCAGGAGGGGTTCGCCGAGGAGGCGACGCTCGTGTTCATCACGCACCGGGCGCAGGAGGGAGCCTTCCAGAAGACGGTGGCGGAGCTACGCGATCGCTCGAGCGTGCGCGCGGTCGCGAGCCTCCTCCGGGTGGAGGGCGAGGAGTGAGCGTTCCGCCGCGAGGTGCCGCTCCCCATCAGTGGCGCGGCGTCGTCGAGGAATACCGGGAACGCCTTCCGGTATCCGACGCGACACCGGTGATCTCCCTCGGTGAGGGCGGCACCCCGCTCGTCCGCTCCGATCCGCTGTCCGTCGAGACGGGATGCGATGTCTGGCTGAAGTACGACGGCGCCAACCCGACCGGTTCGTTCAAGGACCGCGGAATGACGCTCGCGATCTCCAAGGCGGTCGAGGAGCGCGCGAAGGCAGTGGTGTGTGCCTCGACCGGCAACACGAGCGCGTCGGCCGCCGCGTACGCGGCGAGGGCCGGTCTCACGTGCGCCGTGCTCGTGCCGAAGGGGAAGGTCGCGCTTGGCAAGATGGCGGCGACCCTCGTCCACGGTGCTCGGATGCTGGAGGTTGACGGCAACTTCGACGCGTCGCTGAACGTGGCGCGCGATCTGGCGGACCGCTTCCGCGTGACCCTCGTGAACAGCGTCAATCCGTTCCGGCTCGAGGGGCAGAAGACGGCTGCCTTCGAGATCTGTGACGCCCTGGGGCGAGCGCCCGACATCCACTGCGTCCCCGTGGGAAACGCGGGGAACATCTCGAGCCACTGGATGGGCTACTCGGAGTACCTGATCGACAGCGTGATCCCCGAGCCGCCACAGCTGTTCGGGTTCCAGGCAGCGGGCGCCGCGCCCATCGTGAAGGGGGAGCCGATAGCGGATCCACAGACGATCGCGACCGCGATCCGGATCGGGAACCCGGCGTCGTGGGAGAAGGCCGTGGCCGCGGCCAGCGCGTCCGAGGGCGCGATCGGGTCCGTGACCGACCGGCAGATCCTGGCCGCTTACCGCAGGCTCGCACGCGAAGGGTTGTTCGTCGAGCCGGCCAGCGCCGCGAGCGTCGCGGGGATGCTCCAGCTGCACGCCGACGGGCGGCTTCCCGCGGGTCGCACGGTGGTGTGTGTCCTGACCGGGCACGGCCTGAAGGACACGGAGTGGGCGATCGCCGGGGCGGCGCCACCCGTCACGGTGCCGGCTGACGCGGATACCGTCGCGGCGGAGCTCGGTCTGTAGTCCGGGCCGCGATACGCTGCGCGCCACGATGCGCGTGACGGTCCGCATCCCCGCCACGTCGGCGAACCTCGGCCCCGGGTTCGACAGCTTCGGGTTGGCCTGGGACCTCTGCAACGAGCTGGTGGTCGACACGGCAGCACCGCCCGGTGTCACGTGGGAGGGGGAGGGGGCGGACGAGCTCCCGGCCGACGGCTCGGATCTGGTCGGCCGGGTGATGTCGGTGGTCGCGGGACGGATGTCGCTCCCGCTCGCCCCACTTGCCCGCCGCGGGCGGAACCGGATCCCGCTGGAGCGGGGGCTCGGATCGTCGTCCGCGGCCACGATCGCGGGCGTGGTCGCGGCATCGGCCATGCTCGACCTGGGGATCGACGCCGACCCGATCTCGGTCTTCGCGATGGCCGCGGAGATCGAGGGGCACCCCGACAACGTTGCGGCCGCCGTGTTCGGGGGGTTCACGATCGCGCTCGACGACGGCACGGTGCACCGGCTCGAACCGCATCCGGACCTCCGGCCCACCCTCCTCGTGCCGGGCCTCCGGATGTCGACGACGGCGGCGCGCTCCGTCTTACCCGAGAGCGTCCTCCGGGTGGACGCGACCGCGAACGTCGCTCGCGCGGCGATCGAGGTCGAGGCGTTGACGCGCGATCCGTCGCTCCTGCCGCAGGCGCTTCTCGACCGGCTGCACGAGGATGTGCGACTCGCAACGATGCCCGAGGTCGCGGACGTGGTCGCGGCGCTCCGCAGCGACCACGTCCCGGTGTGCGTCTCGGGGGCCGGTCCGTCGCTCGTGGTGTTCGAGCGATCGGACCGGCCCCCGATCACGCTCGACGCCCTTGGCCTCACCTCGCCGTGGCGGATCCTGCGCCCAGGGATCCGCAGCCGGGGGTTCGAGGTCGAGATCGGTGGCGGCCGAGATGGGTCCGGCGACCCACCGCTGCAGCGAGGCTCGATAGGCTAGAGCCGTGGTCACGATCGCGCACATCTCGGACCCGCACGTCGGGTCGCCGCATTTCGTGCCCAACCTGATGAACCGCGTGATCGCCGAGCTGAATCAGCTCCAACCGGGCGTGGTCGTCGTCTCGGGCGACCTGACGACCGACGGTTTCCGCCCTGAGTACAAGGCGTGGCTCGCCTACGCCGATCGGATCGAGGCTCCGCTGCTGACCGTTCCCGGCAACCACGACTCTCGCAACGTCGGGTACCTGCACTTCGAGGATCTGATCGGGCCGCGGATGTGGGTCCACGACATCGACAACGTGCGCATCGTCGGGGTGGACTCGAGCGAGCCCGATCTCAACGAGGGACAGGTCGGACGCGTCCATTACGACTGGATCAGCGACCAGTTCGCGGGGCCGGCTGCGCTCAAGGTCTTCGTCCTGCACCACCATCTGATGCCGATCCCGGGGACCGGGCGCGAGCGCTCGATCGTGATGGACGCCGGCGACCTGCTCGAGGTCCTTGTGCACGCCGGGGTCCACGTGGTCCTGTCCGGGCACAAGCACGTTCCGTACGTCTGGCGTCTGGAGGACCTCTACATCGCGAACGCCGGGACGGTGTCGTCGCTTCGGCTGCGCGGCTACGGGAAGCCGTGCTACAACGTGCTCGACTTCGACGGGGACGAGGTGTCGATCCATCGCGTCTTCCCCTTCGAGGGTGAGCGCCATCTCATGGCGAAGTTCGTCTTGTTCGAAACGAGGCACCATCGCGAGGCACCCGTGCAACAGATCGCGGGAGCGCCCGAGTCCTAGCGCCGACCGCCCGCCAGCGAGCGGCGAGAGAGGGACAACCGGCACCATCCGATGCGCGCGATCGCTCTGATCGACGGCGAGCACTACCCACCAGTTACCCGCTGGGCGCTCGAGGTCGCCCGCTCCCGGGGGGTCGAGGTCGTCGTGGCGCTCGTCGTCGGAGGGATCGAGAAGCTCCTGCCGGGGGATCTGCCCGACGTCGGCGTCCCCGTCCGGTCGGTGGCGGCGGACCGGGCGGAGGGTCTGCGCGCGGCGATCGCCGAGTGGCGACCCGATGTCGTCCTGGATCTCTCCGACGAGCCGGTGCTCGGGTACCGGGAGCGGATGGAGCTGGTGTCGGTCTCCCTCGTCCTGGGCGTGCCGTACCAGGGGGCGGACTTCCGGTTCGACCCTCCGGTCACCGAGCCCGCGCCCCTGGGCGTCCCGGTGCTGGCGGTGTACGGAACGGGCAAGCGGACGGGGAAGACCGCCATCGCCGGTGAGGTCGCGCGGCGGGCCGCCCGCCGCGACCTCGCGCCGATCGTGATCGCCATGGGTCGCGGCGGACCGCCCGCAGCCCAGGTCGCCGAAGCCGGCTCGGTGACGCTCGACTCGCTGATCGCCCTCGTCCAGGCGGGAGAACACGCCGCGTCGGACTACCTGGAGGACGCCCTCACCACGGGGGTCACCACGATCGGCGCCCGCAGGGCGGCCGGTGGGCTGGCGGGCGCGCCGTACGTGACCAACGTGGCCGAGGCGGTCGCCATCGGAGCCGCTCGCCACCCTGGGCTCCTCGTCCTCGAGGGGAGCGGAGCGGCCCTGCCGCCCGTCGCGTGGGACGCTGGGATCCTCGTTGTCCCCGCGACATGTCCTCCCGAGTACATCCGCGGCTATCTCGGGCCCTACCGCTTGTTGCGGGCCGACCTGGCTGTTGTTACCATGTCTGCGAGCCCGGTTCCCGGGTCAGAGAATCTCACCCACCTCTCCGCTCACCTGCGTCGCACGCTGGGCGATGCGCGGGTCTTGGTGACCGACTTCCTCCCAGTGCCGCTCGCAGATGTGCGAGGACGGGACGCGTTCTTCGCAACGACCGCCCCGACCGCGACCTCCACAGCTCAGGCGCTCCACCTAGAGGCCGCATACGGGGTTCGGATCGTCGGGTCGAGCGCGAGGCTGGCCGACCGGGCCGGTCTGGCGGAGGATCTCGAGGCCGCCGGGAGGTACGACGTGCTCCTCACGGAGCTCAAGGCGGCGGCCGTCGACGTTGCGTGTCGGCACGCGGCCGTCAGAGGGGCCGACGTGGTCTTCGTGGACAACCGGGCAGAAGTGACCGAAGGAGCGAAGGACCTGGGGACCGCCTTCGGAGAGGTCATCGACCTGGCGATCGCCAGGGGGATGGCACGAGGGAGCGAACCCTCGAGAGGGACCGGCGGATGACCGAACGAACGAGGATGTCCCAGATCGTGATCTCCGATCGCGAGTCGGGGTTGCCGTTCTCCAAGGGGTTGCTGGCGTCCCAGGTCATGGTCACGGGGCTCTCTCCGTATCGGGCCTACCAGGTCGCAGAGGAGGTCGAGATCCGTCTCTTGGAGCGGCGACGCGCCTCCGTCACGTCGGCCGAGCTGGCCGAGGTCGCGATCGAAGTGATCGGCGAGGTGGCGGGCGAGCGATATGCGACCAACTTCGTGCGCTGGCGGGAGATCGAGACCCTCGATGTCCCCCTCGTGATCCTGATCGGGGGAGCGACGGGGGTCGGCAAGTCGACCATCGCCACGCAGCTTGCCGCCCGGCTCGGCATCGTCCGGGTCGTCGCGACCGACGCGATCCGCGAGGTCATGCGGGCGATGCTGTCGAGCGAGCTGATGCCGACCCTGCACGTCTCGTCGTTCCAGGCGGACGAGGCCCTACGGGAACCGCCGACGAAGACCGCGGACGCGCTCACGTTAGGTTTCCGTGAGCAGACCGCAGCCGTCTCGGTCGGCATCAACGCGTTGATCGAACGAGCCGCCGCTGAGGGAACGAGCATCGTCATCGAGGGAGCACACATCGTCCCGGGGTTCTTCGAGACCGACGCTCACGCCGATCGGATCCTCGCAGTTCCGTTCGTGGTGGGGGTCGACGACGAAGATCGCCACCGGTCGCATTTCGCCGCCCGCGAGAACGCGGTTGCCGCGCGGCCCGCCACCCGCTACGTGGAGGGGTTCGAAGGGATCCGGCGGCTGCAGCGGTACGTGAAGAGCCAGGCGCTCGCGCACGGGGTGCCCAGGGACGAACAGCCAACGGATCCGAAGGAGGGGAAGACAGCATGAAACTCTTCCTCGATACCGCAAGCATCGAGGAGATCCGCGAGATCAACCGCTGGGGCGTGCTCGGTGGGGTGACAACCAACCCATCGCTGCTCCAGAAGGAGGCCGCGGAACCCGACAAGGTATGGCGCCAGATCCTCGAGGAGGTTGCCGGTGACGTCTCACTCGAAGTGACCGCGCCGGACGCCGACGAGATGGTGGCGCAAGGCCGCACGCTGGCCGCGATGGGTCCGAACGCCGTGGTGAAGGTGCCGATGACCCCGGACGGGCTCGAGGCGGGAACGCGGCTGGTGAGCGAGGGCGTACGGATCAACGTCACCCTCGTCTTCTCACCCGCGCAGGCCATCTTGGCTGCCGAGGCAGGGGCGTACATCGTGTCCCCGTTCCTTGGGCGGGTCGATGACGTCGCGAGCGATGGCATGGCGCTGTTGCGATCGATCTGCGACATCTATGCTGTGCAGGGTTACGAGACCAAGGTTCTGGCCGCATCGCTCCGACACCCGATGCACGTGGTGGAGTCGGCGCATGCCGGTGCCGACATCGCCACGATGCCGTTCGAGGTCTTCACGAAGCTCGTGAAGCACCCGCTGACCGATATCGGCATGGAGCGGTTCCAGGCCGATTGGGAGAAGCTCCAGCACCAGCTGGAGGGAGAGGCATCCACCTGATGGACACAACGATCGAACGAAGCGCTCTCGAGGGCAAGCTCCTGCCGGAGTTGCAGCAGATCGCCCAGACGCTGGGCGTCGAGGGCACCCAGAAACTGCGGAAGGCGGGTCTGATCGACGCGATCGTCGCGGCCTCCACCGACGGAGGAGGTTCGGCGACTCGCAACGGCGAGGAGGCCGGGGGATCCGTGGCCTCCGCGACGCCGGTCGGCGAAGCGCCCGCACTTGGACGCGACGACGGTCGACCCGCCGCGGATGACGACGACGGCCCCGGGCCGGAAAGCGGCGAGCGGACCGACGGCGTGGACCGTGTCGGTCCAAGCGAGGGCAACGACCGCGGCCAGGACAACGAGCGCGGCCAAGGCAACGATCGCGGCGCGGGCAACGATCGCGGAGGGCGCAACGACCGGGGCGACCGTCAAGGCGCCCCGCGTCCGGTCGGGCAAGGTCCCTCGGATGGCGGCGAGCGCGATCGCCGGCGCCGACCGTCTCGTGAGGAACGCCGCCGTTCGCGTGAGGAGCGGAAGGTCCGCGACGAGCAGGATCGGGTCGAGGAGCTCAAGAGCGCTCCGACCCGCACCGGGATCTTGGACATCCTCCCGGAGGGGTACGGTTTCCTGCGCACCTCCGGCTACCTTCCGGGTCAGGAGGACGTCTACGTGTCGTTGTCCTACGTCCGCCGGCACCAGCTCCGCAAGGGCGACACCGTGACGGGCAAGATCCGCGAACCGAAGAACAACGAGAAGTACCCGGCGCTGCTCTCGGTCGAAGCGGTCAACGAGATGGACCCCGAGAAGGCCGTCGCGCGGCCGCAGTTCGACAAGCTGACGCCCCTGTTCCCGGACGATCGGTTCCGGCTCGAGAACGGCCCGCTCGCGATCACGGAGCGGATCATCGACATGATCGCGCCGATCGGCAAGGGTCAGCGTGGGATGATCGTGGCGCCGCCCAAGTCCGGCAAGACGACGATCCTGAAGCAGATCGCGAACGGCGTCATCCACTCGAACCCCGAGACGCACGTGATCGTGCTTCTCGTCGACGAACGACCCGAGGAGGTCACCGACTGGCAGCGCACGGTGCGTGCCGCCGAGGTCGTCTACTCGACGTTCGACAAGCCGACCGACCAGCACATCCAGGTTACGGAGCTCGTCCTCGAACGGGCGAAGCGGCTGGCGGAGATGGGGCAAGACGTCGCGATCATCCTGGACTCCCTGACCCGCCTGACGAGGGCCTACAACCTGGGGATGCCCGCCTCCGGCAAGATCCTCACGGGCGGCATCGACTCAGCGGCCCTCTACCCGCCCCGTCGGTTCTTCGGCGCCGCGCGCAACATCGAGGAAGGCGGCTCGGTCACGATCATCGCCTCGGCCCTGGTCGAGACGGGCTCGCGGATGGACGATGGGATCTTCGAGGAGTTCAAGGCCACCGGGAACATGGAGCTTCGGCTTGATCGGCAGCTCTCCGAGAAACGGTTGTTCCCGGCGATCAACGTCGACGCTTCGAGCACCCGCAAGGAGGAGCTGCTCCTGCCCCCCGAGGAGCTGGCGCTGGTGATCCGCCTCCGCCGGGTCCTGCACGCACTGGAGACCGGCGCCGCGCTCGAGCTGCTGATCGACAAGCTCCGGTCGACCAAGTCGAACGAGCTCTTCCTGAAGGACATCGCGAAGGCACCGGCCGCGGGCTGAGCCGGGCGACGAGGACCCGGGAATACGGGAGCGTTGAAGCAAGTAGCATGCCGGCGCCACGAAGGAGATGGATCCGCCATGACGCAGGGCATCCACCCCGATTACCAGATCGCGAACGTCCACTGCTCGTGTGGCAACACGTGGGCGGGCGCGTGGAGCGCTTCCAGCGCCGCTACGCCAAGACCCAGCAGGCCCAACAGGCCGCGGCGAAGCAGAGCTGAGCCGCCGGTGGGCCAGCCGCCCCCGGCGACCACCCACCTCTACGGCGGTCAGGCCGTCGTCGAGGGCGTGATGATGCGTGGCTCGGACCACTGGGCGGTGGCCGTCCGTGAGCCCGTCGGTACCGTCTACGTGGAGTCCCACGCGATCGACTCGATCGCGTCGCGTCACCCGATCTGGCGGAAGCCGTTCCTCCGGGGGATCATCGTGCTCGGACAGTCGCTCTCGATCGGTGTCCGGGCGTTGATGATCGCGACGAACCACGCCGTGGCGGAAGAGGAGCAGCTCTCCAGCCGACAGATCGGTGTCTCGCTCACGATCGCGATGGTCCTGTTCATCGCGATCTTCATCCTGGGTCCCACGACCCTGTTCGCCTGGGCGGAGAACCATGTGTCCGCCAACGGCGTGCTCGTGAACGTCTTCGAGGGGATCTTCCGCGTTGCACTGTTCGTCGGGTACCTCTGGCTGATCGGCCGAACGAAGGACATCCGCCGTGTCTTCGAGTATCACGGCGCCGAGCACAAGACGATCGCGGCGTACGAGCACGACGAGGACCTCGTGCCCGACCGCATCGAGCGCTTCCCCAAGGAGCACGTTCGATGCGGCACGAACTTCCTCATCATCGTGATGATCATCACGATCTTCGTGTTCACGCTTTTCGGGACTCCCGGACTGCTGTGGCGACTCGTCTCCCGCGTGATCGCGATACCGATCATCGCCGGCATCGCGTACGAAGCCCTCCGCCTCGGCGCCCGGTTCCCCCGCTCCACGGCGATGCGAGTGATGATGGCCCCCGGGATCTGGCTCCAGAAGATCACGACCCGTGAGCCCGATGTCGGCCAGATCGAGGTCGCCGTGTCCTCCTTCAAGGAAGTGCTCCGTCGGGAAGCCGAGGCCGCCGGCGCCACCTGAGGCCCACTCCGGACGGTGTTGCATCCAACGCCCATCGCGGACATGATGGCGTGTCCGATCGATCGACGGGCCGGTTCGGCGTTGCCCGAATGGCCGCGGAGCGAAGACGATACCTGGGAGGTGGCTCCATGAAGAACGATCTCGACCTGCCCCTGTTGCCGAGCGCGGAGCAGATCCGGCGGCGCGAGTTCGCGACCGTCCGGCGCGGCTACGACCCGGACCAGGTCCGCGAATACCTCCAGGGGGTCGCGGGCCAGGTGGAGACGCTCGAGCGCGAGTTGCACGACCAGCGCAAGGAGGGCAAGGCGCAGCGCCCCCCCACCCCGGGCGAGTCCCTCGCCGCTGCTATCACGGCCGGCCAGGTCATGACGCCGGCCACCCCGGCGACGACGCCGGTGCCGGCCACCCCGGCGCCGACCATCCCGCAGCAGGACCCATACGAGGCGATCGCGAAGCGGTTCGCCGGGGTACTCGAGTCCGCGGACAAGGAAGCGACGGCGGCCTTGGCCGAGGCGAAGGCGGAGGCAGACCGCGTCCTGCAGGAAGCTCGCTCCGAGGCCGACCGGATCAAGCTCGACGCTCAGGCGCGGGCGGAGCAAGCGAAACAGCAAGGGACCGATTCCCTCGCGGAAGCGAAGCGCGAAGCCGAACGGATCCTGGGCTCGCTGTCGGAGCGCCGCGAGGTCCTCGTGACCCAGATGCACGACATGCAGTCGAAACTTCTGTCGGTCGCGAAGGAGCTCGAGGCGTCGATCGATACCGAAGCGGCCGAGGGGGCCGAAGGGGCCGAAGGCGGAGATCCCGCGGCGCCTCCCAGCGAGGGCGGAGCCTCCGATGACGTCGTCGATCCTCGATACGAGGACATGTGGGCGATCCCGAAGGGCAAGAAGATGGTGGACATCCCGGATCTCGCGGCGCTCGACGTGGACTTCGAGGACAAGCCCCGCGACTGACGTCCCCCCGGTCGCTCGCAGTCCGCGCCTGCGACCATAGGACGCATGGCGTCCGGCATCGAAACCAAGCTCGACGAGATCGAGGAGAGCTACGAGCAGGCTGCGGCGGAGCTCGCCGCACCGGACATCGCCGCCGATCCCGACCGTCTGCGTGACCTCGGCAAACGGTTCGCCGAGCTGCAGGACGTCGTGGTGCCGTACCGTGAGTACAAGGCGCTCTCGACGCAGGCGCGGGAAGCGCGTGACCTCGCCAAGGGTGAGGCCGACCCCGAGATGGCAGCCTACTTCCACGATGAGGCCGAGCGGCTCGATGCGCGGGTCGCCGAGCTCCGCGGCCGTCTCGAGCTGCTCCTCGTTCCGAAGGATCCCGACGAAGGCAAGGACCTGATCCTCGAGATCCGCGCAGGTGCCGGCGGCGAGGAGGCGGCGCTCTGGGCGGGCGACCTCTTCGAGATGTATCGGCGACTCGCCGAGCGCCATCGGTGGAAGACCGATGTCGTCGCGTCTTCGCCGTCGGATCTCGGCGGGTTCAAGGAGGTCACGCTTGAGGTCCGGGGACCGGATGCGTACGGACGGCTCAAGTACGAGGCCGGCGTGCACCGCGTCCAGCGGGTCCCGGTCACCGAGTCGCAGGGCAGGATCCACACCTCAACCGCCACGGTGGCCGTCATGCCGGAAGCCGAGGAAGTCGAGGGCCAGCTCCAGAACCGGGAGAAGGCGATGCGCTACCTCCGGGCCCGGCTCTACCAGCTGGCGCTCGACGAGGCCCACGCGAAGGAGGCCGCGGCGCGCCGCGCCCAGCTCGGGACGGGGGAGCGCTCAGAGAAGATCCGCACCTACAACTATGCGGAAGGGCGGGTCACCGATCACCGCATCAAGCACACGTCACATCAGCTGCAGGACGTGCTCGCCGGCGGCGAGCAGCTCGACGGCTTCGCCGACCGGCTCCTCGCCGCCGAGCGCGCCGCCCAGCTGTCCGCGGACGGGGACTGACGTCGATGCGCCCCGGCGAGATCGTGCGGCGCGGATCGAGGTACCTCGAACGGCATGGGGTCGAGGCCCCCGAGGTGAGCGCCGAGGCGTTGATGATGCTCGTCCTCGAGACCGATCGCGCCACCCTGTACGCACGTGAGCACGGGCTCAGCTCCGCAGAGGCCCGCGCGTACGGACGCGCCCTCTGTCTGCGCTGCACCGGTACGCCGCTGCAGCACCTGACGGGCGAGCAGGGCTTCCGCCATCTGGTGCTCGCGGTGCGCCCCGGGGTGTTCATCCCCCGGCCCGAGACGGAGGTCCTCGTGGACGTCGCGCTCGAACTCCTCGACCACGCCGCGACGCCGTACGTGGTGGATCTCTGTACCGGGTCCGGCGCCGTCGCCCTGGCGATAGCCGACGAACATCCCCGTGCACGGGTGATCGCGACGGACGTCTCGGAGGCAGCCGTGGCCCTCGCGCGCGAGAACGCCGAGCGCCTCGGGCTCGCGGTGGACGTCCGTGCCGGCGATCTGTTCGAACCGTTGCCAACGGAGTGCCGAGGCCAGGTCGACCTGGTGGTCGCGAACCCTCCCTACCTCGCGATCGAGCTCGCGAAGGACCTGCCGGCCGAGGTCCGTGCGGATCCGCCGGAGGCCCTGTTCGGAGCGCTCGAGGTGACGCAACGCCTGATCACTGAAGCGATCGCGTGGCTCCGGCCGGGCGGCGCGCTTGCGGTCGAGTGTGACGCGCGCGCCGCGGCGGCCATTGCCGCTGCGGCGCGCGACGCGGGCTTCGAGGAGGTCTTCGTGCGCCGCGATCTCAACGGACGCGACCGGGTCGTCGGCGCGCGGCGGCCGTGACGACCGACGGAACGGTCGAGGCCGCCGCGGCCGCCGCGCGCCGTGGTGCCCTCGTGGTCTTCCCGACCGACACCGTCTACGGGATCGGCACGCGTCCGGACGACCGCTCCGCAACGGCTCGGCTGTTCGCGGCGAAGCGTCGGGCGCGGGAGCTGACGCTCCCGGTGCTCGTCGCAACGACCGACGACGCGCGACGCGTCGCCGTCTTCGACGGGAGCGCGGCGCGTGTGGCAGCCGCGTGCTGGCCGGGCGCGCTCACGATCGTTCTCGCGAGGACGGCGTTGTCCCGGGGATGGGAGCTCGGCGGTGACGGAGCCACGATCGGCGTGCGCGTTCCCGATCATGCGGTGGCGGAGTCGCTGCTCGAACGTACGGGACCGCTCGCGGCGACGAGCGCCAATCGATCCGGCGAGCGACCCGGGCGGGATCGCGACGAGCTCGTCGCGATGTTCGGTGCGGCGGTCGCCGTCTACCTGACCACAGATCGCCCGCTCACGGGCGCCGCGTCCACCGTGATGGACCTCACGGGTCCTGAGCCGAAGATCCTCCGACGAGGGGATGTCGATCCCGCATTCGTGACGGCTGTCGCGACCACGCCGTGACGCGAGCGACCGGCTGAGCAACCCCCACTGTTAGACTCCGGCCTCTTGAGATGACCGCCGTCATCGTGGTGTGCACCGGCAACGTGTGCCGCTCCCCGATCGCCGAGGGGCTGCTGCGACGCGCGACGGAGCACCGGCCGGTCGGTGCCCCGATCACCGTGTCGTCGGCCGGGACGGCCGGTTGGGAAGGGTCGCCCGCAACGCCGGAAGCCGTCGAGGCCGCCGCCGAGCGCGGGGTCGACATCTCGGGTCACCTTGCGACCCGGCTGCGACCCGGCATGGCGGCCGACGCCGATCTGGTGCTCTGCATGGCGGGGGAGCATCGGGACCTGATCGCGCGCGAGGAGCCCGAGGCCGCGGGCAGGACGTTCTCGTTGAAGGAGCTCGTCCGGCTCCTCGAGGACGGCGCGCGGACCGCCGCGACGCCCGCTGCGCGGATCGCCGCGGCGGCCCGCGCCCGCGCCGGGGCGCCGGGCACCCCTCAGCCCGACGAGGACATCGCCGACCCGTTGGGGTTGCCGCTCGACCGCTACCGGGCGATCGCATCGGAGCTCGACGACTGGATCGATCGACTGGTACCGGCGCTCTTCGATCCGGCTTCCGCCGCGCTGGTCGCCGGAGAGACGTGACGTGCGGATCGTCCTCGCGAGCGATCATGCGGGCTTCCCGTTGAAGGAGGCCCTGAAGCCGTTCCTGGCATCGGATGGCCACGACGTCACCGACGTGGGCACCCACTCCCGGGAACCGGTCGACTACCCGGGGTTCTGCGCCGCCGCCGCCCGCGTCGTCGCGGCCGGCGACGCCGATCGCGCGATCGTGCTGGGTGGGTCCGGTCAGGGCGAACAGATCTCGGCGAACAAGGTCGACGGCATCCGAGCCGCCCTGTGTCACGACGTCACTCTGGCGCGGCTGTCGCGCGAGCACAACGACGCGAACGTCCTCAGCATGGGCGCGCGGATCATCGCGCCCACCTTCGCCGAGGAGATCGTCCGTGTCTGGCTGTCCACGCCCTTCGCGGGAGGGCGACACGTACCGCGGATCGAACAGATCGCGGCGATCGAACGAGGGGAGCTCTGAGCATGCGCGAGTACGCGGCGGACTGGGAGGCCTTGAAGGCCACCGATCCGGAGGTCGCCGAGGCGATCGCCGGCGAGCTGGAGCGAGAGCGAACCACGCTGCGGCTGATCGCGTCGGAGAACTATGCGAGCCCGGCGGTGCTGGCGGCCGTCGGGTCGAGCCTCAGCGACAAGTACGCGGAAGGGTATCCGGGGCGGCGCTACTACGGCGGGTGCCGGTACGTCGACGTGGTCGAACAGCTCGCGATCGATCGCGCGAAGGAGCTCTTCGGCGCCGAGCATGCCAACGTGCAACCCCACGCGGGTGCGACCGCGAACATGGCCGTGTTCGGCGCGTTCCTCCAGCCTCGCGATCCCGCGTCGACCGTCTTGGGGATGAAGCTCGCACACGGCGGCCATCTGACGCACGGGTCGCCGGTCAACGTCTCCGGGATGTGGTTCAACTTCATCGGGTACGAGGTCGACCGCGAGACGGAACGGCTCGACATGGATCGGATCCGTGACCAGGCGCTCGCGGAGCGGCCACGCGTGATCCTCGCCGGGTACACCGCCTACCCTCGGACGATCGACTTCGAAGCGTTCCGTCAGATCGCGGACGAGGTGGGGGCGCTCTTCTGGGTCGACGCAGCACACTTCATCGGCCTCGTCGCCGGCGGCGCGTTCCCGAGCCCGGTTCCCTACGCCGACGTGGTCACGTTCACGACGCACAAGGCCCTTCGCGGCCCACGCGGCGCGATGATCCTGTGCCGGGAAGAGCACGCGAAAGCCATCGACAAGGCCGTGTTCCCGATGATGCAGGGCGGACCGATCGAGAACAACATCGCCGGGAAGGCCGTGGCGCTGAGGGAGGCGATGACGCCTGCCTTCCGAGAGTACGCGGAGCGAACGGTCCGCGATGCGCGGGCGCTCGCGTCGGGGCTCGCCGACGAGGGGCTCCGCGTCGTGTCGGGCGGCACCGATTCGCATCTCGCCCTCGTCGACGTCCGCCCCCTCGGGGTCGACGGAAAGGTCGCCGAAGCGCTCTGCGACGAGGTCGGCATCACGCTCAACAAGAATCAGATCCCCTACGACCCGAACCCGCCGTCCACCCCGTCGGGGATCCGGGTCGGGACACCGGCCTGCTCGACCCTCGGCATGGACGAACCGGAGATGCGGGAGATCGCCGGCGTCATCGGCGACGTCCTGCGTCACCCAGAGGACGCCGGGTCGAGGGAGAAGGCCCGGGCTCAGGTTCGCGATCTGATGCAGCGGTTCCCCCTCTACCCGTAGCGCGAGGGTTGCCGCCCGGCCGCCAGGGCGCACACACTGCTCGGGTCGTGGACGCGTACCTGGCGGTCTTCCTCACTGCTGGTCTGCACGCGTACGCGGAGGTCTTCGGCGTTGCCGCGGCGGTCACGTTCGTGGCGACCCCCCTGGTGCGGAGGTTCGTGATCGCAGCCGGCGTGATCGACCAGCCCTCCGACCGGCGGGTGCACCCGAAGCCAACGCCGACGATGGGCGGTCTGGCGATGTACCTGGGATTCCTGGCTGCGCTCGGGCTCTCCCGCGCGGTTCCCTTCTTCCACGACGTGAACGGCGCGAGCCCGGAGCCACTCGCCGCGCTGGTGGCGTGCACGCTCATGGTCGGACTGGGCGCGATCGACGACACGCGTGGGACCACGGCGATCTCCAAGCTCACGGCACAGATCTTCATCGCGGGGGTCGTTGTGTTGTTCGGCGTGCGGTTCGCGTATTCGTGGGCACCGTGGCTGCCGGGCAACGGCATCGTCGTGCTCTCGGGAGACTTGCCGGTGATCCTCACGATCGTTTTCGTCGTGTCGGTCGCGAACGCCGTCAACCTCGTGGACGGGCTGGACGGCCTCGCCGCCGGGATGGTCGCGGTCGCCGCAAGCGCCTTCTTCATCTTCATGGTTCGCAGCCCCAGCAGCTTCTTCGGCGAGGCGTCCCAGGCGGCGCTGCTTTCCGCGATCACGGTCGGGATCTGTTTGGGGTTCCTGCCTTGGAACTTCTTCCCCGCAAGGATCTTCATGGGGGATACCGGCTCGATGCTGCTCGGCATGCTCCTGGCGATCGCGACGATCTCCGGCGTGGGGAACAACCCGCGTCCGCCCAGCCCGGGTGAGCTGGCCGCTCCGCTCGCTCTCGTCGTCGTTCCGCTGCTGGTGCTGGCGGTCCCGATCCTCGACGTCGTGCTCGCCATCGTCAGGCGCACCTGGCGCGGACAGGGCATCGGCCACGCGGACAAGGAGCACCTGCATCACCGGTTGATGGAGATCGGCCACGGCCATCGCCAGGCCGTCCTGCTGATGTATCTCTGGAGCGCGCTGATCTCGGGATGCGGTCTCGCGATCGGGCTGATCGACGGACGGTTCGTGGTTGGCCTGATCCTGGTCGGCGCGGCCGCACTGTTCTCCGCGACGGCATTCCCGCGGCTCGCCCACCGCCGGAACGGGGAGCACGAGGTTCCCGCGCAGGACAACGGATCGAGGCGGCAAGAGCCGGTGATCGGACCGAGCGTTGCGGCCGAACCGGGTCGACCACGTGAGCCTGCGCCCGAGGGACCACCGGACGACACGGGCGGCCTCCCCCCCGCGGCCCCATGAGAACCGCCGCGTTGTCCAACCCGTACAAGTGGTGGAGGGAAGGTTCCTGGTGAAGGCTGTTCAAGGCCGGCGTGATCATGTGATGATCGCCGCCGCCCGGTCGGGCGGTCGACGAGACCGGGCGGATCCTTGGAGGAGGTTGCCGTGACCGAGATCGACGTTCGGCTGGAGCGCGTCTCCAAGTTCTTCGGGGATGTCCCCGCCGTCGACGACCTGTCCCTCGACATCGCGGAGGGCGAGTTCTTCAGCCTCCTGGGGCCGTCGGGTTGCGGGAAGACGACCACGCTCCGCATGATCGGCGGCTTCGAGGATCCGTCCCTCGGGACGGTCTACCTCGGTGGGCGCGACGTGACCGACCTCCCGCCGTACCGTCGCGACGTCAACACGGTCTTCCAGTCCTACGCGCTGTTCCCACACCTCGACGTGTTCGAGAACGTCGCCTTCGGTCTGCGACGCAAGAAGGTCGGCGGGAAGGACATCGGTCAGCGCGTCCGTGACGCGATGAGCCTGGTGGACCTCGAGGGGTTCGAGAAGCGGAAGCCATCGCAGATGTCCGGTGGGCAGCAGCAGCGGGTCGCGCTGGCTCGCGCCCTGGTCAACCGGCCGAAGGTCCTGTTGCTCGACGAGCCGCTGGGCGCACTCGATCTGAAGCTCCGTAAGCAGATGCAGCTGGAGCTCAAGCGGATCCAGGAGGAAGTTGGCATCACGTTCATCTACGTGACCCACGACCAGGAAGAGGCGATGACCATGTCGGACCGACTGGCCGTCATGCGGCACGGCCAGATCGAACAGATCGGGGCGCCCGAGCTGGTCTACGAGTCGCCGGCCACCGAGTTCGTGGCCGGGTTCCTGGGAGCCTCCAACCTGCTCGACGGCGAGCTCGTTCGGAACCAGAGCGATGTCGCCACGGTGCGTCTGAGCACGGGACAGGACATCCACTTCCCTGCCTCGAAGGTTCCCTCCGACATCGACACGCTGGTCAAGGTGGGAGTGCGGCCGGAGAAGATCAGCATCGAGGTGGACGAGGGGGAGCCGCCGGCGGGGGCGAACTGGGTCTCCGGTCTGCTCCGGATCGCGACCTACATCGGGGTGAGCCATCAGTACAAGGTCGAGGGGCCGGGTGGCACCGAGCTGACGGTGTACGTGCAGAACCTCGGGGCCGAGGAGGCGCCCGCACCCGGCAGGAAGGTCCGACTCACCTGGCGCCCCGAGCACACCTTCATCGTCAAACCGTCCGCAGCGCTGTCTCCCGAGGAGGAAGAGGAATGACCGATCAACAGCGACCTGGCATCGATCCCGCGTTGTGGCGCGGCCTCACGCAGTCGCGGACCTCGCGACGAGGGTTCCTGCGCGCGGCGGGTGTCGGTGCCGGGGCGCTGAGCCTCTCCTCGATCCTCGCGGCGTGCGGGACAGCCGGTGTGAGTACGTCGAGCGCCGCGGCCAACGGGGTGGGCTCGGCGGAGTGGTGGAGCCAGCAGCCGGAGACGAAGACACTGAACTATGCCAACTGGCCCTACTACATCGACACGGCCCACGGGAAGCATCCTTCGATCGAGCAGTTCCAGCAATCGACCGGGATCACGGTCGACTACACGGAGCCGATCAACGACAACACCTCGTTCTTCACGAAGATCCGTCCGGACCTGCAAGCGGGCAACTACATCGGCTACGACGTCATCGTACTCACCAACAGCGACCCGCCCCTGAGCGAGATGATCGGGTTCGGATGGGCGGTCCCGCTCGACCAATCGAGGATGACGAACTTCTACAAGTACGCCAGCCCGCTCGTCAAAGACCCCGCGTGGGATCCGGGGAACATCCACACCATGGCATGGCAGTCCGGGTATACGTGCATCGGCTACAACACGAAGTACATCACCGAAGACATCACCTCGATCCAGTCGCTCTTCGATCCGAAGTACAAGGGGAAGATCGGGATGATGGGTATCTCGACCGAGCTCGGGAGCGCAGGGCTGCTCGCGATCGGCGTCGACCCCGCCGCTTCGACGCCCGACGATTGGGCCAACGCGGCCGACAAGCTGACGCAGCAGAAGCCACTCGTCCGGTCGTACTACGACCAGGACTACATCAAGGCGCTCAAGAACGAGGACATCTGGATCTCGATGGTCTGGTCAGGCGATGTCTTCCAGGCGGCGAACTACCAGGGATACGACACCTTGAAGGCAGTGATCCCAGAAGAGGGTTCCATGTTCTGGACCGACAACCAGCTGATCCCGGTCGGCGTCGAGAACCCGGTCGCCGCGATGGAGTTCATGGACTACGTGTACGAACCACCGGTGCAGGCACTGATCGAGGACTACAACGCGTACGTCTGCCCGGTGCCCGCGGCGAGATCGATCATCGCGAACCAGCTGAAGGATCCGACCGTCGCCAACAGCCCAACGGTCTTCCCCGACGCCCAGATGGTCTCGCGGTCCAAGCCTTACTACCAATTCAAGAACTCACAGGACCTGGACCAGTGGAACAGCACGTTCCAGCCGATCTACACGGGGTAGAACCGCCACGACGGCACACGCGTTTGGGGCGTTCCGCCAGCCCGTATCTCCTGGGCGCCCCGGCCATCGTCTGGCTCGTGGTGTTCTTCGTGGTCCCGCTGGTCACGATGCTGTCGCTGTCGATCCAGACCTGCGACTCGATCACGCTCGCATGCACGCTCACCTGGCACTTCGCGGAGTTCCCGAATCTCATCGGTCAGTACGGCGACACGTTCGTCCGCTCGCTGGTGTACGCCGGCGCCGCCACGGTCGCGGCGTTGGTGGTCGCCTTCCCCGTCACGTACTGGATCGCGTTCCGAGCGAAGCGCAAGAACTTCTTCCTGCTGATGCTGCTCGTGCCGTTCTTCGTGTCGTTCGTGATCCGTACGACCGCGTGGTACACGCTGCTCGCCGATAACGGCGCGATCCTCACGAAGCTCAAGATCCTGCACCTGGTGCCGGAGAGCTTCCACGTGTTGGCAACGCCGTTGGCCGTGATCGGGGGTCTCGCCTACAACTACCTTCCGTTCACGGCGCTCCCCCTCTACGTTGCCCTCGAGCGGATCGACCGGCGCGTGATGGAGGCGTCCCACGACCTCTATGCGACGAGGCGGGTCGCCTTCACGCACGTCGTGCTGCCGCTCGCCGTCCCCGGGATCTTCGCCGCCTTCCTCCTGACGTTCGTGCCCGCCGCGGGTGACTACGTGAACGCGGCGATCCTGGGAGGAACGAACACCGTCATGATCGGCCAGGTGATCCAGAAGAAGTTCCTGGAGACCGCCGACTATCCGGCCGCGTCGGCGTTGTCGACGGTCCTGCTGGTCCTGATGCTGGTGGGCATCGCCGCCTACGCGAAGTTCCTGGGCTCACGAACGATCGAGGAGTACGTGTGAGCGCGCTCGCACAGGACACGTCGATCCCGTCCGCCAAGGACCTGGCGCCGGTCCCGCGGGAGCGCCGCCGGCGCTGGACGTACTACACCCTGCCGGTCTACTCGAGCGCGTTCTTCCTCTACCTGCTGATCCCGATCACGTTCATGGTCGTGTACAGCTTCAACCAGTCCCATTCCGCGCTTCCTCAGGTGACGTCGAAATGGCAGGGGTTCACCACCCAGTGGTATCAGCAATGGAACGGGGTCCCCGACCTCACGCCGGCATTCTTCCTATCGATCAAGCTGGCCCTGATCGCGACGGTGATCTCCGCGACCTTGGGGACGTTGCTAGCCTTGGCCTTGGTCCGATACCGCTTCCGGGGCAAGGGAGCGACCGAGCAGATGATGTTCACGAACATCGCGGCCCCCGAGATCGTGCTGGGCGCTTCGCTGCTCGGGTTCTTCATCACGCTCAACCTGCCCCGCGGATTCTCGACGCTCCTGATCGCGCACGTGATGTTCTGCGTCGCCTACGTCACGATCACGGTGCGCGCGAGGCTTTCGGGGTTCGACCCGATGCTCGAGCAGGCCGCACAGGACCTCGGTGCGACCCCGTGGGTCACCTTCTGGAAGATCACGCTGCCGCTGATCTTTCCGGGGATCTTGGCGGGTGCGCTGCTGGCGTTCGCGCTTTCGATCGATGACTTCGTGACGTCCAACTTCGTGGCTGGATCGTCGGTGACGTTCCCGCTGTGGGTGTATGGGGCCGTCAAGGTTGGGATACCACCGCAGGTGTTCGTGCTCGGCACCGCGATCTTCTCGGCCGGGTTGGTGCTCGCCGTCCTCGCGCTTGTGTTCCAGGGTCGCGCCAAGAAGGCGCGACCCGAACCGGAGGAAGGCTGACGGGGGCCCGCTCGTGAAAACGTTCACGAGCGGCACCCCATCTGTGTTCTGACCTGCGGAAACGACCTTCCCTCGGCTTTGACGCGGCAGAAACGCTCCGCATATACTGCCCGCGCTCATGACCGGGGACCAGCGTCCTGACAACGCCTGGTCAGGTATGGGCACCGGGTGGTCCATCACGTCGACCTTGATCGCGGGGATGCTCGCCTGGGGGGGCATCGGCTACCTGCTCGATCGCCTCTTCGGGATCCACAAGGTGTTCCTGCCGATCGGGATCCTGCTCGGTGGAGCAGGCGGCATCTACATCGTCTACCTGCGGTACGGGAGGGGGACCAGTGACGACGACGGTTGAGCCGGAGCGCGAGGCGATCCGTCGCGTGCTGCCGCTGGCTCCGGTCGCGCTGGTCGTCGCATCCGTCTTCGGTCGCGTCTTGGGCGGGGCGGACGCTGCCTGGTCCGCGGCGATCGCCGTGGTGATCGTCCTCCTCAACTTCGTTGTCGCGGCGCTGTCGGTGGAGTGGGCGGCGCACATCTCGCCGATGGTCCTGTATGGGGTGGCGATGGGGGGGTTCGTCGTTCGCCTCGTCGTGTTCACGATCGTGCTCGTACTCCTCAACACCGTGAGCTGGTTCTCACCGGTCGCCTTCGCCCTGACCCTGGTGCCCGCAACGATCGGGTTGCTCGTCGTCGAGGCGAGGGCGCTCTCCGGACGACTCCAAACGGACATGTGGGCGTTCGAGGATCCACGTCCGTGACGGTTCCGGTCGTCGGAGTCAGCTGGGTTCCACCGAGCACGAAGGACTTCGTCTTCCGCTGTTGGGGCGGTGGCCTCACGGTCGGCGGCGTCCAGATCTGTTTCAACTTCATCACGCTGCTGGTTCTGCTTACGTTCATCGCACTCATCGTGCTGTTCACGATGGCATTCAGGAGGCCGACGGTCGTGCCGGGCAAGCTCCAGGCGCTGATGGAGCTCGGTCTGGAGTTCGTTCGAGAACAGATCGCGATCCCCGTGCTGGGACAGGACGCCGACCGGTTCCTGCCGCTGCTGGCCTCGCTGTTCTTCTTCATCCTCGTCGGGAACCTCTTCGAGGTGATCCCCGGGTTCAACTTCTCGGCCAACAGCCGGGTGGCGTTCCCGCTGACCCTGGCGATCATCGCGTGGATCACCTACAACGGCGTGGGGATCGCGAAGCATGGGTTCTTCGGCTATCTGAAGCACACGTGCATCATCGGGGAAGCGCCCGCGCCGCTCCGCTACACGTTGTTGATGGTGATCGAGTTCATCTCCAACATCGTGGTCCGGCCCATCACTTTGACGATCCGTCTCACTGCGAACTTCGTCGCCGGCCACTTCCTTCTGGCGATCTTCTTCCTCGGCACCGTGTTCTTCCTCAAGGACGGCCCGAAGACGTGGGTCTTCGCGGCCGTGTCGTTCCCGCTGTCGGTCATGCTCGTAGGTTTCGAGATCTTCGTAGCTGTGCTCCAAGCGTTCATCTTCGCCATCCTCACCGGTTCGTACATCGGCGGCGCGCTGGCTGAGGATCACTGAGAAAGGGAGGCCTCGATGTTCCATCTCATCGCACAGGCCGCGGATATCACTCCGGGCCTGAAGACCATCGGGAAAGGGCTGGTGATCGGGCTCGCCGCGATCGGGCCCGGTATCGGTCTGGGCGTGTTGATCGGCAAGTCGGTCGAGGCGATGGCGCGCCAGCCCGAGTACGCGAACCAGGTCCGAACCACGATGTTCATCGGTATCGGGCTGATCGAGGCGCTGGCGCTGTTCGGCATCGCGTTCTCGTTCGTCATCTGAGGAGGCTGAGCCGTGTTCGCGATCAACATCGTGGCCCAGGAAGTGAGCGAGAAGGGCGATGTCTACCCGAAAGGCTCGGAGCTCGTCGTCGGTGCGATCGCGTTCGGCGTCTTCTTCTTCTTCCTGTGGAGATGGGTGGTGCCCCGCTTCAACGCCGTCCTGAGCGAGCGCCGAGCCAACATCCAGGGGCAACTCGAGAGCGCCGAGCAGACTCGGCGCCAGGCCGAAGGCGAACTGGCCGAGTACCGCAAGCAGCTCGCGAGCGCGCGCGGTGACGCCAACCGGATCATCGAGGAGGCTCGAGAGACCGCCGAGCAGTTCCGCCGCGACATCCAGGCGAAGGCTGAGGAGGAATCGAGGAACATCGTCGCGCGCGCTCAAGACGAGATCCGTGCCGAACGCGACCGCGTCTTCAACGAGCTGCGTGCCCAGGTCGCCGACATCGCGGTGACCCTCGCGGGGCGGGTGGTGGGCGCCGAGCTCGACACCAAGTCCCATGCGCGCTTGATCGACGACTACATCGAGCAGGTCGCCTCAGGCCCGAACGGACAGGGTTGAACCGGACGATGCCGGAGATCCTCGACCGACTCTTCGGGAAGGACCAACGCACCCGCGGGTACGCGACGGCGATCATCGCCATCGCGGAGGCCGAGGGTGTGCTGGACACCGTCGGCGACGAGGTGTTCGCCTTCGCGAAGGCGGTCGAACAGAACGCGAAGCTCCGGGAGGCCCTCACCGACCGAGCGCTGCCGGTCGAGAATCGTCGTTCGCTCGTGCAGGACATCCTCGGCGACCGAGCCAACCCGGTCACGCTCACGGCGATCTCGTTGTTGATCGACGCCGGCCGGGCTCGCGACCTCGGGAAGATCGCCGACGGTGTCGTGGCGCTGTCGGCGGAGCGACACCAACACGCGGTGGCCGAGGTCCGAAGCGCCGTCCCGCTGAACGACCGGCAGCGCAAGCGTCTCGAGGAAGCGCTCTCGCGCGCCACCGGACGAACGATCGAAGCGAAGGTCGTGGTCGATCCGACCCTCGTCGGCGGCGTGGTCGCGCGCGTCGGGGACCTCGTCTTCGACGGCTCGATCGCGAGCCGTCTCGAGGACGCCAAGCACGCACTGGGGAGCTGAATCGGTCATGGCACTCAACCTGGATCCCGCCTCGATCGCGGAGGCGTTGCGCAAGAACGTCGAAAGCTGGAGCCCGTCGATCGAACGGGAGGAGGTGGGGCGCGTCATCCAGAGCGGAGACGGGATCGCCCGTGTGTCCGGCCTGCCGCAAGCGATGGCGAACGAGCTCCTCGAGTTCCCTGGGGAGCTCCTCGGGCTCGCTTTCAACCTCGACGAGGACGAGATCGGCTGCATCGTCCTCGGCGACGCCTCCTCGATCGAGGAGGGCGACCCGGTCAAGCAGACGGGGAAGATCCTCTCGATACCGGTGGGTGATGGCTTCCTCGGCCGCGTCGTCGACGCCCTCGGGCGCCCGTTGGATGACAAGGGAGCGATCCCGTCGGACAGCACGCGGGTGTTGGAGCTCCAGGCGCCCAACGTCGTGTCGCGCCAGCCCGTGAAGGAGCCGCTCTACACCGGGATCGCCGCGATCGACGCGATGACGGCGATCGGTCGCGGCCAGCGTGAGCTGATCATCGGCGACCGGCAAACCGGGAAGACCGCGGTCGCCTTGGACGCGATCATCGCGCAGAAGCCGTTCTGGGGGACGGATCAAGCGGTCAAGTGCATCTACGTCGCGGTCGGACAGAAGAACTCGACGGTGGCCGAGGTCGTGGAGACCCTCCGCGAGAACGGCGCGCTCGACTACACGGTCGTCGTCAACGCCGCGGCGTCGGATCCCGCACCGTTCCAGTACATCGCCCCGTACGCCGGCGCCGCGATCGGCGCCCACTGGATGTACGAGAGGGACGACGCGCTGATCATCTACGACGACCTGTCGAAGCAAGCGGTCGCCTACCGGGAGATCTCGCTCCTGCTCCGGCGCCCGCCCGGCCGCGAGGCGTACCCCGGCGACGTCTTCTACCTGCACTCCCGATTGCTCGAGCGCTCGGCCAAGCTGTCCGACGAGCTCGGTGGAGGCTCCCTCACGGCGCTCCCCATCATCGAGACGAAGGGCGGCGACGTCTCGGCCTACATCCCCACGAACGTCATCTCGATCACGGACGGACAGATCTACCTCGAGCCGGAGCTGTTCTTCTCCGGCGTCCGCCCGGCGATCAACGTCGGCATCTCCGTGTCGCGGGTCGGCGGGAACGCGCAGGTCAAGGCGATGAAGGACGTCGCCGGCCGGCTCCGGCTCGACCTGGCGCAGTTCCGAGCGCTCGAGGCGTTCGCCCAGTTCGGCTCGGAGCTCGACAAAGCCTCGCAGCAGCAGCTCGCCCGCGGGGCCCGCGTCGTCGAGGTCCTCAAGCAGCCGCAGTACCAGCCGCAGACCGTCGAACGGCAGGTCGTCGCGATCTGGACGGTCACGTCGGGTCACCTCGACCCGTATCCCGCCGAGGACGCGAAGCGGTTCGTCGAGTCCTTCCAGGAGGCGATCGAGGCGCGACACCCCGAGATCTTCGCCACGATCCGCGACACGGGGAAGCTGGATGAGGCGACACTGGAGTCCCTGTCGCGAGCCGTCGAGGAGTTCGCGGCCACGTTCGCTCCATCGGGTGAGGCTCCCGGGTCGGAGTCCGCGATCGGGAGGACGACCGTGACCGATCCGGTGAAGCCGGACGTCGGATGGGACCGGATGTCCTCGGCGGAGGACGAGACCGAAGCCGAGCCGAAGGCCGAGGCCGAGACCGAGACCGAAGTCGAGCCGACCGAAGCCGGAACGAACGAGGCAGGTTGAGACTTGGGCGCGAAGCTCCGCGTCGTCCGTCGGCGGATCCGGTCGGTCCAATCGACGAAGAAGATCACCCGGGCCATGGAGCTGATCGCGTCCTCGCGGATCGTGAAGGCGCAGACCCGGGTGGAAGCATCGCGTCCGTACGCCGAGCAGCTGACGAAAGCGATGGAGGACGTCGCGTCCAGGTCGACCTCGATCGACCACCCGTTGCTCGAGCATCGCGAGCACGCTACGAAGATCGGCGTCCTGGTGATCACGTCGGACCGGGGGCTCGCGGGTGCGTACAACGCGAACGTCTTGAAGATCGCCGAACAGCATCTGCGGGAGATCCGCGCCGGCGGCAAGGAGCCGGCCCTGTACGTCGTCGGCAAGAAGGGTGTCGGGTACTTCCGGTTCCGGGGCGTGCCCATCCGGGACTCGTGGCAGGGATTCAGCGAGGTCCCTCCCTACGAGAAGGCCGAGGTGGTCGGCCGGCAGTTGATCAAGGATTTCGCGGACGAGACGATCGACGAGTTGTACTGCGCGTACACCGACTTCCGGTCGGCGTTCACGTTGCGGGCCACCTCCAAGCGTTTCCTCCCGATCGCTCCGGAAGAGGTCACGGGGACGGCCCGGGACACGGTGCCCGCGGAGTACCTCTTCGAGCCGGAGCCGGCCGAGATCCTGGAGCACCTCCTGCCCCAGTACGTCATCACGAAGGTCTACGCTGCGCTGCTTGAATCAGCCGCGTCGGAGAACGCATCTCGCCGTCGCGCGATGAAGGCCGCCACCGACAACGCGGACGATCTGATCAAGGTGCTGACCCGGCAGGCCAACCGGGCCCGACAGGACGAGATCACGACGGAGATCCTGGAGATCGTGGGCGGCGCTGAGGCGCTGGCCTCCGCCAAGGAAGGATGACCGATGCCTGAAGGCAACGAGAAGGACGAACACGCGCAGGGCCGTGTGGTCCGGGTGATCGGACCGGTGGTGGACGTGGAGTTCCCGCCGAGCCAGCTGCCCGAGATCAACACCGCCCTGACGGTCGACATCACGATCGACCAGCTGACGACGACGATCACGTGCGAGGTCGCGCAGCACATCGGCGACTCCCAGGTTCGTGCGATCGCGCTCAAGCCGACCGACGGCCTCATCCGCGGGACGCCGGTGATCGATACCGGCTCCCCAATCACCGTGCCCGTCGGCGACGGGGTGCTCGGTCACGTCTACAACGTCCTCGGGGAACCGCTGGACACGGACGCCGCGAACATCCATGCGACGGAGCGGTGGCCGATCCACCGCGAGGCTCCGCCCTTCGCCGACCTCGAGCCGAAGAAGATCATGCTCGAGACCGGGATCAAGGTGATCGATCTCCTGGAGCCCTACGTCCAGGGCGGCAAGATCGGGATGTTCGGTGGCGCCGGCGTCGGGAAGACCGTGATCATCCAGGAGATGATCCGCCGCCAAGCCGAGCAGCAGGGCGGCGTTTCCGTCTTCGCCGGCGTGGGGGAGCGGACCCGCGAGGGCAACGACCTGTTCCTCGAGATGACCGAGTCCGGGGTGATCGAGAAGACCGCCCTCGTGTTCGGGCAGATGGACGAGCCCCCTGGGGTGCGGCTGCGCGTCGCCCTCTCGGCGCTCACGATGGCCGAGTACTTCCGCGACGTCGAGCACAAAGACGTGCTGCTGTTCGTGGACAACATCTTCCGGTTCACCCAGGCCGGCTCGGAGGTCTCGACGTTGCTCGGGCGGATGCCCTCCGCCGTCGGGTACCAGCCCAACCTAGCCGGCGAGATGGGCGACCTCCAGGAGCGGATCACGTCGGCGGGGGGACGGTCCATCACGTCGCTCCAGGCGATCTACGTGCCGGCGGACGACATCACCGATCCGGCGCCGCACGCTGCGTTCGCACACCTGGATGCGACGACCGTGCTCTCGCGCGAGATCTCCGCCCTGGGGATCTACCCGGCCGTGGACCCGCTCGACTCCACCAGCCGCATCCTCGATCCCCGCTACGTCGGCGAGGATCATTATCGGGTCGCTCGCCGCGTCCAAGAGATCCTGCAGCGCTACAAGGACCTGCAGGACATCATCGCCATCCTGGGGATCGACGAGCTCTCCGAAGAGGACAAGGTCATCGTCTCGCGCGCCCGGAAGATCCAGAAGTTCCTGTCGCAGCCGTTCTTCGTGGCGGAGCAGTT
>VAXZ01000093.1:0-4644 GCA_005885035.1 Actinomycetota bacterium
CTCGGTCCAGGGTATCCTCGGCGGGGCGCGGGCAGTCGAGGGTCGTGCGCAGCGAAGGGGAGCGGCCGTGGCAGAGCAGGACGACGTTGTTCGGCTCACGGCAGCGCAGACACGTCAATGTCAGGACCTCTCCACGCTCCACGTTTCACTTGTCGGGCGGCAGCAGGCGGGTTAAGGCCACCTAGCGAAAAGCTCCCGACCGAGCCCTGATCGGAAGCTTCACGCTGGACGGGATTTCCGCACCCGTCCGGGCAGCATCGCCACCCTTGCCCGGTCGCGAGACTCGGTCAAACCGCAGCATGACCGTTGGCCACAGCGACCGATCAGGCGCGCCTCCCACCACGCCCCTCAAGTGCAGAACGGGTTAGGAGATAGGGCACGGCGAAACGCCGCCCCCCAAGGATCGGCGATGGTTCTCGGCGCGAGAGCGCAGGTCAGTCCTCCACTGCGAAGAAGTAATCATCCTTCTCGAACCGGAAGGCATGGGCGCACGCCGAGCAGCGTTCGATCATGCTCTCGAGGCGGATCGCGTCGAACGTCAGCGGGTCCATCTGCATCGCCGAGGGGAACCCTTCGCCACAGCGGGGACACGTCAAGGTCAGGACCGCTCCTTGCTCCAACCCTGCGTTGTCGGCCGGTCGCGGACCGACATGAGCGCCCAAAGCGAAAGGCTCCCGACCGACATGCGATCGAGAGCCTTCGCGCTGAACAGAGATATCGGATCTCCGTCCGGGCAGCATGTCGAGGTTTGCTCCGAAGAGGAACAGGAGTCAAACGCGCGCGGTGACCGTCGGCCACAAAGGTGGCGGGTGGTGATGTTTGAGTCAGATCCGCGGGGCGATAATCTTTGCCGCTGGTCCGATATGGGGGAAGGTTCCGAGCCCTTCCCCGATCGGAGGAACCCTTTCGGCCTCTCCGGGGGGTTCCTCATGCCCGAGGAAATATCACCCTTCCATCGGCCGTGTTCTGGGTGTACACCGTGCCTGGGCCATGCCTGGCACCTGGGGCCTCATTTGGACTGCCGAGGGTCTTGTCGCCCATGGCGAGATCGACCTCGACGCGGCAACGGCGTTCGAGGCCCAGGCTTCCGAGGCCGTGATGCTATCGACGGTCGGAACCTTCCTGATCGACCTCTCCGACGTTACCTTCATGGACTCGGCGGGGCTCCGAGCCCTGGTCCGGGTGCTGGAGTTCCACGATGGCCAACGGATGATCGTCCAGCCATCCCGACAGGTGTTCACGCTCCTGCACCTTTTCGGGCTGACGAATGGCGCTCTGCCGAACGTCTTGGTACGTGAAGCGCATCCGGACTGAGGGTGTTTAGCCAGTCTCGATCTGTCCCCACCGGTCCAGCCAACGCTCGAGGTCATGGACCTCATCCGGAACAGGTCCACGCGGTAGCGAAAGGAGAGTGTCCGACAGAGTCAGCGATCGGATCTAGGCTCGATGTGTGCCACGTTGGCCGCGTACCCGGGGATGATGCAGCGCGGTCGGAAACGTGAGGGTCTCAGGGAGTGTCGCGCAGCGTGGCTCATCGGCGTCAGCGTCCGCGAGTACCGAGGGATCGAAGCCGGGGACCGCACGCCGAGCCCAGTCACGTATGAACGGATCTCCGAGCTGTTCAGGTGGCCGCAGACGTTCGAGCGACCGCGACCGTGACCGTCATCTTCACCGTCACCATGACGTTTTCAGCGGCGCCCGCCGAAGCGGGACGCCCATGCCCGTACTGGGTTCTCGTAAGCCGGGAGGGGTTTCCACAAGAGAATATTGCTCGCGTTTGCGATGAGGACCAGATGGGCACGATTTTGAGGTGGATGCGCGTGGCTGACGCAGCCGTTTCGCGTCGGGCGCCGCAAGCTCCCCTGAATGACGGCTTCACGGTAACCATCGGGGTGATGAAGGCAGGTCAAGAGCTTCTTGCCCCAGTGGATCGCTCGGCGGTCCTGACGGTGAGGGTCTATCCAGTAGCCGCATCTGGTCCAGCCGCTTTCGTACCCGCAAGAACCTTGTTCCATGGTCCGAAGCCTTTCCCGCCGGGCTTCGTCGTGTCTGCGGGATGGCGATCGCTCGACGCGAGCGATCAGGTGCCGACGGTACTCACGGCCCTCGGGATGCTCCAGCCGACACCGAGGCCCACGACGCCCACCCCTACCCCGCCAGTCACCGTGCCCACTACCAGCAGTCGCCCCGGACCAGACATCGTGACGCTGCTCTTCCTACTCGCGCTCCTCGTTGTCGGGGGAGCTGTCGCCAGGCGAAGCATCGGTCGACCTCGACCGGAGACCCAGGATGGATTGAGCGGTCACGCGGAGGCCCCGAACCGTGAATGACCATCTGCGCGCCCTTCTCCAAGAACTCGACCCGAAGGCCCACGACGACCTCCGCACCGTACCGATCCGTGATCAGGCCGACCGCGACGCCATCTCTTGTCGCCCGATGCGCTACCGCGACGCACCATCTCCTCTCGCCTGATGCGCTACCGCGACGAGAACAGCCAGCGATGGGTCGTCCGATTGCTTGGGGATACCGCGGCAGAAGGTCGATGAGCGCTTGCGCGTAGCCGGGATCGAAGAGTTCGGTGGCGCCGTCGGGGCGCTGGAGGTGCCCAACCCTCGCACTCTGCGTGAGCGCGAGGTGCTGATCGCGGTCAAGACGGCGGGCGTCGGTAATTGGGACGACATCGTCCGGGCTGGAGACTGGGATGTGGGCCGGACACCGCCGATGGCGCTTGGGGTCGAGGCGGCAGGGGTCGTGGCGGCGGTGGGCGCCGAGGTCGAAGACTGGTCGGTGGGGGATGAGGTTCTTACCCACCCTGTTCCGCTGGTCGACCAGGGCACCTGGGCACCCTGGCTGATCGCCGAGGCCGCGCTGCTTGCTCCAAAGCCGGCGGACGTGTCGTGGGAACGCGCCGGCGCGTTCCCGGTCCCAGCGCTGACCGCGATCCAGGTGCTCGACGAGAGCCTCCGATTGACACCTGGCGAGCAGCTGCTCGTGAACGGAGCGGGAAGCGTGACCGGAGGGCTGATCGTCGCGTTCGCGTCGCTTCGCGGGATCCATGTCTTGGCTACGGCTGGAGCTGCTAGTCGCGAACGGGTGATCCGGGCGGGTGCCGGTACGGTGATCGATCACCACGACCCCGACTGGGCGGCGCAGGTACTCGAGGCGACGGCTGGCCGCGGAGTCGATGCTGCCGCCAACGCGGCCCGGGGCGGTACAGCGAGCGCACTCGCAGCCGTTCGGGATGGCGGTCGCCTCGCCACGATCACCTCGGACCCGCCGGACGCCGAACGAGGGGTTCGAATCGCCTCCGTCTACGTGCGGCCGGATGCAGCGCAGCTCGAGGTCGCCAGTCAGGCGCTGGCCGGCGGGCGCCTGGAGTTCGAGCTTGGTGCCTCCTTCCCGTTGAGCCAAGCGGACGCCGCCTTGGCGCGGGCCGTGGCGGGCCGCGGCGGAGCAGTCGTGCTTGACGCGGTGTCGGACTGATCAGCCGAAGGTCCTCAAGGCTGCCCTGTCGAATCCAAAGGTGATGCGCTACCGCGACCAGAAGCCGTCAGGACTGGACCCACATCATCGACTTCCTGACGATGTATCCGGACGCGCGGCGGCGGGTCGTGCGACTGCTGGCGGAGATCGATTCAAGGAGCTGAAGGCTGAAGGCACGAGGGATCAACCATTCTCGACGAGTGGCCGATGGAAGTACGTGACCAAGGATGTTGGCTACGTCGGGCGTCGTCTGTTGCTCATCGGCCTCGTGTGTGGCGCTGGGCTTGGCATCGCGGCAGTACTTCTGGTCCTTGGGTTCCGTTGGTGGTGGTGCTCCCTCCTTGGCCTCGCACTCGTCGTCCTGATAGATCGTCTCGGTAAGGGCGGGCGTCGACTCGACCCGTTCACCTGGGTCAAAGGAGCCGACGGCGAGTGCCAGGTCAGTCGGACCCTGCATGACCTGGAAGCGTTCGGTTACCGGACGATCGACCATGTGGACATCGGGCGGGGAGATGTCGATCACGTTGTTGTCGGACCGACCGGCGTTTTTGCCGTCGAGACCAAGAACTGGCCCGGCCGGGTAGATGTACGCGACGGTGTGCTCTACAGGAATGGGCATCGTGACGATGCCTGCCTCCGTCAGGCGATCAGGGGCGCGATCGCCATTCGGGAGAGAGCCGGTCTTCGATGGGTGGAAGCGATCGTGGCGTGCGTGAACGCGAATGTGCAGGCTGAGCCCGTCCGATCGAAAGCTGTCACCGTTGTCAGCTCACACCGTCTGAACGGGACCATCTCTGATCGGCGCATGGGCCTCGACACCGAAGAGATCGAACGGATCGCCGCGTCCCTGTCTAGGTCAGTTCAACGCTCGCGATCAGTCCCCAAAGCCGTGCGTGCAATCGCCGTTCGCCCTTCCGTACCTTCCAGCAATGGAACTGGCTGAGGCTCGTTAGTTCCATCAAGTGCGGCACGGTCAGCTGCTGGATCCGTGGCAGGATCTCTCGCTCATACAGTTCCCGATCACCTGGACCGTGCTCGCGCTCCCACGCGCACATCGCGAGGCTCGTCGATCGAGACTTTTCCGGTTTCTTCGCGGCCGCCACAGAGGCCCTCAAGTGCAGAACCGAAAGGAACCGGCTGAATAACCTGTGTCCGGCGCCA
>VAXZ01000093.1:4821-5749 GCA_005885035.1 Actinomycetota bacterium
AGGGGCAGGATCAGCTTGTGCATGTCGGGAGGCTTCGAGAAGTCGAACGCGCCGGTCAGGGGGTCGGCCTGCGCGTCGCGTTTCGTCAGCGGAGGGAGCCCGTAGATCTCTTCGATGAACCGCAACACGGATGAGAACTCGTACGTGTGATGATCGACCGAGCCGCCCTTCGGGTTGGAGCCGCGCCGTGTCCACGGTGACATGATCAGGGCCGGCGACCGTGCGCCGAGCCCCATGATGTCGTACTGCGGCGGGTCGACGTGGTCGTAGAAGCCGCCGAAGTCGTCCCAGACCATCACGACCGCCGTCGATCCCCAGTACGGGCTCTCCTGGAGCGCGTTCATCACCGCGACCGACCAGTTCTCCCCCGCGCACACGCTCTGATCACGGTGGGGAAGCATCGGATGCTCGTTGTAGGGCGCCGGCGGATTGACCCACGAAACCTGAGCAAGTCTCCCGTCGCGGATGTCGTTAAGGAACGTGTCGCTCTCGACCACGTTGTTCCACAAGCTGGTGAACCGGATCTTCCGGAACGCGAGGAGCACATTGCCGATCGGGAACTGCGGCGAGTTGTAGAAGCGCCAGCTGATCCCGGCCTGGGACAGCTTCTCGGGGAGCGATGGGATCTGGAGGCAGGCGCGCACCTTCTTCAGGTATCCGGAGATCGCGAACATCGCCTTCGGATGGTCGTCGGTGAGACGGTTCTGGAGGCGCATGATCCGTCGCTGGGCCGACGCGCTCAGCTTCTGCGGGAACGCCGGAACCGAGCTGTGAGGATCATCGCAATACCGACCGGGGAGGTCCGTGTGATGGGTCTTGTTGTCCATGATCCCGAACGAGCTCGCGGCGACCGTGTAGAGGTGCTCGGGGAGCGTCGGTCCGTACTCAGAGGTGAACAGGTGGTCGGCGAGCACGAACCGGTCGGCGT
>VAXZ01000094.1 GCA_005885035.1 Actinomycetota bacterium
TGAGGGCTCGCATCCGCTCCGACCGCCCGGCAGCCAGGACGACGGCCCGCCGTGACGCGGGCAACCCCAGCGTGGGCTCCGCGAACCTATAGCGAACGCCGGGAGCCCCATCCGTCTCCGCCATGCGCCCCCTCTCTGTCCGGGCGAGCATATATATGGTGAAAGACCGGCCGCGCGCCCTGATTCACGTGAGGGGGAACGGTGACTGCCACCACGACGGCTCGTCGCTCACGTCGATCCCCGTCACCCACTTCACCCACCAGAAGCCGCGCCGGCCAGGTACGACCAGCGGCGCGGGAGCGCCGTGGCCGGTGGACAGCGGAGCGTCACCGACGTGCGTCGCCAGCAGTAACCCGGTGGCGCCGGAACGCGGGAACCGCCGGTTGTAGCCGGTGACCGATCGGACGACGATCGACTCGCCAACCGCGCCATCCAGGAGGCGGTCCAGGCGCGCCCCTCGCCACTCCTGCTCCGCGAACCACCCGCCAAGCGCCACGATCCCGGATCCAGCTCCTGCACGGAGTCGTTCAACCACTGCGTGACCGGCATGCCGGCCGGATCGCCGGACCCCGTTTCGAACGAGCCGGTCGGGCGTCGATCGGCGCCCGGGGCGCCGGTCGCGCGGAGCACGCCCGCGAGCGCCACCCAGCCGGCCGCGCCGGCACCCAGCACCGCGCCGCTTCGGAGGAGGTTCCTTCGTGAGAGATCGGTCGTGCGAGGCCGGACGGGGCGCTGGATCACATGGGCGACGCCGACCACGATCGCCGCGATCGCCGTCGCGATATGGATCCCGAGGGGCGAGAAGGTCCCGACCGACCGAACGACCCCCGTGACGTGGATGATCGCTGCCACGATAGAGGTCACGATCAACACCGCGAACGTGATGGCGATCGCCCTGCCGCGACGCCGGCGTCCCAGACCCCGGCTCGCGATCGTCCGTTTCCACGGTGCCAGCGCGACGATGCCCAGACCGAGGATCCCGTGGGCGATCACGATCCACCGGACCAGCGCCGATCCGACCAACCAGGAGGCCACGCCCGTCACGAACGCCAGGATCAAGAGCGCGAGCAGTGCGAGGTTCGTTCGTCGCCCAGCCACGGCTCCTCCTCGAGCCGAAGAGTACGCACCAGCACTCAGGGCGTGCGTGGTTGGGGTCCCAAGCCTCCTCGGCTCCAGGTGGAGGCCGAGCGGGCGAGGAAAGAGGCTCGAACGTCAGGCTCGCCGCGGTGGCCGGGCTCGGCCACGGGTGGGCGATGTCGGTCCACGATATCGCCGCACTGCCGGATCTCTGGGCGGCGCGTGTGATTCAGCTCCGACTGGAAGCCTGGGGACGGAAGCCAACCTCCGGGAGCCGATCCGAAGCGCCAGCGAGCCAGAGAACAGCAGCACCATCATGACCGCAACGCTCCAGGGAAGGTCTTCCGGACCCGTGAACGCGGTACCACCCCTCGAGCCGGACTCACCCTTCACCGATGGGCCCCGGGTGGGAGAGCTGCCGCTGTTCCCCCCGATGGACGGGGGCGACGACGTCGAGGAGCTACTGCTACTCGACGACGACGTGGGCGGCGGGGTCGTCGAGCTCGAGCTCGAAGGCGGTGGCGAGCTGGAAGTTGGACTCGGGCAGTTGGTCAGGTCCGCGGTCGCCTCGTCGGAGAAGTAGACGTGGTCGACCGGCAGACCGAGCCTGATCCGGAAGAAGTGGGACTCTCCGAGCGGCTCCGTATACGACCGCTGGACCCGTTCGCCTGGAGCAAGGCGCCCCTCCTCCACGAGTCGTCCGTCGATCCTGATGAGATACCCGAGCGACTTGTCCTGGGTGTTGTGTGCGCTGACGATCGTCGTCGGGTTGTCACACGTACCCGGGATGACCACGACTTCGTCCGACGGTCCCGGGTCGGCATGTGCCGCCACGGGGAGTGCGAGGAGCATGCCGATACCGAGCAGCAGTAGACGTTTCACGACCCATCCCCCTCCGAATGGTCTGGCTCTCGACCCTCGTCCTCTCCCTGCCTCATCGGTTCCCATGGAGCCTGACCATGGTTCTTCGGTACCCGGATGGCGTTCGAGCGAAACCGGGGACTCGTTCGGCCGCCGCTCCAGCCGGATAGATTCGGCGCCCACGACCTCGTAACGACTCAGGGAGGGGATCCGATGTCGTCCGACACCACCCGACCCGCGCCGCCGATACCGCCGCCCGACCAACCGCGGGACGATCTGGGACCGCTGCCGCGCATCGCACGACCCTTCGTTGACTGGGTCGCGAGGGTCCGAGCGACCGTCCACACGAAGCTGTTGGCGGGGTTCCTCGTGATCGCCCTCCTCCTGTTGTCGATGGGCGTCCTGTGCATCGCCGTGCTCGACCGCGTGAACCGGCAGGTGGAGACGCTAACCGCGCTCAACCGGCAGACGGATCAGGCCCGGGAGATGATCTACGAGGTCACGGCGCAGAGCCATTACCGCGCGATGGCGTTGCTGACCGGCGACGAGACCTGGACGGGAAAGATCTATGTGGCGAAGAACCTCTTCGCGCAGAACCTCGCCGAGCTGCGCACGTACGCCGTACCGCACAGGACCGCCTTCTTCGACGAGCTCCAGGCAGCGAACGATCGCTTCACCTTGATGAGCGACCGGGTGACGGCCCTGGACGAAGCGGGCCAACGAGCGCAGGCGATCACCATGCACATCGACTTCGAGCACACGCAGTCGCACGTGCTCGAGGACGCGCTCAACTCGCTCATCGCCGATTCGCAGCAACGGGCGATCGCGGAAACGGCGGCCTTCGCGAGCCATCGCCGCTTCCTGACCCTGGCCGTCGCGACGTTCTCGGGCGTCTCGCTGCTGGGTGCCCTCGTGCTCGGAGCGATCCTGTCGTGGTCGCTGATCCGCCCGGTCAGGAGGGTCGACTGGGGGCTCGACCGGATCGCGAACGGCGATTTCCTGACCCGCGTCTCCGTGCCCAATCGCGATGAGTTCGGGAACCTCACGAGCAACCTCAACCGCACGGCGGAGCAGCTGGCGACGCTGTACGCGGAACTCGAGACCCTCAACACGGGTCTGCGAACCACGATCGATACGAAGGTCGCGGAGCTCGAGCGCGCATCCCGCCTCAAGCGCTACCTCTCGCCGCACCTCGCCGAGTCGATCCTGTCGGGCGAGCGCGACGTGTCCCTGACGACCAGCCGGAAGCTCCTCACCATCTTCTTCTCCGACGTCCGCGGCTTCACCGCGGCGGCGGAACGGATGGAGCCCGAACAGCTCGTGGACGAGCTCAACGACTACCTGACCGAGATGACCGAGATCGTCTTCAAACATGGGGGAACGCTCGACAAGTACGTGGGAGACGCGGTGATGGTGTTCTTCGGGGACCCACTCCCCCAGGAGGATCACGCGAGGCGAGCGGTCCTGATGGGGTTCGAGATGCAGGAGCGCATGGCGGAGTTGCAGCAGCGATGGATGGGCCGGTATCAGTACTCCTTCGAGATCGGGATCGGTATCGCGACCGGATGGGTCACGGTTGGCGATATCGGCTCGCCGGCGCGCAGCGACTACACGGTGCTGGGCAACGAAGTCAACCTGGCAGCCAGGTTGGCCGATCGAGCTGCGTCAGGCCAGATCCTGGTGACCGAGCGAACGTTGGCGGACGTGACCGACGTCGCCGTCGGCCGTCCGATCGACGAGATCCTCCTCAAAGGGATCAGTCGGCCGATCAAGATCTTCGAGCTGCAGCCCCGCCCGGCGTAACGCGAACGGCTGAGGGTTCGATGGGAACGTTCAGGTTCCAGGTCGCCGGCGATCAGGACGTCTTGATCGGCGGAGGCGCCATCGGAGTACCTCGCCCGCGTGCCATGATGCCGGGCGAGGTGGCGTCGTGTCCGACATCCAGATCCGTGAAGGCGCTCGCAAGGCTCTCGACGCTCACGCCTGGCAGGGCGCCTACGAAGCGTTCGTCTCGCTCCGCGACCGCGAGGAGCTGAGCGGGGAGGACTGGGAAGGTCTGGGTGAGGCGGCGTGGTGGAGCGCCCACCCGGACGAGAGCCTCGAAGCGTTCGAACGCGCCTTCGCGACCTACTCCTCCGAAGGGAACCCACGGCGCGCCGCCGCCGTCGCGATCCGCCTCGCCAACGAACACGCCGACAGGATGGAGTCCGCCCTCTGGAACGGCTGGCTGCAACGGGCGGCTCGGCTGCTGCAGGATCAGCCCGAGTGCGTCGAGTTGGGATACCTGGAGATGTCATTCGTCCGATCGAGCTTCGACCGAGGCGCGGTCGAGGAGGCGATCGAGCATGCGAGTCGCGCCCGGGAGATCGGCGCGCGGTTCGATGACCGGGATCTGGTCGCTTTCGGGCTCGTCCTCCATGGGGGTTCGCTGGTCGCCTCCGGAGAGGTCGAGCGGGGTCTCGGTCTGGTGGACGAGGGCATCCTTGCTGCCGTCGGCGGCGAGCTCACCCCGTACGCCGCCGGCTCGATCTACTGCATCACGCTCGGCGTGTGCCGGTCGGTCGCCGACTACCGGCGTGCCGCTGAGTGGACGGCCGCGGCGGCGGGATGGTGCGAACGTCAGGCGATCACCGGCTTCCCGGGCGTGTGTCGCGTGCAGCGCGCGGAGATCATGCGTCTCCGAGGTGCGTTCCCCGAAGCCGAGGACGAGGCGCGCCGGGCGCTGACCGAACTGACCGCGTATGGGAGGCTCCCGCAGGCCGGCGCCGGATCGAACGAGATCGGCGAGGTCCGGTTGAGGCTCGGTGACCTGGACGGTGCCGAGGAGGCGTTCCGGACGGCCCATCAGCTCGGCTACGAACCGCATCCCGGCCTCGCGCTCGTCTACCTCGCGCGTGGCCGCACGGAGGCGGCTCGGGCGTCGATCGCGACCGCGCTGGCCGACGCGGCCGACCCGCTCAACCGGGCGCGACTGCTCGCCGCGAAGACCGAGATCGCGCTCGTCGCGCACGACGTGACGGACGCCCGCGCGGCCGCCGATGAGCTGAGCGAGATCGCGTCGAGGTTGGACTCGCCGGTGCTGCACGCGATGTCGCACCAGACCAACGGCTCCACGCTCACGTACGAGGAGGACGCGACCGCCGCGATCGTTGAGCTCCGCAAAGGCCTGCGCGCTTGGACCGAGGTCGACGCACCGTTCGAGGCCGCGCAGACACGCCGGTCGCTCGCTCTCGCCCACCGCCTATCGGGGGACGAGACCTCCGCGGTTCTGGAGCTGGAAGCGGCGAGGGAGTCGTTCGCCCGGCTCGGCGCTCGGCGCGAGGCGGATCGATGCGACGAGCTTCTCCGGGCGGGGGACGAGGAGACCGCGGGCCGACGGGTCGTGCGCACGTTCAT
>VAXZ01000095.1 GCA_005885035.1 Actinomycetota bacterium
ATCGCCCCGCGGAGCGACGACAGTGTCAAGGGCTCCGCTCATGCGATCGGCTCCCGGAGCGACCCGGCAGGAGCGCGTCCAGTCACGCTCGTTCCGTAGCCCGGCTCACTCCTTACGATGAGCGTTCCACCGATAGCGTCGAGGCGGTCCGCCATGCCTTGGAGGCCGGTGCCGTAGCCGGTCGTGGTCGGGTCGAAGCCATCGCCGTCGTCAGCGACTTCGAAGGTCAAGCTGCCGTTGATCTGGGTCAGCTTGATGGAGGCTCGCGACGCATGCGCGTACTTCGCGACATTCTGGAGTGCCTCGAGGCTGCAGAAATACACTGCCGCCTCGACGTCCTGTGCGTACCGGCCCACGTTCTCGACGAGGACTTCCGTGGGGATGGCCGCCTTCCGCGCCTGCCCCTCGAGGGCCGCAACCAGACCCTTGTCGGCAAGCAGGGGCGGGTAGATCCCGCGGGCCAGGTCGCGGAGGTTCTCGAGGGCGTCTCCCGCATCAGCTCCTACCTCCCGTGCCATGGCCAGGGCTTTCTCGGGATCTGTGCGGATCACGCTCTCCATGAGCCGAACCTTCACGGCGAGGGCAACGAGCTGCTGCTGAGCACCGTCGTGGATGTTTCGCTCGAGGGCTTTGGCCCTCTCGTCTTGGGCCGCGACGATCCGCTGCCTCGAGGCCCGAAGGTCTTCGACCAGTCTCACGTTGCGAAGGACGAGACCGGCTTGGGCCGCGAGATCGCGGAGCAGCTTCTCCTGGGACGGGGTCAGTGGGTCGCTCGGCGGCACGGCGACCGTGAGCGCGCCGAGGAGCTCACCTTGATGGCGAACTGCGAACGCATGATCCATACCGGGGAACTCGGGAAGGTCGTCGCCCGAGAGCCGGACATTGATCGCGGTCCCATCCGAACCGGAGGGCCAACTGGCCGCACGGCGGAGATCCGGTCCCACTCGCAGCCACACGCCCGCCTGCGTCGCCCCCGTCCCTGCCGCGAGGATCTGCACGAGACGTGGCAGAACGTCCTCGGTGGAATAGGAGGCGCCGAGTCGATCGGAGAGCCCGGAGAGCACCTCGTAGGGGGTAGCTCGCTCCCCGTAGACGAGCCGGTCGGCCAGGCGCCTGGCCCACCTGCTGACCGGCTGGAAGGCAAGGACGACGATGATGGTCGCGGCGAGCGACGCGACGCCGCTGCCCTCGCCACCGACACTGGGCCCCACGACGACGACGACCGCGAGATACACGGCCGTGACCAGTACGACGACGGCGCCGAACACCACCGTCTTCTTGATCACGATGTCGAGATCGAGCACGCGGTACTTCAAGATCGCGATGCCGGACGCAACGGGGATCCCGATGAGGATGAGGAGGAAGAAGGAGGGGAACACGAGGTTGCCAAGGTCGACGCCGGCGAAGACGGAGGCGATCCCGATGAGGGGAACGGCCGCCGTTGCAGCCGCCACGTATGCCAGCCACCGGAGCTGCTGACGCTCCTCGCCACGGGCTCGGCGGAACCGCAGGACGAGAGCGATCACGGAGGCGACGCCGGCGACGACCACGCCGAGGGCGCCGGCCGTCAGCATGCCGTTGGCGACACCACTGAGACCCTGGATGCCGGTCGGGTTCGCGATGTGGATGCGCTCGAGGTTGAATCCGCCGAGCGGACCGGGAACCACGATGTTGCCGAGGACGAGGAGGCTCATACTCGCGAGCGCGATCCATCCCACCGGCCTCCACCGCCTCGACGGCGGGCTCCCGTCGGGGAACAGCAAGAACACGAACGGGATCGACGTGATCGCCAGGAGCGGGATCCAGCCTCCCAGCCAGGCCACGACGGTGGCCCCCGGGAGCGACCCGGGCGAGGTGAAGAGGGCGTACACGACGTAGGTCTCGCGGAAGCCCACCAGCACGACGCCGAACGCGATCGCCGAGAACAGCCAGCCGATCGGGTTCCGTGGGTGGCGAGAGGCGACCAACGCCCCCACGGTCGCGAACCCGGTCATCCCGACCAGGACCGCGGTGCTGAACCAGTCAGCCGGTTCCTCGCCGCTGCTCAAGATCCCGAGCACGACGGTGAGGACCAGCAATCCCATCGTCAGGAGCCACCAGGCCCGGGCCAGCCGCACGGTGGTTCGTTCCTTCACAGCGACGACTCCTGAGCCATCAGGTGATACGTCCGACGCCCATCGTCCCGCGCCCGAGCGAAGACCGTCCTTCAGGTCCGAGAGTACCGATATGTTCCCTAGTTGTAGATCGGTCCCTTCGGGAACGCGGCCAGGGACGCCGGGGCGCGTGGCAGGTTCAAGCGTCTGTATCTCCCGGGAAACTCTAGGAACGTGGCCGACCGTCCTTGGGCGCGGCCTTCAGGCGGATCGGGTCATGGACCAACGATCAGGGATTGAAACTGACCTGGATCGCCGACCTTTCCCGAACTTCGCACGCGAGACTCGGGCCTACTTCACTTCATGAGGCGGAAGGTGAGATGCGTGACCCCAGCGCCCTCGATCACCCTCGTCCTCTCCAGGTCGATCGGGCCGGTGCCTAGGTGGTCGAACAATGAGACGCCGCCCCCGAGCAGGACGTGTACCAGGTCCATGTGTATCTCGTCGAGGAGCCCAGCCTTGATGCACTGCTGCACGATGCTCGCGGCACCCACGCCGACGTCCTTGTCGCCTGCGACCGCCTTCGCTTGCTCTACGGCGCTTTCGAGTCCGTCCGTGACGAACGTGAACGGCGATCCTTCGTAGACCCACTCTTGTGGGACCGAGCCGCCGAGAACAAAGACCGGCACGTCCAACGGGTGTTTGCCACCCCACCCGTGGGTGAGGTCGAACGTCCTTCTACCGAACACCAACGCCCCTGTCGTTTCGCGCGTCTCTTTGAGGAACTCGGCGGTCTGTGCCGAGACCATGAAGACCATGTCGGTTCCAGGCAGCCTGTATTCGGTGTCGCCAGCGGAGTACCAGGCCAAGAGCCTCTCGCCGCCGACTCCCATGGGTGCTTCTGGGCCGTCATTCGGCCCACTTATGAACCCGTCAAGCGAGACGGAGAGCCCAGTGCGGACTTTGCCCATGCTCGTTCTCCTTCCTCGCCCAATCATCTGCTCGAGGCTTGCGTCCCGCAACTTGGGCGTCGTCATGGGCGAGTTGTGGACCACGAAGAGCGTGTGGTTCCGCGCCGACCGTCCCCACCTCTGGCTCCGTCGCCCTCCCGGGAACGGGTCCGAACGCGCTGGGGCGCGTGCCGCCGTCGTGATGCAGATCCACCCTGCTCCCTGAAGAGGTAAGGAGAACGTCTGGGCCGTCCTCTACCACCTCGGTGACCTTCACTAATGACCCCTCTCACGGCTGCTCGCCGAGCCTCTTCATCGGGAAGTACAGACGCTCAACCCAGGAACTACGCTCCATCACAGTCACAGAAGGATGAGGCTGCCTCGGCCCGTATGTTCCTCAATTGGAGATGGGTCGAGGCATCCCGGGCTCGCCGAGCTGACACGTGACCCAGTCCACGCGTCAGCGGTCAGACGGCTCCCGGTTGCCCGCGCAACGTAGCGCGTGCAGGATGCCCTTATGAGTCGGCCGGAACTGCGATACGCCACAACGGCGGACGGAACGCACATCGCGTACCTCGTCTTGGGCGATGGACCGGTCGACCTCGTCTACGCGTTCGGCTACATGTCGAACATCGACGCCGACGGCGACGTCCCGTTCCATGCGGCGTTTCGGCAGCGGTTGGCGAGCTTCTCCCGTCTGATCCTGTTCGACCGTCGAGGAACTGGCCTGTCCGACCGCGAGGGGTTGGCGGATGCCAACGCCCTCGAAGCAGGCATGGACGATATCCGCGCCGTGCTTGATGCGGTCGGGAGCGAGCGGGCGCTGCTGTTCGGCCTAACTGACGGTGGGATGTTGACCTGCTTGTTCGCGGCGTCGCACCCCGACCGAACAATCGGCCTCGTGCTGTGGGCTCCGTACGCACGTGGGCGATGGGCACCCGACTATCCGTTCGGACAGACGGATGACAAGTGGGAGGCTGACATCGAGGACATGGAGCGGAACTGGGGCTCCATCGACTTCGCTCGACGGGACCTCAGCCAGGTCGTGCCGGAAGCCACACTCTCGCCCGACGTGCTCGAGCGAGCCGCGCGGATGTTCCGCGCTGCTGCGAGCCCGGGATCCGCAGCGGCGATCCAGCGGACGCGACGCGACTCCGACGTGCGCTCGGTGTTCGCGGCTGTCCAGGTCCCCACGCTCGCGATGCATTCGAGCGGTGCAGACGACTTCGATGAGGCACGCTTCAGCGCATCGCTGATCCCCGGGTCGATCTTCGTCGAGATCCCAGGTCGCGATTACTTGCCTTTTTGGGGCGCTTCCGACCGAGTCGCGGACGAGATCCGCCGATTCATCGAGAAAGTTCGGCACGAAGAGGCCGAGCTAAGCCGCGCGCTCGCGACCGTGCTGTTCACCGACGTGGTCGGGTCGACGGAGCGGGTGGCGGAGATCGGGGATCGCGGCTGGAAGGAGCTGCTCGAACGCCATCAC